>NZ_JBFTMX010000036.1:0-56931 GCF_056397205.1 Massilia sp. 05N420
CGCGAAGTCGAGCGCGTCGATTCCGGCTACCGCTCGATGATGAGCGTGCAATCCTCGCTGGTGATGGTGCCGATCTTTGAATTCGGCAATGAAGAGACCAGGCAGAAATACCTGCCGAARCTGGCCACCGGCGAATGGATCGGCTGCTTCGGCCTGACCGAGCCGAACCACGGTTCGGATCCGGCCTCGATGGTCACCCGCGCCCGCAAAGTGGACGGCGGCTACTCGCTGACCGGCTCCAAGATGTGGATCACSAAYTCYCCGGTCGCCGACGTGTTCGTGGTCTGGGCCAAGGACGACGAAGGCGCGATCCGCGGCTTCGTGCTGGAAAAGGGCTGGAAGGGCTTGAGCGCTCCGGCGATCCACGGCAAGTTCGGCCTGCGCTCTTCCGTCACCGGCGAGATCGTCATGGACGAGGTGTTCTGCCCGGAAGAAAACGCCTTCCCGGAAGTGCGCGGCCTGAAGGGKCCGTTCACCTGCCTGAACTCGGCCAGGTACGGCATCGCCTGGGGCGCGCTSGGYGCGGCGGAAGACTGCTGGCACACCGCGCGCCAGTACGTGCTGGACCGCAAGCAGTTCGGYAARCCCYTSGCCGCGAACCAGCTGGTGCAGAAGAAGCTGGCCGACATGCAGACCGAGATCACCCTGGGCCTGCAAGGCTGCCTGCGCCTGGGCCGCATGAAGGACGAGGGCACCGCCGCCGTCGAGATCACCTCGATCATGAAGCGCAAYTCCTGCGGCAAGGCGCTGGACATCGCCCGCGTCGCGCGCGACATGCTGGGCGGTAACGGYATCTCSGACGAGTTCGGCATCATCCGCCACATGGTCAACCTCGAGGTGGTCAACACCTATGAGGGCACGCACGACATCCACGCCCTGATCCTGGGCCGTGCGCAGACCGGCATCGCGGCGTTCTGATGATCGCCTGACCGACAAGAAACCCGCTTCCGAGCGGGTTTTTTTTGGCGCTGTTCGCGCCAAGTGTGGAATCTTTTCTGCAAGCCTGCGGTCCAAAGTCGACCTGAACCGTTGACGGAGGCCCCATGCAAGCACGGCAGTTCGAACAGTTCCTGCAACGCCTGTCCTCTCTAACGCGGCGCCAGCGCGACCGCCTGCTCGACCTGCTGCAATCGGCGGCCGGCCTTGAGCGTGTACTCGAGATCGTCGAACAACCCGCCACGCCACTTTGCTGCCCGCACTGTCAGGCCGACAAACCCTATCGCCACGGCCATGCGCACGGACTGCAGCGCTACCGCTGCCATAGCTGCCGCCGCACCTTCAACCTGCTCAGCGGCACGCCGCTGGCCCGGCTGCGCCACAAGGCGCACTGGCTCGACTCCCGCAGCGTGCGCCGCTCGGCGCGCGAGATCGGCGTGGCGAGCGCGACCAGTTTTCGATGGCGCCACCGTTTCCTGGCCCTGAGCAAGGATGACCGCCCGCAGCGGCTGAGCGGCATTGCGGAAGCCGATGAGATGTATGTGCTCGAATCGCACAAGGGTTCCAGACATCTCGATCGTCCGCCACGAAAGCGCGGCGGCAAGGCGACAAAGCGTGGGATCTCGAATGAACAAGTGTGCATCCTGGTGGCACGCGATCGCAGCGGCCAGACCATCGACGCCGTGACCGGCAAGGGCAGCGTCAGCAAGCGGCAGCTGGTGCAACACCTGGGACCGCGCCTGGCACCCGACGTGCTGCTGGTGACCGACAGCCATGCGGCCTACCCGGCATTCGCGCGGGAGGTCGGGATTTCGCATGAGGCCATCAACGCGAGCGCCGGCGAACGAAAGCGCGGTGCGCTGCACATCCAGAACGTCAACGCCTATCACAGCCGGATGCGCACCTGGCTGCTGCCTTTCCGCGGCGTCGCCAGCCGTTACCTGRACCACTACTTCGGCTGGCGCTGGGCGCTGGATGGGCAGCGCATTRCCAGTCCAGAYGCCTTTTTGAGAGCGGCGCTSGGCAGATTCAACACTTAATGCAGACAGCGCCCTTTTTTACGCCTGCAAACTGCCCACGCCATGTCGTGATCGTTCTATATTGCTATCAATAACAATTGGACAATACCGATCATGAATGCTCCGTCCTCCCTGCGATTGCCCATTGCGCGCCTGTACCAGCCTTCGGTGGAAGTGTCGCCTTTCGTGCGCGGCTTCATCCTGCGCGATACCCGCGGCAGCGCGTTGCAGGGCGAGCAGCTGCTGAACCGCTTTCCCGCCAGCGCCCACTGCGTGATGACCTGGTTCCTGGAGGGCGAGGCCGAGCTGCTGTCGAATGGCGGCGGGCAGCAGGGTCAGCTGATGTCCGGCTGCGTGCTCAGCGGTTGCCAGACCCATCCGGTCGTCTCGCGCAACCGCGGCGATACCTGGGCCTTCATGGCGATGTTCTATCCGGACGCCTTCCAGGCCCTGTTCGGCATCGACCTGGCGCCGCTGCAGGACAGGTTCTTCCCGGCGCACGAAGTACTCCCCGCGCGCGGCCGCGAACTGGCCGACACCGTGTTCGTCGCCGCCTCGACGGCGGCCCGCCAGGCCCTGGTCGAGCGCTGCATCGTCGAGCACACCCGGCACCACAAGCTGCCGGCCTGGCTGCGCATCCGCCGCATGGGCAGCCGCATCACGCTGGGGATGGCCAGCAGCGTGCTCGGGATCGGGCCGCGCCAGCTGCAGCGCCTGGCCCTGCGCGAGCTGGGAACGAACCTGCAGACCCTGAACCGCCTGCGCCGCGGCGAGCGCAGTTTCCTGAGCGCCCAGCGGCGCTACTTTGCCGGCCAGCCGCTGGACCTCGCCAGCCATGCCCAGGAATGCGACTACGCGGACCAGTCGCACATGGCGCGCGAATGCAAGGCGCAGACCGGCCGCAGCCCCGCCCAGCTGGCGCGCGACGTCGCGCACGAAGAAGCCGATTGGGTCTACCGACTGGAGTTTGCCGATGAGTATGCAGATGAGGAAGCAATCCCGCCCGCCCGGTCCGCGTGACCGCGCCTTCGGCCTGGGCCTGCTGGCCGACATGGAAGACGACTACCTCGGCTTCTGGCGCCAGGCCCGGCACCGCTACGGCGACACGGTCTACATGCGCCACGGCTGGCTGCACCACTATGCCTTCATGCACCCGGACCAGGTGCGCGAAGCGCTGGTCGACAAGGCGCGTTCCTTCATCCGCTACGAGCAGCACATCAAGGTCATGCGCCAGCTGCACGGCAGGAGCGTGATGATCACCGAGGGCGAGACCTGGCAGCGCCAGCGCCGCTCCCTGCTGCCGGCCTTCAGCCCGAAGCGCTTCGATGCCTACGCCATCCAGGTGACGGCGGCGGCGGCCGACGCCTTCGACAAGCTGCAAGCCGACGACGGCGCCGCGGTCGATGCCGAGCACACGATGAACATGCTGGCCATGGACATCATCCTGCGCACGATGTTCGGCAGCAGGGTGGAACAGGACACGGCGCGCATCGAACAGGCGATCCGCACGCTGGCGGCGATCGGCTATGCCGAGATGTTCCTGCCCTTCGCGATGCCGGCCTGGGCGCCGCTGCCGCGCCAGGCGCGCAAGCGCAAGGAACTGCGCCTGCTGGACGGCCTGGTGCGTTCGCACATCCGAGCACGCCGCGGCGGCGCCGGCGCCGGCAGGGACGACGACCTGCTCGGCATGCTGCTGGCGGCGCGCGACGAGACAAGCGGCGCACCGCTGCTTGAAGACGAGATCCGCGACCAGCTGATGACGATCTTCCTGGCCGGCCACGAGACCACCGCCACCGCGCTGGCCTGGGCAGCGTGGGCGCTGGCCGCCGATCCGCTCCTGGCCGCGCGCGTGGCTCACGAAGTCGACACGGTGCTCGGTCCGCGGGTGCCGGCGATGGCCGACCTGGCGCGGCTGCCCCTGCTGGCGGCCCTGGTCAAGGAAACCCTGCGCCGCTATCCGCCCGTTCCCGGCGTGCTGATGCGCCGTGCGATCGAGGACGTGTGGATCGGCGGCTGGCTGGTGCCGAAGGGCAGCCTGGTGACGATCCCCTTCTTCGTCGCCCAGGGCGATGCGCGCTGGTTCCCGGAGCCGGAGCGCTTCGATCCGGCACGCTTCGACGCGCAAGCCACGCGCGAGCTGCCGCGTGGCGCCTACATCCCCTTCGGCGCCGGGCCGCGGGTCTGCATCGGCAACGGTTTCGCCTCGATGGAAATGGCGCTGGCCCTGGCGATGCTGGTGCAGCGCTTCACGCTCGCGCCGGCGCCCGGCCAGGCGGTGCCCGAGCCGCGCATGCAGGTGACCCTGCGTCCCGCCGGCGGACTGCGGCTGGTGCTGACGCCGCGCCCGCCCGCCGCGGCTGTCCCGCCGGCAAAGGAGGCCCTTCATGCCTGCCCCTTCCATGCATAGGCCGGCGGAACTGCCGCGCAGGCTGCACCGGATCGCGGCCGCTCTTGTTGCCGCCTACGTGCTGGTGCACCTGGCGAACCACCTCGCCGCGCTGCGCGGCATCGGCGCGCACATCGCCTTCATGCGGGCGGTGCGGCTAGTGAGCCGCGTGCCGGCGATGGAGGCGCTGCTGCTGCTCGGCGTCGCCGTCCAGGCAGGATCGGGGCTGTGGATGCTCGTGCGCCGCGTACGAGGCGGAGCGCCGCGCCGCCCGCTCTTCGAGCGCCTGCAGGCGTGGTCGGGCGCCTACCTGGCCTTCTTCCTGCTGGTGCACGTGGTGTCGGTGCTGTCCGGACGCGCCGTGCTCGGCCTGGACACGAACTTCTACTTTGCCGCGGCCGGCCTGCAGATCCGCCCCTGGCCGCTGTTCTTCGTGCCCTACTACGGCCTGGCAGTGGCGGCGCTGTTCGTCCACCTGGCCTGCGCGCTGCGGCGCCGCCTGCCGGCTCCGATGACGCCGGCCGTGCGCGAGCGCGCCGCCTGGGGAACGATCGCGCTGGGAGCCGTGCTGGCGGTCCTGATCGTGGCGGCCTTCAGCGGCATGTTCTACCCCATCGGCCTGCCGCCCGCCTACCGCGCCACCTTTTCATGAACGGGCAAGAAAAAACCCCGCCGAAGCGGGGTTTTCAAGAGCGGTTCAGCCCGGGAACAAGCGGCTTAGAACTTGTAGCCGACCGACAGGATGTACGAGTCCGGATCCAGCTTCATGTGCTGCTCCTGATTCGTCGAGAAATGCACATCGGTGTTCAGCTTGGTCTTGATGAAGGCCGCGTTGGCGAACCACTTTTCGTTGATGTTGAACTGCAGGCCGACCTGACCCGAATAGGTCCACTTGTTATCGATGCGGAAGGTGGTCGCGGTGCCGCCGCCCGGGTTGGTCAGGGCGGTCATCGCGAACGAGCCGGTTTCCTTCTGGAACATCGCATAGGTCACGCCCAGGCCGACGAAGGGACGAATCATCGCGTTCGGCGAGAAGAAGCGGTATTGCAGCAGGGCGATCGCCGGCAGGGCCTCGACGGTGCCCAGCTGGCCGGTGCCGGTGATGGAGCCGGCGCCGTACAGCTTGTGCTTGTACGGGGTGCCGATCGCGGTCTCGACCGAGATGTTGTCGGTCAGGCCGTAGGTGATGACGGCTACCGGCTGGGTGTCCTTGCTGACGYCGCCCAGCGAGTTCGGCAGTGCCGGCGCCGAGATCGCGCCGCTGGTCACGTGCGGTTTCAGCATGTTGGCGCCCACCGACACGGTGAACTGGCCCGCCGACTGCGCCGAAGCACCGGTCGCGGCGGCCAGCGCGCCCGCGGCCACCAGCAGTTTCACGAAATTGATACGTGCATTCATGAGTTTTCCTTGTTCTTATCCGTGAAAATTACAGCCAGCCCTTGACGGTCATCTGCTCCAGCACATAACGCGCGATCAGCGAGTACTCGAACGGGGTCGGGTGCACGGAGTCGGCGAACATGTAGTGGCTGACGTCGCCAGCGATCAGATTGTTCTTGTTGCAGACCAGGGAGGAACCCAGCGGATTCTTGGCGGCGCTCAGGTCGCAGGCCGGGGTCGAGGTGTTGGTCAGGCCGTAGGGCGTCGGATTGACGGACTGGTCACGGCTGATGGCGGCCAGGTCGACGTACAGCACCTTGGCGTCACCGCCGACGGCAGCTTTCAGCTGGTCGTTGAAGGCGGCAACCATGGCCTGGATCAGCTTCTGGGTATCGGCCGACTGCGCCTTCGCCGACGGCGAGATCGACACGTCCGGCAGGTTGTTCACGACCACATAGCCGGCGCCGTTGGCCACGATCTGGGTCTTGACCAGTGCACCCAGTTCGGCGCCGGCGGTACCCAGGGCCTTGACCAGGTCCGGGCCGTGGGCGGCCGAGTACGCCAGGCCGGCGGCTTGCGCGTCGGCGCCTGCCTTGTTGCCGATGGCGGTGGCGTTGGCGAGGGCGGCGGTGTTGCCGTTCTGGGCGGCGGCGGTGATCGCGGCCGTGATGATGGCCGGGGCGGCGCTGCCCTTGGCGGCTTCGGCCTGGATCGCTGCGCCGATCGCGGCGGCGCCGGTGGCCGGGTTGGCGGTGCCCGGAGCCAGCTGGGCCACCAGGCTCTGCGCCAGGGCCTGGCCGCCGGCGGCGGTGGCGCCGGCCGACAGTTCGCCGAGCTGTTCCAGCACGTCGTTGCCGCCTGCCATGACGATGACCAGTTCATCGCCCTTGAACTTGCCGCCGACCTTCTTCAGGTGGTTGGCGATCTGGGTGACGACCGGCACGGTCATCTGGCCCAGCGAGATCGCGCCCGGCTTGTCGAGCGCCTTGTTGCCCGGGCCGATCGGGTTGGTCACGCGGGCGCCGCCCTGGGCGTAGTTGAAGCATTCCGGATGGTCGGTGACCGGCACCGAGAAGCCTGCGGATGCGGTGCCCTGCAGGCCGGTCTGGGCCGCGCACGGGACCGGCAGGCCGAGCTGGGCTGCCATCAGTTGGGTGTAGTTCTTGCCGGTCAGTTCAGGGCTGACCGAGGTGTTGTTGCCGTTGATCGTGTACTGGCCGCCGCCCAGCGCTGCCACGCCGCCGACGGCATAGGTGCCGACGTCGGAAAGGCTGTCGCCGAAGGTGATCTGGTTGCTGAATTTGGTCTTGGGCGTCTGGTCGCCGCCGCGAGGGCCGTTACCACCGCAGGCGGTCAGAACGGCCGCGGTCAGCAGCGCGAGCGCGAAAGAGGTCTTACGCATTGTGTCTCCTAGATGAGTTTTTCTTTGCTTTTGAAACGAACGCCCGTGCTATTCGTATCCCAACTAATATGCCAGTGTTCGCACTAGTTGTATAGCGGAAAAGGCTTTGAGGCCGTTTCTCGACAACAATATTTACAACAGTGTGCTGATGAAGCCGGTGGGCGCTGGCGATTATAGCAACGCCACCGGGCTTGTCCTATGTAAAGAAGTGTATTCGAATCAAGCCTTAGCGAGACAGTACCGACTGGAAATAATCGCGGGTCGCCGCCATGCAGAAAGGAGCGACCAGGCCGGCGTGATAGCTGGACGCGACGGCGGCGTCGCCGTTGGCGGCGCGCAGGATGGTCCTGGCCGTCACGAAGCCGGCCTTGGCCGAACGGTAGGGGTCGTTCAGGCTGGGCGTGTCGTCGATGTCGAGCTCGGTAATGGCCGCGCCGCGGGCACGGAAATAGGCGGCCGTCGCGGTCGTGTTGAAGTACGGCACGGTCGGATCGTCATGGCCGCCGCACAGCAGGGTCGGCGCAACCGGCAGGTAGCTGCGCAGGTCGTTCCTTACCAGCCATTTGCGCAGATTGTGTGCGGGCGCGCAGCCCAGGGGCGCGGCCGCGCTCTGGTCGCAGGGGTGGGCCGCCATGTCCGCCAGGTAGGCGGCGCGGTAATCGCTGCGGACCAGGTTGTTGGCGCCAAAATACTGGGTAGAGCCCGCCGCCTGTGGCATTGAGTCGGCCGCGAACAGCGCCGTCGCGGGCAGCTTGCCCTGACTGACCAGCTCGCTGCTGCCCAGGGTGCCCGGCACCAGGTCGACGATGGTGGCGGTGTACTGCGCCTCGTAGACCTCGGCGGGCGTGCGGTAGATCGCCGCGCTGGCGTGCTGGGCCGCGTTGATGATGGTCGGCACGATCACGGTCGCGCCATCGCGCGGCGCGCCGCCGAACAGGTCGTCGCCGAAACGGGCGATCGCATACGGCCCCGACATGCCGGCCGCGGCGGTGAGCGTGAACTCGGCGTTGCCCAGTTCCTGCATCGCGCGCTGGGTGGCCAGCGCCACGAAGCCGCCCTGCGAATAGCCGGTGACCATCAGCTTGCCGGAATCGCGCACGCCAATGGCGCCGAAGCTGCTGCGCGCCGCGCGCAGGGCATCGATCATGTCGGCCGATTCCTGCACCCGGTCGAGGTAGGGGTGATAGCCCAGCGAGGAGCCGCCATAGCCGGCGTAGTTGGGCGCCACCACGATGAAGCCCTGGGCCGCGAACACGGCGGCGGCCAGGCGCGCTTCCGTGTTGTTGGCGATATCGGCCATGTCATAGGACTTCTGCAGCGAGGTGCCGTGGGCGTACAGCAGCACCGGCCGCGAATTGCTGCAGGAATTGCCGCCGCCGGAAGGCACGAAGATGGCCGCGCTGGCATCGGTCGCCTCGCCGGCGCCGCCGATGGTGTTGTAGTGCACGCGGTAGACCGAGACCGAACACTGGGGCTGGCCGGCCACCGCCAGGGTGCCGGTCTGGGCCGATTCCAGGAAGCCGGCCAGCACCGACGGCGACAGGGTGGTCAGGCTGGCGCCGCCGACACTCACGGCGACCGAGGAAGCCTGGCCGACCAGGCTGCCGCGGATGGGCGCGGGCAGCGGATCGGGATTGGCGACGCCGGCCGGGGTGCCGCCGGTGGTGGTGCCGCCGCTGCAAGCGGCAAGCAGGATGCCCAGGCCGAGGCTGAGGCCCAGGGTAGGGAGCGAACGCATGGGGATGTCCTTCTGACAAAACGAGGCTTCTAAACACGTCGTCCCCGCGCAGGCGGGGACCCAAGTTCTGTTTGCGTCTCGATAGCGCGAGCAAACTTGGATCCCCGCCTGCGCGGGGACGACGTTGGAATGGCGCGGGTCGCGCGTCACTCAATTTCCCACAAGCATGCCTTCTACATGCCCGTTTGAGAAGTCTTCGTTTGTATCAGAGCTCGGTAGTGTTGTTTATCAGTCCGTGCACGATCCCGGTCGACCCGTGCGCGGCGCGGCGCAGGCGGTCGTTGACGCCCAGCCAGGCGCCATCCTGGGGCGGGGCCTCGACCAGGATCAGGTCGGCGCCGGCGCCGTCCATCGCGCGCAGCGCCGCGTACAAGGCATGCGCGAACCCGTCCGGCGTGGCCGGCAGGGCGATCTCGGCGTGCACCGGCGGCAGCGGAGAATAGTGGATCAGCGCGACCTTGCGGCCGGCGGCATGCAGGCGCTCCAGGGTGGCGGCCAGGGTGGCCGTGTCCTGCATTGCCACCGGCGTGTGCGGCGCGTAGTGCGATTCTAGTGTGCCGGATGCGCGCGGGGCCGCGGGGTCTGCCCCGGGGGCGTCCGGGCGGGCCGGCAGCCGGTCGATCACCGCGGCAACGGCCTCGGCCGAGATGTGGCCGGGGCGCAGCAGCACCGGGCCATGGGTCCGCAGGCGCGACAGGTCGACGATGGTCGATTCGATCCCGACCTCGCTCTGGCCGCCGTCCAGCACCGCGGCAATGCGTTCGTCGTTGCCGAATTCATCGCGCACGTGCTGGGCGGTGGTCGGACTGACGTGGCCGAACTTGTTGGCCGACGGCGCCGCCACGCCTCCCCTGCCGCCCTTGAAGGCCTGCAGCAGGCGGATCGCCACCGGGTGCGATGGGCAGCGGATGCCGACCGTGTCCTGGCCGCCGGAGACGGCATCGGGAATGTTCGGCGCGCGCTTGAGGATCATGGTCAGCGGGCCGGGCCAGAAGGCCTCGGCCAGCTGATACGCCTCGGAAGGGATGTCGGCGCACCAGTAATCGAGGGCGGCGCCGGGCGCCACGTGGACGATCACCGGATGATCCTGCGGGCGGCCCTTGGCGGCATAGATGGCGGCGACGGCCGCCGGATTCTCGGCGTCGGCGCCCAGGCCGTACACGGTCTCGGTCGGGAAGGCGACCAGCTTGCCGGCTTCGAGCGCGCGTGCGCCCGCGTCGATCCCGGCCTGACCGGCTTCCGCCGACTGCTGAAGCTCACTCACGGCGCGATCCCCAGGATGGCGCAGGCGGCTTCGAACTGGCGCTGCGCTTCAAGCAGGGTCGGCGCGACGAAGGTCACGTGGCCCATCTTGCGGCCGCGGCGCGGATCGTCCTTGCCGTACAGGTGCAGGTTGGCGCCCGGCAGGGCCAGCACCCGGTCCCAGGCCGGCTCGCGAGGCGTCGTGCTGTCGCCGTCGAACCAGACGTCGCCCAGGATATTCAGCATCACACTGGGGGAATGCTGGCGCACGTCGCCCAGCGGCAGGCGCGCCATCGCCCTCACCTGCTGCGCGAACTGGCTGGTCACGCAGGCGTCGATGGTGTAGTGGCCGCTGTTGTGCGGACGCGGCGCCATCTCGTTGACGACCAGCGAACCATCCGCCAGCACGAAGAACTCGATGCACAGCACGCCGACGTAACCGAGTTCGGCGACGATCGCGCGCGCCGCATCCTGCGCCTTGCGCGCGCACTCGGGCGACACGTTCGGGCCCGGCACGGTGGTGGTGAACAGGATGCCGTCGCGGTGCACGTTCTCGGCGATCGGATACACGACCGAGGCGCCGTCATGGCCGCGCGCGGTCAGCACCGATACCTCGTAGGCCAGCGGCAGCATCTTCTCCAGCAGGCAGGTCACCTTGCCCATGGACTCCCATGCGGCGCGCACGTCCTCGCGCGACCGCACGCGCACCTGGCCCTTGCCGTCATAGCCCATGCGCACCGTTTTCAGGATGCCGGGCAGCAGCTCATCGGCAACATCAGCGGCGATGGCGTCGACGTCTTCCGCCGATGTGATCACCTTGTGCGGCGCCGGCATCACGCCGGATTTGTCCGCGCAGGCCACGAAGAAGGACTTCTCGGCGATGCGGTCCTGGGCCACCGACACGCCATGGGCGTTCGGTGCCACGAAGACCTGTTGCGCCAGCCGCGAGAGGCTGTCGGCCGGCACGTTCTCGAATTCGGTGGTCACCGCTGCGCATTGGGCGGCCAGCGCGTCCAGGCCGGCGGCATCCGTATAAGCGGCTTCGACCAGATGCTCGGCCACCTGCCCGGCCGGGCAATCGGCCGACGGTTCCAGCACGGCCACCTTGTAGCCCATGGCTTGCGCCGCCTGGGCGAACATGCGGCCCAGCTGGCCGCCGCCCATCACGCCCAGCCAGGTGGACGGGTTGGCGGCGGGCAGAAACGGTTTCACAGACTGATCACTCATCACTCATCACTTATGACACTTATGATTCAAGCGGAAGGGTCATGGCCTTGGCGGCGGCGGTCTGCTTCGCGCGGAAGTCTTCCAGCTGCGCGGCCAGCGCGTCATCGGTGGCGGCCAGCATCGCGACCGCGGTCAGGGCCGCGTTGGCGGCGCCGGCCTCGCCGATGGCGAAGGTCGACACCGGCACGCCTTTCGGCATCTGCACGATCGACAGCAGGGAGTCCTCGCCGCGCAGGTAGCGCGAGGGCACCGGCACGCCCAGCACCGGCACGATGGTCTTGGCGGCCACCATGCCCGGCAGGTGGGCGGCGCCACCGGCGCCGGCGATGATGGCGCGCAAGCCGCGGCCACGCGCGCTGGTCGCATAGGCGAACATCTCGTCCGGCATGCGGTGGGCCGAGATCACCTGGGCTTCATGCGGCACGCCGAACTGCTTGAGGATGGCGACCGCATGCTGCATCACGTCCCAATCGGAATTGGAACCCATGATCACGCCAACTACGGGGTTCAATGCCGGTTTCTGATTCTGATCGGCCATCTCAGACCTTCAGCTTCTCGCCGGTCAGGCGTTCGATGGCTTCGAAATACTTGGCCTGGGTCTTCTCGATGACGTCCTGCGGCAGCTTTGGTGCCGGCGGGGTTTTTTGCCAATCGGTCAAAGTTTCGAGGTAGTCGCGCACGAACTGCTTGTCGAAGGACGGCGGCGACATGTCCGGCGCATAGGAATCGGCCGGCCAGAAGCGCGAGGAATCGGCGGTCAGGACTTCGTCCATCAGGTGCAGCACGCCGTTGTCGTCGAGGCCGAATTCGAACTTGGTGTCGGCGATGATGATGCCGCGCGTGGCCGCGTAGTCGGCGGCGGTCTTGTACAGCTGGATGCTGACGTCGCGGATCTTGTTGGCCAGCTCGCTGCCGATGCGCTGTTCCATGTCGGCGAAGCTGATGTTCTCGTCGTGCTCGCCCAGGTCGGCCTTGGCGGCCGGGGTGAACAGCGGCTCGGGCAGCTTGTCGGCCTGGCGCAGGCCGCTAGGGAGCTGGATGCCGCAGATGGCGCCGCTGGCCTGGTAGTCCTTCCAGCCGGAACCGATGATGTAGCCGCGCACGACGGCCTCGACCAGGATCGGCTTCAGGCGCTTGGCGACCACGGCGCGCCCCTTGACCTGATCCACTTCCTCAGGCGCCACCACGGATTCCGGCGCCACGCCGGTCAGGTGGTTCGGCACGATGTGACCGAGTTTCTCGAACCAGAAATCGCTCATCTGGTTCAGCACCATGCCCTTGCCCGGGATCGGTTCGTTCATCACGACGTCGAAGGCGGACAGGCGGTCGGTGGTGACGATCAGGATCTTGTCGTCGCCGACGGCATAGTTGTCGCGGACCTTGCCGCGGCCGAGCAGTGGCAGGGAGGAAATAGTGGCTTGGTAGAGGCTTTTCATAGAAGGGGTATCTTGATAAAGCGAAACCGGCGGAGGATCCGCCGGTGGGGAGTGCGACATTTTACGTCATTTTTGACGCGCTGCCGCATCGGGCTGTCATTCCCGCTATCCCGTCGTTCCCGCGCAGGCGGGAACCCAAGTTCGCAGCTCGGCCACGTAAACTTGGCCCCCCGCCTGCGCGGGGGCGACGTTTTAGCGCAGCGGGTTCGCTGTTACTGCGCGTTCTGCTACTTACTGCACGATCTGCGACAACTCGCCAGCCTTGTAACGCTCAGCCATCTTCTCGAGCGGAATCGGCTTGATCTTCGCAGCCATGCCTTCGCAGCCGAAGGAGATGTAGCGGGCCTTGCAGATCTGGGTGGCGGCTTCGCGGGCCGGCTTCAGGTAGTCGCGCGGGTCGAACTTCGACGGATTCTCGAACAGGTACTTGCGGATCGCGGCCGTCATCGCCAGGCGGATGTCGGTGTCGATGTTGATCTTGCGGACGCCGTGCTTGATGCCTTCCTGGATCTCTTCGACCGGCACGCCATAGGTTTCCTTCATGTCGCCGCCGAATTCGCGGATGATCGCCAGCAGTTCCTGCGGCACCGACGACGAACCGTGCATCACCAGGTGGGTATTCGGGATGCGGGCGTGGATTTCCTTGATGCGGTCGATGGCCAGGATGTCGCCGGTCGGCTTGCGGGTGAACTTGTAGGCGCCGTGCGAGGTGCCGATCGCGATCGCCAGCGCGTCGCACTGGGTCCTGGCGACGAAGTCGGCGGCTTGCGCGACGTCGGTCAGCAGCTCTTCGCGGGTCATGGTGCGGTCCGCGCCGTGGCCGTCTTCCTTGTCGCCCTTCATGGTTTCCAGCGAACCGAGCACGCCCAGTTCGGCTTCGACGGTCACGCCGATCGAGTGCGCGAACTTGACGACTTCCTTCGAGACTTCGACGTTGTACTCATAGGAGGCGACCGACTTGCCGTCGGCTTCCAGCGAGCCGTCCATCATGACGGAGGTGAAGCCCGAACGGATCGCGGCCATGCACACGGCCGGCGACTGGCCGTGGTCCTGGTGCATCACGACCGGGATGTGCGGATAGGCCTCGACGGCGGCGTCGATCAGGTGGCGCAGGAAGGCTTCGCCGGCATATTTGCGGGCGCCGGCCGAAGCCTGCATGATCACCGGGCTGCCGGTCTGATCGGCCGCGGCCATGATGGCTTGGACCTGCTCCAGGTTGTTGACGTTAAAAGCCGGCAGGCCGTAGCCGTGTTCGGCGGCGTGGTCCAGCAGTTGACGCATTGATACGAGTGCCATGGTTTTGCTCCAAACAATAAAAAAACCTGTTGGAACCTCGTCCGTCAGTGTTGCCCGCGCCCCCGTCGCCCCCGCGAAGGCGGGGGTCCAAGTTTGCGTGCATATCGTCAGCTCATGCAAACTTGGGTTCCCGCCTCCGCGGGAACGACGTTGGTCGCGGCAACGACGTTTAACTTACGAGGATTCCTTCAAAAAATTCTCAGCATCGCCAACACGCACGATCTTGAGCGCATTGGTGCCGCCGGCCTGCCCCATCGGCGAACCCCAGGTCACAACGATCAGGTCGCCCTTGCGTACGACGCCTTCGCGCATGAGGAGTTCCTCGGCCTTGCGCAGCACGGCGTGGCTGCCGCCTTCCTGCATCAGGTGGAAGGAACGCACGTTGCGGTACAGCGAAGCCTTGCGCTGGGTCGTCTGCGACGGGGTCAGCGCGAAGATCGGGGTGTCGATCGAGTGGCGCGACATCCACAGCGCGGTCGAGCCCGATTCGGTCAGCGCCACGATCGCCTTCACGCGCAGGTGGTGGGCGGTGAACAGGGTGCCGTAGGCGATCGACTGGTCGATGCGGGTGAACTGCACGTTCAGGAAGTCGGCTTCCAGCTTGTTGTATTCGGACTGCTCGGCTTCCACGCAGATCGCCGACATCATTTCGACGGTCTCGATCGGATACTTGCCCGATGCGGTCTCGGCCGATGTCATCACGGCGTCGGTGCCGTCCAGCACGGCGTTGGCCACGTCCGACACTTCGGCGCGGGTCGGGACGGCGTTGACGATCATCGACTCCATCATCTGGGTCGCGGTGATCGCGAGCTTGTTCGATTCGCGCGCCATGCGGATCATGCGCTTCTGCAGCGCCGGCACGGCCGCGTTGCCGACTTCGACCGCCAGGTCGCCGCGGGCGACCATGATGCCGTCGGAGGCGTCCAGGATTTCCTGCAGCACCGGAATCGCTTCGGCGCGCTCGATCTTGGCGATCATCATCGGCTTGTGGCCGAAAGGCTCGCCGGCGATGTTGGCCAGCTGGCGCGCCATTTCCATGTCGGTGGCGCTCTTCGGGAAGGAGATGGCGAGGTAGTCGGCCTGGAAGCTCATCGCGGTCTTGATGTCTTCCATGTCCTTCGAAGTCAGGGCCGGCGCGGTCAGGCCGCCGCCCTGGCGGTTGATGCCCTTGTTGTTCGACAGCTCGCCGCCGACCTTGGTCGTGGTGTAGATCTCGTTGCCGACGACCTTGTCGACCACCAGCACGATCAGGCCGTCGTTCAGCAGCAGCTTGTCGCCCGGCTTGACGTCGCGCGGCAGGGCCTTGTAGTCGAGGCCGACGCGTTCCTGGTTGCCCAGCTCGCCGTTCTCGCCCCATTTGGCGTCCAGGATGAAGGGATCGCCATTGTTCAGGAAAATCTTGCCTTGCTCAAATTTACCGACACGGATCTTCGGGCCCTGCATGTCGGCCATGATGGCCACTTCGCGGCCGCACTCGGCGGCGGCGCGGCGTACCAGGGCAGCGCGATCGATGTGGTCCTGCGCCCGGCCATGCGAGAAGTTCAGGCGTACGACGTCGACGCCGGCGCGGATCATCTTGACGAGAATGTCGAAATCGGTCGACGCAGGGCCGATGGTTGCTACGATCTTGGTGCCACGGTACATGGTTATCCTTCAATGAAAAGCGCAGCCTTGGGCTGCGCTAGGGTCTCACTCAGCTTCTACTTGGCGCTGCGTTGCAGCAGGATCTCCACTGCCGGAAGCGTTTTCCCTTCGAGGAACTCGAGGAAAGCGCCGCCGCCGGTCGAGATGTAGCCGATCTGGTCGGCGATATTGTATTTTGCGATGGCAGCCAGGGTGTCGCCGCCGCCGGCGATCGAGAAGCCCTTCGACTGCGCGATGGCGGTCGCCAGGGTCTTCGTGCCTTCGGCGAACTGGTCGAACTCGAACACGCCGACCGGGCCGTTCCAGACGATGGTGCCGGCCTTGGCGATCTGCTGGGCCAGGGCAGCGGCCGTCTTCGGGCCGATGTCCAGGATCATGTCGTCGTCGGCCACGTCCTTGACGTCCTTGACGGTGGCGGCGGCGGTCGGCGAGAACTCCTTCGCGCACACCACGTCCACCGGGATCGGCACGGTGGCGCCGCGCGCGGCCATCTTGTCGATGATGGTCTTCGCTTCACCCACCAGGTCGGCTTCCATCAGCGATTTGCCGACGTTCAGGCCGACGGCCTTCATGAAGGTGTTGGCGATGCCGCCGCCGACGATCAGGTTGTCGACCTTGTCGGCCAGGCTCTGCAGGATGGTCAGCTTGCTCGAGACCTTGGAGCCGGCGACGATGGCCAGCAGCGGACGCTGGGGTGCATGCAGGGCTTTACCGAGCGCATCCAGTTCGGCGGCCAGCAGCGGGCCGGCGGCCACCACGGGCGCGAATTTCGCGATGCCGTGGGTGGTCGCTTCGGCGCGGTGGGCAGTGCCGAAGGCGTCGTTGACGTAGACGTCGCACAGCTTGGCCATCTTCTGGGCCAGCGCGTCGTCGTTTTTCTTTTCGCCCTTGTTGACGCGGCAGTTTTCCAGCAGCACGACCTGGCCTGGAGCAACATCCACGCCATCGACCCAGTTCTGCTTCAGCTCGACCGGCTGGCCCAGCAGCTCGGACAGGCGTTTGGCGACCGGCGCCAGGCTGTCTTCCGGCTTGAACTCACCCTCGGTCGGACGGCCCAGGTGGGAAGTCACCATCACGGCCGCGCCTGCCTGCAGGGCATCGCGGATCGCGGGCACGGAAGCGCGCACGCGGGTATCTTCGGTGATGTTGCCGGCATCGTCCTGGGGAACGTTCAGGTCGGCGCGAATGAAGACGCGTTTACCTTTCAGCGCGCCCTGGTCGATCAGGTCTTGCAAGCGGGTGAAATTGAGGACAGCCATGTCAGCGTGGATCCGGTAGAGATTAGTGGAAAAAACGTTATTCTACCTTAGGCGTTGTTGCCGAAAACATGAAACACACGCAACAGTGTCAGTACCAGCATACCGAACACGATGGTCTGCAGCATGGCCCGCCGCCACAGGTAAAACGCGAGGGCGGCCACGCCGGCCAGCAGCTTCGGATTGGCCAGCGCCAGTTGCAGCTCGCCCTGCGGGCCCAGCACCATGTCCGGGAAGACGATGGCGGCCAGGGCGCAGGCCGGCGCATAGCGCAGCATCTCCTGAACCCGCGGCGGGATCGTCACCTTGTGGCCGACCAGCCAGAAGGTGCTGCGGGTGCAGGCCGTGGCCACGCCCAGCACCAGGATGATGATCCAGATCTCCCAGTCAGCCATGGCGCACCCGGCGTTTCTGCACGGTCTCCTCGAAGACCATCGCGGTGACCATGCCGGCCAGCACCGCCGCCAGCAGGCCCAGCTTGTACGGCAGGCCGTGCGCCAGCACCGCCGTGACGCCGGCCACCAGCACGCCGCACAGGGCCGCGCTGTTGATGATCAGGGGCACCATGATGCACAGGATGGCCAGGGTGCCGGCAAAGCCGAGCTGCCATTCGGTCGGCACGGCGCTGCCGAGGAAGATGCCGATCAGGGAGCCGATCTGCCAGGCGACCCAGTTCGGGTACATCAGCCCCTTCAGGAAGGCCAGCTTGCCGGGCTCGGGCTTCGAGGTCGGATAGCGCTGCAGGAACAGGGCGATCGAGACGTCGCCGGAGATATAGCCGAGATAGAAACGCTGCCACAGCGGCAGGTGGGAGAAATGCGGCCCCAGCAGGGCGGAAAAGATCACGAAGCGCAGGTTGACGACCAGGGCCGTCAGGAAGATCACCCAGACCGGGGCGCCGGCGGCGATCAGCGGCAGCGAGGCCAGCTGGGCGGAACCTGCGAACGCGACCAGGGTCATGCCGCTGGCCTGGGCCACGGTGAGGCCGCTCTTGACCATCGCGACACCGACCACCATGCCCCAGGCACCGATGCCGAACAGGGTAGGAAAACCGGTCTGGAAACCTTCGCGCCAGCCGCGCGCCTCCGCCTGCGGGTCCAGCACCTGCGAGTCCGGCTGCAACTGGTTCATGTCGCGTTCCTGCAACATTCAAGGGGAACCAGCAGCGCGGCGGACGGGTGGCGTTCGAGCATGGAACGGGATCGGTGATAGTGCGAGAGAATTTCCTGGAAGGAAAACTACTCGACAGTAATCGGCCCGCTATTCTACCGGACCATTCCGGCAATCAGTGCGAATCCGTTAAAATCATGGCTTCGAATATTTCGCAATGACGGAGAAGTCAAAACATGAACGAGAAGACCATTCCTGTGGTGGAACTGGAAGCCAAGGACCTGCCGGCCTACTGCCCGAACCCGGCGATGCCGTTGTGGTCGTCCCACCCGCGCGTCTTCCTGGATTTCGATCATCACGGCCACGCCAAGTGCCCCTACTGCGGCACCCAGTACCAGCTGAAGCCGGGCACCGTACTGTCGCACCACTGATCGACACTACTTTAGCCCCGTCCTGGCCGTGAGCCGCTACTGCGCCGAGTGCGGCCCCCTGTTCGAGGGCATGCCCGGCTATCGGGCGCCGTTCTGGCTCCCCGGCGGCGACCTGCAGACGATCTACCCGGCCGTCTGCATCGCGAAGCCCGACGTCGCCTTCCGGCGTGAACGCTGGGATACGCCCTGCGGCCAGGATTTCATCGACGTCGATTTCGTCGACGGACAGCCGGGGGCGCCGTTCGTCATGCTGTTCCACGGCCTGGAAGGCTCGTCGAACAGTCATTACGCGCGCGCCCTGATGGCGGCTGTCCAGGCGCGCGGCTGGCATGGCGCGATCCCGCATTTCCGCGGCTGCTCCGGCGAAGCCAACCTGGCGCCGCGCTTCTATCACTCCGGCGACGCCGAAGAGCTCGACTGGATCATCCGCCGCCTGCGTCCGCGCTTCGACGGTCCCTTCTACGTGGCCGGCGTCTCGTTGGGCGGCAATGCCCTGCTGCGCTGGCTCGGTGAGCAGCAGCATGGCGCCGACATCGTCGATGCGGCCGTGTCCGTGTCGGCCCCGCTCGACCTGGCGGCCGGCGGCGCGGCGCTGTCGAGCGGTTTCAACCGCCTGTACACGCGCATGTTCCTGGAAACCCTGAAGCCCAAGGCGCTGGCCAAGCTGGAGCGCTTTCCCGGCCTGTTCGACCGCGCCGCCCTGCTCGCCTCACGCGACCTGTACAGCTTCGACAACGTCGTCACCGCGCCGCTGCACGGCTACCGCGACACCGACGACTACTGGCACCGCGCCAGCGCCAAGCACGTGCTGCACGACATCACCGTGCCGACCCTGGTGCTGAACGCGCGCAACGATCCTTTTTTGCCAGGCAAGCACCTGCCGGAAACGGCATCGCGCGCCGTCACGCTGGAATATCCGGAGACCGGCGGCCACGTCGGCTTCCCGGCCGGTCCTTTCCCCGGCCGCAAGGCCTGGCTGCCGCGCCGCATCCTGCACTTCTTCGACGAAGTGCGGGGACAGGCGCACGCGCGCGCCGGCGCCAGCACGACTATGCCAAGCTTGACCTCATGGACGACATCGTAAAACAGGCAATGGCCAAGTGGCCGAACGTGCCGCACTGCTATGGCTGGCTGGCACTTGACGCGCGCGGCGTCTGGCGCATGCGCGACGAAACCGCCCAGCGCGCCGAAGCGCCGGGCGACAAGCTGACCAATGCCGCCCTGGTCGGCTTCATCAACCGCAACTACCTGCATGACGAGCGCGGCTGCTGGTATTTCCAGAACGGCCCGCAGCGGGTCTATGTGAACCTGGAAGCCACGCCCTTCATCGCCCGCACCGATCCGGCCCAGGGCCTGGTCCTGCATACCGGCCAGGCGATGGCGGCGCCGGAACAGGTGTTCATGTTCGAGACCGGCAGCATCGCCTGGCGCGCCGGCGAACAGCTGGCCCAGCTCGACGACCGCGACGTGGCCCAGCTGCTGCAGGCGATGGAACTGGACGGCAAGCCGGTGGCGGACGAAGGATTGATGGCCTGGCTCGAAGGCGGCCCGGGCCGGCTGGCCCTGCGCTGGCAGGGCCGCGAGATCGCGGTGGAACGTGTGACGCTGGAAGAGGCGGCGCAGCGTTTCAGTTTCGTGCAGCGACCGGACCTCTTGATCGTTCAGAAATAATATTTCATTTTTGGCAGTAAAATGAAAGATTGTTTCATTGGCTGCGGCGCTGCTGCATCTTGCGTTCGAGCGTACTCATCGAGCCGATATCATCGCCGAAACCGGAGCGGGTATCGTTGCCGAAGCCGGGCGCGCTGCCCGAGCTGCTCTCGATCTTGAATGTCGGCTTGCCTTCCGCCAGGTTGTCGCGGTCTTTCTTTTCTTTCTTCTCGTCCTTCTGGCGCTGCTGCAGCTCGCGCTCGCGGGCGTCGATCACGGCCTGGTCGTAGAAGGACACGTCCTGGGCCTTGCGCGCCATGTTCAGCTGGTCGACCGCGGCCGGCACCGCGCCGGTCAGTACATAGGATTCTGCCAGCGCCATGTGCTGCAGCGCGATCTTGCCCTGGGCCGCATAGGTCTTGGCCAGCTGGTCGTAGAGCTTGGGCTCCTCGCGGTACTGCTGGACCTGGTCGCGGAGGAAAGTAGCCGCCTGGTCCAGCTTGCCGGAAGCGATCATCGCGTCGGCGTACTGTCGCGCCAGCATGCGCGACAGCGGGAACTTCTGGTGCGCCTGCTCGGCTTCCTGCACCGCCTGTGCCAGCACTTCCGGCGGCTGGCCCGGAGCCAGCTTGATCTCGGTGCCGAGGCTGGCGAACATGGCCGCGCCGTCCGAACTGGTGCGCTCGGCGGACAGCACGCCCGGCCGCGGCTTCATCGAAGCCTTCGCCTTGTCGAGCCAGCTCTGCGCCAGCTTCAGGTCGCCCTGCTTGAGCGCGAGGAAGGACAGGCCGTACATGGCGGCGGTCTGCTGCTGGGTGTTGTCCTGCCTGAGCTGGGTTTCGAACGCCCCCTTGCTGTCGTCGTAGCCCTTGGCGCTCGGATCCTGCAGCACGCGGGCGCGGGCGCGCACCAGGTGGAATTCGATGGAATCCGGGCGGATGTGGCCGGGCTTGGGCGCTTCGCGGATCCGGTTCTGGATGTCGGCGATGCGCTCGCCGGTCAGCGGGTGGCTCGACAGCCAGGCCGGCGCCTCGCCGTACAGGCGGGTCGTGCCCTGCAGGCGCTTGAAGAAGGACACCATGCCGGAAGTGTCGTAACCGGCCGCGCGCATGGTCTGGAAGCCGACACGGTCGGCCTCGCGCTCGGCGTCGCGGCTGAAATTCAGCTGGCGCTGGATGGCCAGGCCCTGCCCGCCCATCACCACGCCCATCGCCGCGTCGGCGCCGCCGCCGGCCTTGCCGACCAGCGCCGCCAGGATCAGCGCCGCCAGCGGCAACAGCGCATCCTGCTTCTGCTGTCCCAGCATGCGCGCGATGTGGCGCTGCTGCACGTGGCCGATCTCGTGCGACAGCACCGAGGCCAGCTCGGACTCGTTCTGCGCCGCGATCAGGAGCTGCGAATGCACGCCGATGAAGCCGCCGGGCAGCGCGAAGGCGTTGATCATCGGATCGCGCACGGCGAAGAAGAAGAAATCGGCATTCGTCTCGCCGCGCGCGCCGGGCGCGAAGGAGACCAGGTTCTCGCCGAAATTGTTCAGGTACTCGACGATGGCATCGTCATCGAGGTAGTCGCGGTCGCGCCGGATGTCGTTCATGATCTCCTCGCCAAGCTTGCGCTCGATGACGGGAGACAGGTCGGCGCGCGCGGAATCGCCGAGCGTCGGCAGGGTGGCGTCCGGGGTGCGCAGGACGGGCGTGGCTGGCACGGTCGGCGCCGCCAGCGCGAGGGTGGCGGTGGCGCCCAGACAGATGGCGCTCACGAGCGAGCGCCAGCGCAGGCGGCGCGAGGTGGTCATTCCTGATGGTGAAAGCTGCAACATCGCTGGATTCGGGGTCGATTTCACGGTGCTATCATACCTTCTTCCGGCCCATTGTCACCGCTGGACCATATTCCGCTTAACGTTCTCTTAATATTCGATTACAACAATATGTCCACCCAGGATTCGCCACTGACCCACTTCGACGCCACCGGCCAGGCCCATATGGTCGACGTCGGCGCCAAGCAGGAAACCCATCGCATCGCCGTGGCCGCCGGTACCATCCGCATGAAGCCGGAGACCCTGGAGCTGATCCGCTCCGGCTCTGCGAAAAAGGGCGACGTGCTGGGGATCGCGCGCATCGCGGCGATCATGGGGGCGAAGCGGACCAGCGACCTGGTGCCCTTGTGCCATCCGCTGGCCATCACGCGGGTGGCGGTGGATTTCGAAGTCGACGCTGCTGCGAATGCCGTTCACTGCCGCGCCCAGGTCGAAACCGTCGGCAAGACCGGGGTCGAGATGGAGGCGCTGACCGCCGTGCAGGTCGGGCTGTTGACGATTTATGACATGTGCAAGGCGGCCGATCGCGGCATGGTGATGACCAATGTGCGGGTGCTGGAGAAGCATGGCGGCAAGTCCGGCGACTGGACCGCGGCGGTGTAAGCCCCTACTTCGGCGAAAACGCCATGCACCAGCCATCCGGGCTGACCGGCCCGGCGACGATATTGCAGGTCCCGAGGGCTTGCCCGGCCGCCGGCGGAACGAAGGCCGTGCAGTTCGCGCAGTGCTTGCCCTCGTTCGGCCGGTCCTGGTAGTGAAAGTCCTCTTTTCGCGCCGTACCTGCGCGCGCCGCAGTACTCCCGCCGGCCAGCGGCAGCACCAGCAATACCGGCAGCGCGGACGCCATCGTCCCCAGCACGCGTCGGCGTGCCAATTGATACTCATCCATGATCGACTCCTCTCGAGGAAAGCGGGGGCTCAGAACAAGGGTTAGAACATGAACCATCCCAGCAGATAGACGGTGTCGTTGTCGGAAGCCTTGCGGCCGAAGCCGTCGTAGTTCGTCCTGGCGCCGTTGAACTTGTCGTAGTGCGTAAACTGGAGCATCAGGCGGATGTCCCGGCGCGGCAGGTAATTGAATTCCAGGATGGTGCCTGAACTGTTGGGACTGCCGTTCCCGCTGCCGGTGATTGCTTCGCCCGTGTTGTAGAGGCCGTTATCGGCCGTGCCGTGGATATTGAAGCGTCCCAGGTTGATGCCGTATTTCTTGTCGTAGTAATAGCTCGCCTTGGCCCGGAACGAGTCCAGCCTGTCGCTGCGGTTGCTGGCCGATGCATTGGGATTCCAGGTCTGCCATTCGCGCGTGTAGTCGAACTGCGCCGAGATCCGGTGCCGGTCCGTGATGTACTGGTATTGCGCATCGACGCCGATGTCGCGGAAGTGATCGGTCGGCCCCGTCAGCAGCTGGTTGTCGGGGAAGACCTTGGCGACCAGGCCATAGGTGCCGATCATCGCCGACTGCTTGCCGCCCTCCCATTCGTGCTGCAGCGCCAGCCGCCAGTAGGGGTTGTAGCCGTCCAGGGCTGCCGCGCTGGCCTTGTCGATGCCCAGCCTCAGCGGCGAGAACAAATGGTTGCTGGTGCGGTAGGCCGTGACTTCCGCATACAGCGTGTTCCGCCACAGGGCATAGACGCCGCCGCCGGCCACTTGCTGCCCCAGGTTTTCGATCAGGGGCGCGGCCGCGGGCACGTTCGCCGTCGGCGACGAGGCGTACGGAAAGCCCCAGGTGCTGGTCGTGTTGTAGACGTCCTGCACCTGCGGGTTGTTGTGCAGGGTGAAGCCGTAGAGCAGGTCGTCCTTGCCCAGGCTGAGGTGGTTCGCGTAGCGCAGGTCGACGTTGTCGATGCTGGCACGGTGTTCGACACCGTCGTAGGTCGCCTGCGAAAAGATGCCGACATGGTCGCTGAGCTTGCCGTTGAAGAAGAGGCTCACCTGCTGCAGCACGACGTCGCGGTCCATCGGAAAGTTCTGCCTGAAGCCGGCGTCGGCCTTGCTCGTGCTCGAATATCCCACCTGGAGCATGCCGGCCACCGGCAGGGTCAGCTTCTTGCCCAGCGTGTAGCCGTTCAGCTTGAACTGTCTGCCGGTAGGCGTGAGTTCGGGCCAGCTGAAGTGGCAGGTAAAGCAGTCCAGCCCGGTCTGGCGCGCGAAACTGGGAACCGCCTGGGCCGGCATCGCGCTGCATGCCAGCAGCGCGCCGGCAAGTACCGCACGCCACGGAATCTTGATGGAAGTTGTCATGACGATGCCCTCGCTGGGATTGACTCGAACCCCGCGCCTGTCATGTGCAGGCGCAGGAGGTGTCGGTTAATCCCGCCCGCGGGCAGCGGGGTTCAGACGGATAACTGATTCCCCATCATCCTTTCCACATGTTAAATTGCTTCTTTTCACAGAAGCACGAGGACAGGATGAAAGTACGTTTGCTTGCGCTGGCAGCCGCCGTTGCCGCGACCTTCGCCACGACCGCCGTCACCATGGCGCACGCCGCCGTGGCCGCGCCGCGCGGTTTCACGGTCGAGGACCTGGTGACGATGGAGCGCGTCGGCACGCCGGCGGTGTCGCCCGACGGCAGCCGCATCGTCTACACGGTACGCAGCACCGACATGGCGAAGAACAAGGGCCATACCGATCTGTACCTGGTCGACCTGCGCGCCGCGAACGCGAAGCCGCAGCGCCTGACCTCGGATGCCGCCAGCAGCACCGATCCGGAATGGTCGGCTCTAGGGGATGCGATCTATTTCCTGTCCGCCCGTTCGGGCTCGTCCCAGGTCTGGCGCATCTCGCTGGCGGGCGGCGATCCGGTCAAGGTGACCGACATGCCGGTCGACGTCGACGCCTACCGCGTCTCGCCGACGGGCGACCGCATCGCGCTCAGCATGTCGGTGTTCCGCGACTGCCCGGACCTGGCCTGCACCAAGGCCAAGGCCGACGCCAAGGAAAAGGACAAGGCCACCGGCATGGTCTACGACCGCCTGTTCGTGCGCCACTGGGATACCTGGGCCGACGGCCGCAACGCCGTGCTCTACTCGGCGCCGCTGGACGCCGGCGGCCGCGTGAACGGCGCACCTAGCAGTCTGTCCGGCTCGCTGGACGGCGACGTGCCCTCGAAGCCCTTCGGCGACCGCGAGGAATTCCATTTCAGCCCGGACGGCAAGACCGTCGTGTTCTCGGTGCGCATCGCCGGCAAGACCGAAGCCTGGTCGACCAACTTCGACCTGTATTCGGTGCCGGCCGGAGGCGGCACGCCGAAAAACCTGACCGCGGATAACAAGGCATGGGATACCAAGGGCGTGTTCTCGCCGGACGGCCGCACCCTCGCCTACCTGTCGATGACGCGTCCGGGCTTCGAAGCCGACCGCTACCACATCGTCCTGCTCGACCTGGCCAGCGGCAAGAAGCGCAACATCGCCGAGAGCTGGGACCGTTCGCCGGGCAGCATCCAGTGGACGCGCGACGGCAAGGCCCTGATCGCCGACGCCGAAGACATCGGCCAGCACAAGCTGTTTTCGATCGACGTCGCCAGCGGCAAGGTCACGCCGCTGACCAGCAAGGGCTCGATCGGCGGCTTCGACGTGCGCGCCGACACCATCGCCTTCACCCAGGCCAGCCTGGCGTCCGGCGCCCAGCTCTACGCCATGAAACTGGGCACCGACAATCCGGTCAAGCTGACCGACCTGAACACCGACAAGCTGGGCGACGTGCGCTGGGGCGAGTACGAGCAGTTCTCGTTCAAGGGCGCGAACGGCGACACCGTCCATGGCTACGTCATGAAGCCGTGGAACTATGAGCCGGGCAAGAAATACCCGATCGCCTTCCTGGTGCACGGCGGCCCGCAGGGCAGCTTCGGCAATGGCTGGAGCTACCGCTGGAACCCGCAGGTCTATGCCGGCGCCGGCTATGCGTCGGTGTTCATCGACTTCCACGGTTCGACCGGCTACGGCCAGAAGTTCACCGACGCCATCAGCGGCGACTGGGGCGGCAAGCCGCTCGAGGACCTGAAGAAGGGCCTGGCCGCAGCCGTGACGAAATATCCGTGGCTGGACCGCTCGAAAGCCTGCGCGCTGGGCGCCTCCTATGGCGGCTACATGATGAACTGGATCGAAGGTAACTGGTCGGACGGCTTCAAGTGCATCGTCAACCACGACGGCGTGTTCGACACCCGCGGCATGGCCTACTCGACCGAAGAGCAATGGTTCACCGACTGGGAAAACGG
The DNA here is from genome assembly GCF_056397205.1 of Massilia sp. 05N420. Lineage (NCBI taxonomy): Bacteria > Pseudomonadati > Pseudomonadota > Betaproteobacteria > Burkholderiales > Oxalobacteraceae > Massilia > Massilia sp. 05N420. The sequence continues at coordinate 26,180 of NZ_JBFTMX010000036.1, forward strand.
CGGCCCCTATTTCTCGGTGCCGGAAAAGCACGAGCGCTTCAACCCGGTCCTGCACGTGAACAAGTGGAAGACCCCGATGCTGGTGGTGCAAGGCGACAAGGACTTCCGCATCCCGACCGCCCAGGGCCTGTCGACCTTCACGGCCCTGCAGCGCCGTGGCATCGAGAGCAAGCTGCTGGTATTCCCGGACGAAAACCACTGGGTGCTGAAGCCGGCCAACTCGTTGCTGTGGCACCACACGGTCATCAACTGGCTGGACCAACACATCAAACCCTGAGCCCGCAGTCGGTCTTTCACCACATGCCCGCTTTCGCGCGGGCATTTTTTTTCATTTGCCATGCGAAAGGAATGACAAAGTGCTATCATGGCAACTTACCGGCGCTCCTGAATGTTTCTTGCGGCCGTCGGATATGCGAGCCAGAACCACGGAAAACCGACGATGAGCAGTATGCAGACAGAACGCGAACTCAAACCCCAGGAGTTCGGATTCGCGGCCTTGAACCTCCAGGTCGGCGTCCGGCTTCAATTCATTACCTACCGCCGCATCAAGCCGATGCAGTATTTCTCCACACTCATCGGCTGGATGATGGACGAGTACCTGATCGTCAAGATCCCGCAGGAGAACGGCGTCCCGGTCGGGCTGGTGGAAGGCGAGCGGATCACCATCCGCGTGTTCTCGGGCGTGAACGTGTGCTCCTTCGCCTGTACGGTCGCGCGCGTCTTCGACCGCCCCCTGCTCTACGTCCACCTGTCCTTCCCCGACACGATCCAGGGCACCAGCCTGCGCACGGCGATGCGGGTCAAGGTCGACATTCCGGCCCAGGTGCTGCCTGCGCATCCGGATGCGGCCCCGGTCGGCTGCACGCTCACCAATGTCAGCGTCAACGGCGCACGCATCGAGTCGAACTGCAGCCTGCCGGAAGACGGCGGCGAGATCGAACTGGAATTCGGCCTGACTTCGCCGATGGATGAGAAGGAAGTGCGGGTAAGGACACGCGCGGCGGTGCGCAACGTCAACGCGCTGCGCCGCGATTCGGACGCAACGGAGATCTTCGCCTACGGCGTGGAATTCCTGAAGCTGGATCCGATGCACTTCACCATGCTGCAGAACCTGACCTATGAGGTGCTGCTGGCGGACCGGCAGAAGATCGTCTAGAAGTAGCCGGCTTCCCACATGCGGGGCCAGTATGACCTCGGGTTGGCTGCCAGCTCCGGCGGCGTCAGTGGCTCGTGACGGGCATGCGTGGCGATGCTCGGCGCGACCGCGATTGCCATACCAGCGACTGCTGCAACTGCCAGGCCGGCAATCAGCCAGCGTAGCGGCATCGTGGCACGCGGCGCGAGCACTGCCTGCCGCGATTTAACCCAGCCGACGGCACAACCCAGGTACAGAACGATCGCCATCTGGCTCTGGGGCATGACGAGTACACCGGAGAAGAAACCATCCACGACGATTGCTGCGCCAGTCGCCAGCAAGGCGACCAGGATCTGCTGATTGCTCGAGTCTGACTCGGCGATGTGGGCGCCAGTGCGGACCAGGCCGCGTACGCCGATACCGATCGCTCCAAGCAGGCACGACAACGCCGGGATACCCCATTCAACGCCGATCTGCATGATGAAGTTATGTGGATGAGCACCGATACCCAGTGTCGCGCCGTAATGAGCGAAATGCTGAGGACCAATGCCGAGCCAGGGATGCGTGGCCATCAGTTGGCAAGACAAATGCCACAGCAGGTTGCGGCCCGATGTCGGGTCGGCAGCCGTGCGCTGCAGGACATTTGCGGCTGCGTCGAAAGGACGTAGACCGACCAGCATCGGCAGCAGAATGAATCCCAACAGATAGGCGATGCCGCCTGCCAGCGCGGCAAGCGCCATCGCCTTCAGGAAGCTAGAGGCCTGGGAGCGGCGAATTGCCGGCACGACCGCGCAGCCGGCGCCCAGAGCCAGGATGCTGGACCGTGCTTCGCTGACGAACAGCAGTGCCCACCAGAATGCCGCCAGCGCAAACCATACCCGGCGCAAAACGCTACGTGGGGGAGCTTGCAGGTAAAGAAGTACGATGAAGGGCAGCAGGACCGTCTGCGTATGGTTGAGAAATCGGATATTACTGAATCCAATCGCCAGATCCTGCATGTCGAGGTGGTTTGTGTTGGCAAGCGTTGCGGCATACATCAGCAGGACGCGCAGGGAGTAGAGGACGGAAATAGCGCCGATGCATTGCAGCGCAAGCAGGAGACCGCTGTTTCCGGCACGGCTCAGCCCCGCAGCGAGCAAGGCTACGGTTAGCAGCAAGAGCAGCAGCATCGACCACTCGTACAGGGCATGCGTCAGCGAGTAGGCATTCCATACCGAGACGGCGCCGAGGGCAAAAAATCCGACCAGGCACGCGCGCGCGATCGGATTCAGCCCGGCGATACCGTCCGCAGCTTCACTGCGCGTCATGATGAAGGCGGCCATGACGGCCAGTAGCCCGAGTTCGATGCAACGCTGGTCGTCGTGGCCAGAAGCCCACAAGAAACTGGCTGCCATGGCAGCGATGACGAGCAATGCCTGGCCGGTCCCGTTTGGCTTTGCGGCAATGCGGAGACCGATGGCGGAAGGTGCTGAGCTGGACATGGCGCCTCTGACTTGGACAGTTTCGGAACTGAAAAGGAAAAGCCGCCCGAAGGCGGCTTTGCGTGACTATTGCCGAGGATTACGAACCGATCGAATTCTTCTCGAAAGCAGCCTTCAGCGTGGGATTGGCGGTGATCGACGATGCATCGATCTTCCAAGTAACATTCGTCTCGTTCAGGGTCGGGGCGAAAGTCACGGTCTTGTCGCCGCTTTCGGTGCCTTTGCCGATGTTGTCCAGGGTCATGGTGATCACGCCGTTAGCGCCAACTGCGACGTTCTTGACTTCCTTGGTCGCGGTGAAGGTCGGGCCGCTGGTGCAGCCAGAAACACCACCTGCTTCCTGAGCGCACATCGCAACAGCGGTCTTGTACGGGTCAACAGCCGACAGGGCGTTAGCAGCCTTGGCCTTGGCGGTGTAATCGCTGTAAGCCGGGATCGCGACGGCTGCCAGGATACCGATGATCGCGACGACGATCATCAGTTCGATCAGGGTAAAGCCGCCTTCGGCTTTCTTCATCATTTTCGGTGCTTTCATGGTATCTCTCCAGTTTTGGTACGGCATTTAAAGGGTGACTGCTTATCCGGGTGCTGCTTGCTTCTGCCCTTTTCTATATGCAACTGCCGTGCCAGGTCGTTTCCATGCGAAATCGTTAGCATGCATACATCAAAACGCCGTGCCAGCACCAATTTTTGTCAGTATTACCCTTTCCGTATGACAATTTTTGTCATGGCCAGCGGCAAAATTTGTCCAGGTGTCGAAAATTGTCGCGTGCCTGCAAAAAAAACGGGGAGCCGAAGCTCCCCGTTTCCGTTCCGGCTGAAGAACTGGCGGATTACAGCATGGCCTTCAGCAGGCGAGCCATTTCCGACGGGTTCTTGGTGACCTTGATACCGCAGGCTTCCATGATTTCCAGCTTGGCTTGCGCGGTGTCGGCGCCGCCCGAGATCAGCGCGCCGGCGTGGCCCATGCGCTTGCCCGGAGGAGCGGTAACACCGGCGATGAAGCCGACGACCGGCTTCTTCATGTTGTCCTTGATCCAGTAAGCAGCGTTCGCCTCGTCCGGGCCGCCGATCTCGCCGATCATGATGACAGCGTCGGTATCCGGATCGTCGTTGAACATCTTCATCACGTCGATGTGCTTCAGACCGTTGATCGGGTCGCCACCGATGCCGACTGCCGACGACTGGCCCAGGCCCAGCGCGGTCAGCTGACCGACTGCTTCATAGGTCAGGGTGCCCGAACGCGAGACGACGCCGATGCGGCCCTTCTTGTGGATGTGACCCGGCATGATGCCGATCTTGATTTCGTCCGGGGTGATCAGACCCGGGCAGTTCGGGCCCAGCAGCAGGGTCTTCGAACCGGCCTTGGCCATGCGATCTTTGACTTCCATCATGTCGCGGACCGGGATGCCTTCGGTGATGCAGATTGCCAGGTCGAGTTCGGCTTCGACGGCTTCCCAGATCGCGGCGGCGGCGCCTGCCGGCGGCACGTAGATCACGGAAACGTTGGCGCCAGTGTTCTGCTTGGCTTCCTTGACGCTTGCGAAGATGGGGATACCCTCGAAGTCCTCACCGGCTTTCTTCGGGTTCACGCCGGCCACGAAGGCTTCACGGCCGTTCGCGTAGTCGCGGCACATGCGGGTGTGGAACTGGCCGGTCTTGCCGGTGATACCTTGGGTGATGACTTTGGTGTCTTTGTTAATCAGAATCGACATGTTATTTCCTTTGCGAATTAGGCTTGGCCAGCAGCGGCGGCAACGACCTGCTTCGCTGCGTCTTCCATGGTGTCGGCCGAGATGATCGGCAGGCCGGAATCGGCCAGCATCTTCTTGCCCAGGTCTTCGTTGGTGCCCTTCATGCGGACCACCAGCGGCACCTTCAGCGAGACGGCTTTCGATGCGGTGATCACGCCTTCGGCGATCACGTCGCAGCGCATGATGCCGCCGAAGATGTTGACCAGGATGGCTTTCAGGCCCGGGTTCTTCAGCATGATCTTGAATGCTTCGGTGACTTTCTCAGCCGTCGCACCGCCGCCCACGTCCAGGAAGTTGGCCGGCTCGCCGCCGAACAGCTTGATGGTGTCCATGGTGGCCATGGCCAGGCCGGCGCCGTTCACCAGGCAGCCGATGTTGCCGTCCAGCGAGATGTAGGCGAGGTCGAACTTCGATGCTTCGACTTCGGCCGGATCTTCTTCATCCAGGTCGCGGTAGGCGACGATTTCCGGGTGGCGGAACAGGGCGTTCGGGTCGAAGTTGAACTTGGCGTCCAGTGCGATGACCTTGCCGTCGCCGGTCACGATCATCGGGTTGATTTCGGCCAGCGAGCAATCGGTTTCCCAGTAGGCTTTGTACAGGCCTTGCAGGTTGGCGCGAGCGGCGGCGATCGAGCCTTCCGGCACGCCGATCTTGCGGGCGACGTCGTCAGCCTGCGCGTCGGTCAGGCCGACCGACGGCTCGATCACGACGTTGTGGATCTTTTCCGGGTGGCTGTGCGCGACTTCTTCGATGTCCATGCCGCCTTCCGACGAGGCCATCAGGACGATCTTCTGGGTGACGCGGTCGGTAACCAGCGAGACGTACAGTTCCTGCTTGATGTCGGCGCCTTCTTCGATCAGCAGGCGGCGGACTTTCTGACCTTCCGGGCCGGTCTGGTGGGTCACCAGCTGCATGCCCATGATCTGGTTCGCGTATTCACGGACCTGGTCGATCGACTTGGCGACCTTGACGCCGCCGCCCTTGCCGCGGCCGCCAGCATGGATCTGCGCCTTGACTACCCAGACCGGGCCGCCCAGCTCTTCAGCTGCCTTGACGGCTTCGTCCACCGACATGCACGGAATGCCGCGCGGAACGGTCACTCCGAATTTTCGGAGGATCTCTTTGCCCTGATACTCATGGATTTTCATGCTGGCTTCCCTTCTTCTGTTACTGATTTAGAAATGCGGTTGAATAAATAGAGGCTACAAAAACCGGAATACTACCCCGACACCACCTTCAAGGCCCAGCGCGGGTAGTACTTGGCGACGGCAGGACCGTCGGTGCGCAGCGCATGACAGCGGTCGAGTTCATAAGGACGCTCGGCCGATTGCGCGGCTTCGCGGTTTTCCATGGCGTCGTCGGCAAAGGCCTGGATTGCCGCAGTGGGCAGGACCTGTGCCAGTTCGGTCAAATGGGTGCATCCGAGGACGCCGGACAGGCGGTCTTTCAGGTGCAGCCGGAAATGTTTCAGCAGCGACAAGCCAATCAATTTCTTGTAGGCGAGAGCGATGGTGTCGCAATAACCGGGATAGGGTACGGCATCTGACGAAGCTTCGGCGTCCGTGATGACCATCTCGTGGTCGATGGTCACGCGCAGCCTCAGATCGTGCACAGGCACGCCTCCCGGGCGGGGGCCGGAAGGCAGGTCGATATCGTGGGTCTTGATGTCGCGGATGCAGGCGTCGAGGTCCCACAGCCCATCGTCGCGCGCGAACGCTTCAACGGTGATGGCGCGCGTGTGCCTTAGCTTACGCGGTGCGGGGGATGACAGGGGCATAAACACCAATGCCGGAATGCGGCGAAAAAAGTATGCAGCCGTTGTGCCTGATGCACGTTGCCGCAGCTTCTACGGCAACAACCGCTCTTGCGGCGCTGCTTAAACCATGAAAGTTTAGCACAGGGCGCCAGCGGATGCACCCGGCTGCCATTTTGACAGGCAGTTTGACAACACCGAAGTGCAAGCGCACAGCGTCAATCCGCCGTTGAGGAGGAGCCGCGGGCGGCACGTCGGCGGGTGGCGCTGTGCGCTTGCGCCTCAGCGTTGAAGCGTCGGGCCAAACCGAGGGTCACGATTCCTCGTCGTCCTCGTCTCGTCCCTGCATTGCGCTGCGGATCGCGCTCTGCGAAAAACCACGCGCCATGAGGAAGCGCATCTGTTTACTACGATCTTCAGCATCCTGCGGAACCCGGTTGAACTTGCGGCGCCACACTTCGCGGGCGCGGGCAATTTCGGTTTCCTTCAGGCCGGACTTGAGCTCGTCGAGTTCTTCGCCCTTCACGCCGTGCTGCTGGAGTTCCGCCAGCACGCGGCTGTTGCCGTAGCGGCCGGCACGGCGGTGCACCAGCGACTCGGCGAACCTTTCCTGCGACAGCCAGTTGTTCTTTTCGAGGAAATCGAGGAGGGCTTCGACGTCGTCCCCCTCCTCGGCATAGCGAGACAGCTTGCGCCCCAGCTCGATCCGGCTGTGCTCGCGCGTCGACAGATACTTCAACGCACGAGCCTTGAGACTCAGGACCTGTTTCACTGAGACGCTATCGAAGATTACTCTTCGCCGACAGCGGTCAGCTCGGCCGCACCGGCGCCGTCACCGGCAGCGACCGGCGCCAGTTCGCGCACGCCCAGGGCGGCGCGGACCTTGTTTTCGATCTCGCGGGCCAGGGCCGGGCGCTCGCGCAGGTAGATACGCGCATTGTCTTTACCTTGACCGATGCGTTCGCCACCGTAGCTGTACCAGGAGCCCGACTTCTCGACGATCTTGTTATCCACGCCCAGGTCGATGATCTCGCCTTCGCGGGAAGTGCCTTCGCCATACAGGATGTCGAAGTGGGCTTCCTTGAACGGAGGAGCGATCTTGTTCTTGACGACCTTGACCTTGGTTTCGTTACCGATCACCTCGTCGCCGGCCTTGATCGAACCGGTACGTCGGATGTCCAGACGCACGGAGGCGTAGAACTTCAACGCGTTACCGCCGGTCGTGGTTTCCGGGCTGCCGAACATGACGCCGATCTTCATACGGATCTGGTTAATGAAGATCACCAGGGTGTTCGTACGGTTGATCGACGCGGTCAGCTTGCGCAGCGCCTGCGACATCAGACGGGCTTGCAGGCCCGGCAGCGAATCACCCATGTCGCCTTCGATCTCGGCGCGCGGGGTCAGTGCCGCCACCGAGTCGATGACCACCATGTCGACGCTGCCCGAACGCACCAGCGCATCGGTGATTTCCAGCGCCTGCTCGCCGGTGTCCGGCTGCGAGATCAGCAGTTCGTCCAGCTTGATGCCCAGCTTCTGCGCATAGGTGACGTCCAGCGCGTGCTCGGCGTCGATGAAGGCGCAGGTGCCGCCCATTTTCTGCATCTGGGCAATGGTTTGCAGGGTCAGCGTGGTTTTACCCGACGACTCCGGACCATAGATCTCGACGATACGGCCGCGCGGCAGGCCACCGACGCCCAGTGCGATGTCCAGGCCCAGCGAGCCGGTGGACACGGTTTGCACTTCCTCGACCGGCGCATTGGTGTCCATGCGCATGACCGAGCCCTTGCCGAATTGCTTTTCGATCTGCGCGAGGGCTGCTGCCAGCGCCTTGCCCTTCTCTGCTGCGTTTACTGCGGATTTTTTATCGTCCATGATTTACTTTCAGTCCTAGAGTGAACCAAGATAGGGACCGCTCGCGCGATTTCAATAGGAAGTACTGTATAAAATCCCAGTGGTTTTGGCAAGCGATATTTACCGCCATTTGATCAATTCGACATGTTGCGAGATATCAAACACAATATGCGGGTAAGCTAGGCTCAAACGACAAAACCAGGGGGAGATCATGCGTATTTTACTAGCGGAGGATGATAGCGTACTTGCCGATGGCCTGACGCGCTCCCTGCGCCAGTCCGGCTACGCGATCGACTGCGTGAAGAACGGGCAGGATGCCGACACCGCACTGTCGACCCAGGAATTCGACCTGCTGATCCTCGATCTCGGCCTGCCGAAGCTGTCCGGGCTCGACGTGCTGCGCCGCCTGCGCGCGCGCGGTTCGCTGCTGCCGGTGCTGATCCTCACCGCCGCCGACTCGATCGAGCAGCGCGTGGGCGGCCTCGACGCCGGCGCCGACGACTACATGGCCAAGCCCTTCGCCCTCTCCGAGCTGGAGGCGCGGGTGCGCGCCCTGACCCGGCGCGGCCAGGGCGGCGGCTCGACCGTGATCCGCCACGGCCCGCTGGTGTACGACCAGGTCGGGCGCAGCGCCTACATCGACGACCAGATGCTGGACCTGTCGGCGCGCGAGCTGGGCCTGCTCGAGATCCTGCTGGCGCGCACCGGCCGCCTGGTGTCCAAGGAACAGCTGGTCGACCACCTGTGCGAATGGGGCGAGGAAGTGTCGAACAACGCCATCGAAGTCTACGTGCACCGCCTGCGCAAGAAGATCGAGACCGGCGGCATCCGCATCGCCACCGTGCGCGGCCTGGGCTACTGCCTGGAGCGCTATTCCGACAGCGCACGCAAGGCGCAGGCCGCCGGCAGCGGCAAGTAAGGCGGCGGGCAAGGCCGGCACATGAGGTCCCTCAAGCGGCGCGGCGCCGGCATCATCGCGCCCGAACCCGGCCCCGGTTCGACCTTCGATCCCGTGTATGTTCCTCCGCGGCCCGAGCCCGAGGAGAGCATGCAGCATTCGCTGTTCGGCGAGATCCTCGACTGGATGCTGGCCCCGCTGCTGTTGCTGTGGCCGATGAGCATCGCCATCACCTACCTGGTCGCGAAATCGATCGCCAACCAGCCCTTCGACCATGCGCTCGAAGACAGCGTCACCGTGCTGGCCCAGCAGGTCAAGGAAGTGGACGGCAAGGTGGTGGCGCGCCTGCCCGGCAGCGCGCGCGACTTCCTGCGTGCCGACGACATCGACAGCGTCTACTTCCAGATCACGGGACCGCGCAACGAAGTCGTCGACGGCGACCGCGAATTGCCGCTGCCGCCGCCGGATGACGCCGAGCGCAGCGGCCGCGTGCACTTCCGCAACGAGAGCCTGCACGGCACCCCGGTGCGGGTCGCCTATGCCTGGGTCAACCTGCAACCCCTGCTCGATCCGGGAACGGGCGGCAGCGGCGAACCGCGCCTGGCCCTGGTGCAGGTGGCGGAGACGCTGGAAAAGCGCGCCCAGCTCGCCAACGAGATCATCAAGGGCGTGATTCTGCCCCAGTTCATCATCCTGCCGGTGATCCTGGCCCTGGTCTGGTTCGCGCTGTCGCGCGGCCTGTCGCCGCTGGCCCAGCTGCAGGAACGGATCCGCGCGCGGCCACCGGACGACCTGTCGCCGATCGATTCGCGCCAGGTGCCGGAAGAGATCTCGCCGCTGGTGGGTTCGCTGAACGACATGCTGGCGCGCCTGGCGCACACCATCGACGCCCAGAAGCGCTTCATCGCCGACGCCGCGCACCAGATGAAGACCCCGCTGGCCGGCATGCGCATGCAGTCGGAACTCGCCCTGCGCCAGATCGATCCGGACGAGATCCACCGCTCACTGGAGCAGCTGGCCAAGAGTTCGGAATCGGCGACGCGCCTGGTCAATCAATTATTGGCGCTGGCGCGCGCGGAAAACCAGCCGCATGCCGGCCTGGCGCTGGAGCCGCTCGACCTCGCGCTTCTGGCGCGCAGCGTGGTGCTGGACTGGGTGCCGGCCTCCTTCGCCCACGAGATCGATCTCGGCTACGAAGACCCGGACGGACCGCTGGAGATCCTGGGGGACGGCATGATGCTGCGCGAGCTGCTGTCGAACCTGATCGACAATGCGCTGCGCTACACCCCGCCGGGCGGCAGCGTCACCGTCCGCGTGCGCAGCGACGGCGGCCTGGCCCTGCTGGAAGTCGAGGACACCGGCCCGGGCATCGCGCCGGGCGAGCGTCCGCGCGTGTTCGAGCGCTTCTACCGCATCCTCGGCAACAGCGCCTCCGGCTCCGGCCTCGGCCTGGCAATCGTGCGCGAGATCGCGCAGCAGCACGGCGCCGAGATCGAGATCTTCTACAACCCGCGCAGCACCAGCAAGAAATACCCGGGCAGCCTGTTCCGGCTGACCTTCCCGCCACCACCCGCCCCACCCGATCCCGATGCAGACTGACAGCGTTCTCCCTCCTTCCCCGCCGCCGCGCGAGCGCATCCTCGCCGCGCGCGCCCTGCACTGGTCGCGTGCGCGCAGGCTGACCCTGGTCCTGCTGGCGCTATGGCTGGCGACCGGCTTCGGCACCGTGTTCTTCGCGCGCGACCTGGCGCACATGTCGGTGTTCGGCTGGCCGCTGTCCTTCTACCTGGCGGCCCAGGGCGCGACGCTGATCTACCTGGCCATCATCGGCGTCTATGCCTGGCGCATGCGGATCCTCGACCGCGAGTTCGCACGCATGCTCGGGGACGGCGCGTGAACATGGGCGGCAAAAACAAGCATCGCAGCTACTTCCAGCGCCTGGCGCGCTACTACCTGTGGTTCACGGCCTGCCTCGGCCTGTTCCTGGCGGCGCTGGCGATCCTCGAAAACGAAGGCATGCCGCGCCAGTGGATCGGCTACCTGTACATGTTCGCCACCATCGTGCTGTACGCGATCATCGGCGTGGTGGCGCGCACCTCGAACGTCTCCGAATACTACGTGGCCGGACGGCGGGTGCCGGCCCTGTTCAACGGCATGGCGACCGCCGCCGACTGGATCTCGGCGGCCAGCTTCATCAGCCTGGCCGGCACGCTCTACCTGCACGGCTTCGACGCCCTCGCCTACGTGATGGGCTGGACCGGCGGCTACTGCCTGGTGGCGCTGCTGATCGCGCCCTACCTGCGCAAGTTCGCGCAATACACGGTGCCGGACTTCCTGGCCGCGCGCTACGGCGGCAGCAGCAGGCACGGCAAGCTGGTGCGGGCGCTGGCGGTAGCCGCCACCATCGTGGTCTCCTTCATCTACGTGGTGGCGCAGATCTACGCCGTCGGCCTGATCGCCTCGCGCTTCACCGGCGTCGACTTTTCGGTCGGAATCTTCCTCGGGCTGGCGTCCATTCTCGTTTGCTCGTTCCTCGGCGGGATGCGGGCCATCACCTGGACCCAGGTCGCGCAGTACATCATCATCCTGGTCGCCTTCCTGATCCCGACCATGTGGTTGTCGATGAAATTCGCCGGCAACCCGGTGCCGCAGGTCGCCTACGGCTCGGTGCTGACCAAGCTGGCCAAGCGCGAGGCCCAGCTGGCGGTCGACCCGCGCGAGCAGGAAGTGCGGGCCGCCTTCAAGGCCAAGGCCGACGAATACGGCGCCAGGCTGGCGGCCCTGCCGCAATCGTGGGAAGCGGGCAGGGTCGAAGTCCAGCGCCGGCTCGACGCCGCGCGCGGCCGCAACGCCTCGCTGGGCGAAGTCCGCAACGCCGAGCGCGAACTGATCGCCTACCCGCGCACCGCCGACGAAGCCGCCCACGTATGGGCCGAGCAGCGCGCCGCCAACCTCGCGCGCGCCCAGCCGCCCGAACCGCATGCGGAGCCCTTCCCCGGCAAGACCCGCGAAGAATCCGACCAGCGCCGCAACAACTTCCTGGCGCTGGTGTTCTGCCTGATGTTCGGCACCGCGGCCCTGCCCCACATCCTGATGCGCGCCTACACCACGCCCTCGGTGCACGAGACCCGGGTATCGGTGTTCTGGACCCTGTTCTTCATCCTGCTGATCTACCTGACGATGCCGGCGCTGGCGGTGCTGGCCAAGTTCGACATCTACACCTCCCTGGTCGGCAGCAGTTACGACACGCTGCCGACCTGGGTCTCCTACTGGGCCAACGTCGACAAGACCAATCCCCTGATCAGCATCGCCGACATCAACGGCGACGGCATCGTGCAGCTGGCCGAGATCGCGATCGACGGCGACGTCCTGACCCTGGCCACACCGGAGATCGGCGGCTTGCCCTACGTGATCTCGGGCCTGGTCGCGGCGGGCGGCCTGGCGGCGGCCCTCTCCACCGCCGACGGCCTGCTGCTGGCGATCTCGAACGCGCTGTCGCACGACATCTACTTCAAGATGGTCGACCCGGGCGCCTCGACCCAGAAGCGGGTCACGATCTCGAAACTGCTGCTGCTGGCGGTGGCCTTCATCGCCGCCTACGTCGCCTCGCAGAAGCCGGCCGACATCCTGTCGCTGGTCGGCGCGGCCTTCTCGCTGGCCGGCTCGACCCTGTTCCCGGCGCTGGTGGCGGGCGTGTTCTGGAAGCGCGCCAACCACCAGGGCGCGATCGCCGGCATGCTGGCGGGATTCCTGGTCTGCGTCTACTACATGCTGCACACCAACCCGATCCTGGGCGGGAACGCGGACAGCACCTGGTTCCACATCGCGCCGATCTCGGCCGGCGTGTTCGGGGTGCCGGCCGGGCTGGCGGTGCTGGCCGTGGTCAGCCTGCTGACGCCGCCGCCGCCGCGCGAAAGCACCGGGCTGGTCGAGTACATCCGGGCGCCGGAGGAGGCTTGATTCTGTAGCAGAACGGCAACATTCTCAAAAATGTTGCCTGAAAGAATAGTCCGACTGATATCCTTTTCGTATCGTGGCGGCCCGCTCCGCCGCTTTCGTCAAGGATCCTCATGCATTTTCAGTTTATCCCCTGCCGCCGCGCCGCGCTGGCACTGCTGTTGACGCTGTCCCTGCAATGTGCCGCATCGACCAGCGCAGCAGAGGCGCCGGCGCCGGCCCCGGCCTCCGCCGCGCAGCTGCCACTTGCGGCTTTTTTCGACAACTCCAGCTTCGGGGGCGCGCTGCTTTCTCCCAGCGGGCGTTACCTGGCCGCACGCGCCAGTGCGCCCGGACGGCGAGTGCTGCTGGGCGTAGTCGACCTGCAAGCCAATACGATCAAAGTCGTGGCGGCCTACAGCGATGCCGACATCGGCCACGTGGCCTGGGTCAACGACGAGCGCCTGGCCTTCGACGTGACGGAAAGCGACGTCGCGCCGGGCGACCAGTTCCTCGGTGCCGGCCTGTATGCGGTCAACCGCGACGGCTCCAACCTGCGCCAACTGGCCGACCGGCGCGGGCAGAACTTCGTGACCGAGGCTACCGGCCTCGCGGCGCGAAAGCTGCTGCCGTGGTATACCTTCCTGATGCGGCAGACCGGCGCCCAGGATTCGGACTCCATCTACGTCACCAGCCCGGACCTGCAAAACCAGAGGGATGGCGTGGCCCCCAATGTCAAGCTGCTCTCCCTGAATACACTGACCGGCAAGACCATATCCGTGAGCAGCCCTGGCCATGTCACCAGCTGGATGCTCGACCATCAAGGCAAGCCACGCCTGGCGGTCGGCCAGAAGAACGGCCTCACCGTCATCTATTACCTCGACCCGGCCACCGATGAATGGCGCACGCTGGTCAGCTACAACGCCTATGCACGGGGCCAGGACGCCATCTCGCCGGAAGGCTTCGGACCGGATGGCACGCTCTACGTGAGCGCGCGCGGCGGCCAGGACACACTGTCGCTGTATGCCTTCGACTACAAGACCGGCAAGATCGCCCCCGAGCCACTGGTCAAGACCAAGGGTTACGATTTCAACGGCAACCTGCTCGGCAATCGCGCCAGGCTCCTGGGCGTACGCTATGAAACCGACGCCTGGGGCACCGTCTGGTTCGACCCGGCCATGACGACGCTGCAGGAAAAAGTCGACAAACTGCTGCCTGCCACCGTGAACGTGATTTCGGTGGCCGCCACAGCCGACGCGCCGTGGGTGCTGGTGCGTTCGTACTCGGGCGTGCAGCCCTCCGTCTTCATGCTGTACAACCTGCAGACCGGGAAGCTCAACAAGGTCGGCGAAGCCCGTCCCGGCATCGATCCGCGCCGCATGGCGAGACAGGATGCGTTCCGCTACAAGGCGCGCGACGGCATGGAGATCCCGGCCCTGCTGACCCTCCCCGCCGGCACGCCGAAGGGAGCGAAACTGCCGATGGTGGTGCTGGTGCATGGCGGACCCTATGTGCGCGGCACGGCCTGGGGTTGGAGCGGGCAGACGCAATTCCTGGCCTCGCGCGGCTATGCCGTGCTGGAGCCGGAGTTCCGCGGTTCAACCGGCTACGGTGCGAAACACTTCACGGCCGGTTGGAAACAATGGGGCCTCAAGATGCAGGACGATATCGCCGACGGCACGCGCTGGGCCATCGCGCAAGGCATCGCCGATCCGAAGCGCATCTGCATCGCCGGCGCCAGCTACGGCGGCTACGCCACCCTGATGGGACTGATCAACGATCCGGACCTGTACCGCTGCGGCATCGACTGGGTCGGCGTCACCGACATCCAACTGCTGTACGACGGCCACTGGAGCTTCAAGTCCGACATGAGCGACGAGTGGAAGGAATTCGGCATGCCGGAACTGGTCGGCGACCCGGTCAAGGATGCCGCGCAATTGACGGCAACCTCGCCGCTGCGCCAGGCCGCGCGCCTGCGCCAGCCGCTGCTGATGGCCTATGGCGGCGTCGACCATCGGGTGCCGATGTACCACGGTCGCAAGTTCTACGATGCCGTCACCAGCACCAACAAGCAGGTCGAATGGATCGAGTACCAGGAAGAAGGTCACGGCTGGTCGCTGCCGAAGAACCGCATCGACTTCTGGGGTCGGGTCGAGAACTTCCTCGACAAGAATATCGGCAAGGATGCCGTGATCCAGTAAAGCAAAACGGGCGCCGCGGCGCCCGTTTCACATGCGTTCAGGAAGGATCAGACGACGATGGTCTGGGCTTCGCCCTCGTTGCGGGCGCGGATCTCGCCGATGCGGTAGACGGTCTCGCCGTCCGCCGCTAGTCGTGCCATGGCGGCGTCGGCGTTTTCCTTCGACACGATCACGGTCATGCCGATGCCGCAGTTGAACACCCGGTGCATCTCGGCGTCGGCCACGCCGCCATGCTGCTGCAGCCACTGGAACAGCGGCGGCAGGGTCCAGGACTTGCTGTCCAGCACGGCGGTCAGGCCATCCTGCAGCACGCGCGGGATGTTCTCGACCAGGCCACCGCCGGTGATGTGCACCAGGCCCTTCACTTCCATCGTCTGCATCAGCGCCAGCAGCGGCTTGACGTAGAGGCGGGTCGGCGCCATCAGGACATCGGCCAGCTTGCGGCCGTGGAAGTCGGCTTCCAGGTCCGGCTTGGCGACTTCGATGATCTTGCGCACCAGCGAATAGCCGTTCGAGTGGATGCCCGAGGAAGCCAGGCCCAGCACGACGTCGCCGGCGGCGATCTTGCTGCCGTCGATGATCTGCGATTTTTCCACGGCGCCGACGGCGAAGCCGGCCAGGTCGTATTCGCCGTCCGGGTACATGCCCGGCATCTCGGCGGTTTCGCCGCCCAGCAGGGCGCAGCCGGACTGTTCGCAGCCCAGGGCGATGCCCTTGACGACGGCGGTGGCGGTGGCGACGTCCAGCTTGCCGCAGGCAAAGTAGTCGAGGAAGAACAGCGGCTCGGCGCCCTGCACCAGGATGTCGTTGACGCTCATGGCGACCAGGTCGATGCCGACCGTGTCGTGGCGGTTCAGCTCGAAAGCGAGCCTGAGCTTGGTGCCGACGCCGTCGGTACCGGACACGAGAACGGGCTCCTTGTACTTCTTGCTGATCTCGAACAGTCCGCCGAAGCCGCCAATGCCGCCAAGGACGCCTTCGCGCATGGTGCGCTTGGCAAACGGTTTGATCGCTTCGACCAGGGCATCGCCGGCATCGATATCGACACCGGCATCGCGGTAGGAGAGAGAAACATTAGACGGTTGGCTCATGATATTTGGCAGCAGAGGCGGTAAAATAGATAGCGGTGGATCAACTGAACGCACCCGCGTCACTGCCGGGAACGGCCAACTGGTCAATCCGCTATTTTAGCAAAACGGCCCCGCCACGACGCGAAAACAAGAACAATATGCCTTTTTTCCCTCAGCCCGGATGAGATGCAAGCCATGAAACAGCTGGTGCTCGATTTAGGCGCGGCCGAACCGGCGCAGAGCCTCGACACCTTCCAGATAGGAGCGAATGCCGAAATGGCGCACCTGATGCACCAGTTCGCGCAACGCGCCTCGCGTGAGCATTTCTGCTATCTCTGGGCCGAAACCGGCGCCGGCAAGACCCACATCCTGCACGGCCTGGCCGCCACGCCCGGCTCGCGCTATATCGCCTTCGACGCCGATGCCGAGCAGTTCACCTACACGCCGGACACCAGCCTCTACCTGGTGGACGACATCGACCGCCTGACGCCGGAACGCCAGATCGACGCCTTCGCCCTGTTCAACCAGGTGCGCGAGCACCGCGCCTACATGGTCTGCGCGGGCCCGGTGCCGCCGGCCGTGCTGCCGGTGCGCGAAGACCTGCGTACCCGCATGGGCTGGGGCCTGGTGTACCAGATCCACGGCCTGTCGGACGACGAGAAGATCGCCGCCCTCACCCAGGCCGCCGAGGCGCGCGGTTTGACGCTGTCGGCGAGCGTGTTACCCTATTTGCTGTCCCATTTCAAGCGCGACATGCGCTCCCTGTCGACCATGCTGGACGCCCTCGACCAGTATTCGCTCGAGACCCAGCGCCCGGTCACGCTGCCCCTGCTGCGTGACCTGCTGCTGCAGGGAAACCCGCAAAACGAATCCAAAGAATGAGCAACCTCGCGCTGTTTGACCTCGACCATACCCTGCTGCCGCTCGACTCCGACTTCGAGTGGGGCCAGTTCCTGGTACGGAACAAGGTGGTCGACTGCGACGCCTACCAGCGCCGCAACGAAGAATTCTTCAACCAGTACCAGGCCGGCACCCTCGACCCGGTCGAATACCTCGAGTTCGCCCTCGGCACCCTGGCCGGTTTCGACCCGGCACGCCTGGCGGACCTGCACGCGCAGTACATGCGCGAAGTGATCGAGCCGGCGATCCATCCCAAGGCTCTGGAACTGCTGCAGCGCCACCGCGACGCCGGCGACCTGGTGGCCATCATCACCGCCACCAACGGCTGGCTGACGGCGCCGATCGCGCGGGCACTCGATGTCGAGCACCTGATCGCGGCGCGCCCGCACCTGGACGAACGCGGCCATCCCACCGGCAAGCTGCTCGGCACCCCGACCCAGGGCCACGGCAAGGTCACCCACATGCACGCCTGGCTGGAGAGCCTGGGCAAGCCCTTCGACGGCTTCGAGCGCAGTTATTTCTACAGCGACTCGCACAACGACATCCCGCTGCTGTCCGTCGTTTCGCACCCGGTGGCGACCAACCCGAGCGCCAAACTGGCCCAACACGCAAGCGCCCATGGCTGGCCTTTACTCCATCTGTTCAATGATTAAAAAATTCATCCGCAAGATCCTTGGCGTGAAAGACCAGCGCGATCCCACCCAGCCCGTGATCCTCGGCCCGGCCGAGCATGGCATCGACCCGAAACTGCTGTCGCCGAACGCGGTGCGCGTCACCCAGACCCTGCAGGAAGCCGGCTTCAAAGCCTTCGTGGTCGGCGGCGCCGTGCGCGACCTGCTGCTGGGCGTGAAGCCGAAGGACTTCGACATCGCCACCGACGCCACCCCGGAAGAGGTGAAGAAGCTGTTCCGGCGCGCCTTCATCATCGGCCGCCGTTTCCAGATCGTGCACGTGATGTTCGGCCAGGAGTTGCTGGAGGTGACCACCTTCCGCGGCAACGCCAGGACCGACGCGCCGAAGGACGAGCACGGCCGCGTCCTGCGCGACAATAACTTCGGTCCCCAGCACGAAGACGCCGAGCGCCGCGACTTCACCATCAACGCCATGTACTACGACCCGGCGACCCAGTCGGTGCTCGACTACCACGGCGGCATCCAGGACATCCGCGACAAGGTTCTGCGCATCATCGGCCAGCCGGAAGCGCGCTACCGCGAAGACCCGGTGCGCATGCTGCGCGTGGTGCGCTTTGCCGCCAAGCTGCAGTTCACGATCGAGCCCGCCACCCGCGCGCCGATCCCGGTGATGGCGCCGCTCATCAACAACGTGCCGGCCGCGCGCGTGTTCGACGAGATGCTGAAACTCCTGCAGTCCGGCCACTCGCTGGCCTGCCTGAAGGAGCTGCGCGCCTCCGGCCTGCATCACGGCCTGCTGCCGCTGCTGGATGTGGTGCTGGAACAGCCGATCGGCATGAAGTTCGTGACCCTGGCGCTGGAATCGACCGACGCCCGCGTTCGTGCCGGCAAGGGCGTCTCGGCCGGTTTCCTGTTCGCTTCCCTGCTGTGGCACCAGGTGCTGGAAAAGTGGAACGCCTACCGCGCCGCCGGCGAATCGGCGATCCCGGCCCTGCACCTGGCCGCCGACGATGTGCTGGACAACCAGACCGACAGCCTGGCCCTGCAGCGCCGCATCGCCACCGACATGCGCGACATCTGGGCGATGCAGCCGCGCTTCGAACGCCGCACCGGCAAGGCGCCCTACAAGCTGCTCGAACACCCGCGCTTCCGCGCCGGCTTCGACTTCCTGCTGCTGCGCTGCGAATCGGGCGAGCTCGATGCGGAGCTGGGCAACTGGTGGGCCACCTTCTATGCCGGCGACATCGCCGAGCGCGAGCGCCTGATCAACTCGGCCCGCGAACCGCTGGGCGGCGAGAAGAAGAAGCGCCCGCGCCGCCGCGGCCCGCGCAAGACCGGTGACGGCGACTCTGCAGTCCAGTTCGACGCCGGTGCGCAGGCCGCATCGGGACCGGACGGCGAATGAGTTCCTGGATCGGCATCGGCGCCAACCTGGGCGATGCCAGTGCAAACGTCCTCGACGCGCTGGAGCGCCTGGCCTGGGTGCCGGGCGTGCGCCTGCTGCGCGCCTCGTCGCTGTACCGCACCGCGCCCATCGATTCCTCGGGCGCCGATTACGTCAACGCGGTGGCGGAAGTCGACACATCGCTGAGCGCCCGCGCATTGCTGGCCGCCCTGCACGGCATCGAACAGGCCCACGGCCGCGAACGCCCCTACCGCAACGCCCCGCGCACCCTCGATCTCGACCTGCTGCTGTACGACGACGAGGTCATCGCTGATGCGCCTTCCCTGCTGGTGCCCCACCCGCGCATGCACGAGCGCGCCTTCGTGCTGGCACCGCTGGCCGAGCTGGCGCCCGGGCTCTTGATTCCCGGCCGCGGCCGCGTGGCGGACCTGCTGCCAGGCGTGGCCGACCAGGCCATCGAAAAGATCCGCTGACCAGCACTAGCCGCCGATATTGCGGAAGGGATCGAGCGCCAGGTCGATCAGCCTGCGCTCGCGCACGACGATCTCGGCCACGGCCGTCATCCCGTAGCGCAAGGGATAGACTGTGTCGCCCACGGTGTAGTGATCCTGGTCCAGCGCCACCCGGCCTTCGTAGACCGGCTGTTTGCTCTGCTGGGAAGGCTTGGTCGCCGGGGCGATGAATTGCAGGGTCCCGTGGATCAGGCCATAGCGCTGGTAGGGAAACGCATTGAATTTCAATTGCACCGGCAGCCCTTCGCGCAGGAAGCCGCGGTCGTGCTCGGCGATTTCGACCTTCAGGATCGGCCTTGCATTCTTCGGCGCGATGCCGCCCAGTGGAGAATTGGCCTGGATCTTGTCGCCGGGCTGGGTCGAGGTGACGTCGGTGATCACGCCGTCGACAGGCGCGACGATGAGCAGGAAGTTCTCCTTGTCGATATTCTCGAACTTGATGCGGGCGGCGGCGTCGGCCACCAGGCGTGCCGTCTGCACCTGCAGGCGCATCTTGTCCTCGGCATTGTCCATCTCGCGCTCCGCCGCTTCCAGTTGCAGGCGCAGCTTGGACAATTCCTGGCCGCTCGTTTCGAGCTCCGAGCGCGCCTGGGTCGCTTCGACGCCTTGCCTCGCGCCCAGCTCGGCAATGCGCGACTGCGCCACGCGCACCGCATTATCGGCCGCCAGCAAGGCGTTTTTCTTGCTTTCGACCTGCAACTGCGACACGCCGCCGCCGCCCGGCATCGCGAACAGGCGCGCGTACTTGTCGGCTTCGTCCTTCGCCGCATCGCGCGCACGCCGGGCCTCGTCGAGGTTGGCGCGTGCTTCCTGCTGCTGGGCAGCCTGGCCCTGCGACAGCCTGCTGGTGCCCTGGGCGAGGCGCTGCTGGTGCTGGCGTTCTTCGACCGCGACGGCCTCCTTCAGGGCGGCGACACGGTGTTCCATCAGCGCTTTCTTTTCAGGAAACTCCTTCCAGTCGCGTTCAGCGTCCTCGAGCTTCAAACGCGCTTCCAGCGCATTCTTCGCGGCCTCGATGGCGCCGCGTGCGTACAGCCGCGCGACGACGTCGCCCTTGTTCACCGGCTGGCCCTCGGCGATGTAGATATTGCTCAGTTCTCCATCGATGGGCGCATACAGGCGCCGCACCTCGGACGCGGGCCCGAGCGCGCCCCCGGCCGTCACCAGGACGTCGGCATGGCCGAAGAAGGACCAGACCAGCGCCGTCAACACCAGCGCGACCATGGCGTAGACCAGGGCCTGCGTGAAGCGCCACGGCACCGCGGTGAGGATGCCGATGCCTTCGGCGCTATGGTCCTCGAGCGCCTGGCTCAGCGGCGCCATCGGCTTCGGCTTCAGGCTTGGCAGCTTCATGGTTGGCCTCCTGCAATGCGAGCTTGCGGATATCGCTGAGCGCGGCGGCATAGGCGTCACGGTATGCAGGCACGTGGGCGGACATGAGCGCAAAGGCGCGCTGGTGGGCGTCGCCCTGGTCTTCCCACTGCCTGAGGAACTGGCGGATCCGCGCCGCATCCGCCTCGTCGCGTACCGGCGCCTGGGCGCCGCCCCGCGCCGCCGTGAAAGCGCGCAGCTGGCCGATCCAGTCGAGCTCCGCCAACAGCGGTAAGAGCTCGGGATTGCGGCGGCCATGCCGGCGCATGTCGGCAAGCTGGGCCGTCGCGCGCTGGAACTGGCCTTTGTCGATCGCCGCCATCCACGGCGGCAATCCGGCCTTGATCTGGGCTTCGGTGTCGAGTGCGCGCAGGCGGGCGTTGTCCGGATCCTCGTCCAGCGCCGCCGCGGCGACGGCCGCCGCCCGTACGTAATTGCCGCCGGCCAGCAGCTCAGCGGTCTCGCTTTCGGCACCGCCGCCACGCACCAGCATCCATCCGAGCAGGACGACCGGCGCCAGCGCGGCAATGCGCCACCTTACCGGCACCTGGGCCGCCATCGCCCTCAGCCGGCCACGACCGGCGGGCCGAGGGTCGGGCGCCGGACCGTCCGCCGCAGCGGCGGCGGCCCGCTCATCCTGCACGGGAGCGGGCTCGACGCAGAAGATGTCCAGGAAGGAATCCGCAGCCTCGACGAAAGTCGTCCGGTCCGCATCCGCCGCCACGGGCACCTGGGTCACGCCGATGCGCGTGGGCGCTGCGTCGGGCAGGGATGCATCCCATTGCATGGAGACGCGATAGACGAAGTGCCGGCCGCCGAACGCGAGCGTATCGCCTTCGTGCAGCGGCACCGCCTGTTCCTCGATGCGGCTGGCGTTGACGAAAGTGCCGTTGGTGCTGCCCAGGTCTTCGATGAAGGGTTCCCCGCCCTTGAGGAAAATGTGCGCATGGCGGCGCGACAGATAATTCACCTGCGCCGGCTCGCTGTCGCGGTAGCGCGCGAAGGTATCTTCCGCCTTGCCGATCAGGAAAGGAAACTCCGTGACGACGATGGTCTGCAGCGCCGAATCATCATGGCCGGGCGCCAGGGTCAGGCTGGCCAGGCGCGCGCGTGGCGATGCCGCCGGCCCCTGCTCCAGGCATACGCGGAACTTCAGCACCTTGCCGAGTCCCAGCACGTCGCCGCTGTGCAGGGTGGCGATCGCCGTCCTGACCGGCACGCCGTTGACGCTGGTGCCGTTCGTGCTGCCGAGATCCGCAAGGTAGACCGTGTCGTGTTCGCAAAAGAGGCGGGCATGGCGGCGCGACAGTTCGGAGGCGAGCTCGGGCGGATAGGCATCGAACGGCGCTTCCGCGCGGCCGATCGCGAACAGGCTGTCGTGGATCCGGATCGGCGCCAGCTCCGGATGCGAAACAGGTTCGAGCACGATCCGCACCGCCGTTCCCGTCGCGGAGCGGGCAGCGGCGATCGTGAGATCGGGCATCATGGCCTTGGGCCCCGTTCAGTTGCGCGCCGCACTGCGCACATCCACCGCCGGCCAGCCGCCGCCCAGCGCCTTGTACAGGGTCACGGTGTCGGACAGGATCTGCTGGTGATTGGCCAGCAGTGCCAGCTGCGCCCCCAGCAGGGAGCGCTCGGCTTCGAACACATCCAGCTGCGATACCACGCCCTCTTTCAACTGGGCTTCCACCTGCGCGGCGACGATGCCCAGGCGTTCCGCCTGCTGCTGCAGCTCGTCCCGCTGGCGCCGGTGCGCATCGAGATTGACGAGGGCGTTCTCGACTTCCTCGAACGCGTCCATTACGACCTTCCGGTACTGCTGCTCGGCCACCTCGTTGTTGGCCTGGCTCGTTTTCAGGTGCGCCTTGACGGCGGGGTCGAAGATCGGGAAATTGATGCTCGGGAGCAGGCCAAAGGTAAACGACTTGAGCAGCGAGCCGAGCGCGAAGCTGGACGTGCCGCCACGGCCGGTCAGGCTGATGGACGGCAGCTGGGCCAGCTTGGCCTGGCCGACCAGGTCGTAGGATTCGAGCACGCGGTATTCGGCAGCCACGATGTCGGGACGGCGCTTGAGCAGTTCCGACGGCAGGCCCTCGGGTACGGCGGGCAGATGCACCCGCTCCTGCAGCGAGCCGGTGGGCAGGCTGAAGTTCCCGGCCGGTACGCCGAGCAGGGTTGCCAGCGCATTACCGGACAGCGCGCGCAGGCGGCCGAGCTCGATCAAGTCATTGTTCAGGCGGTTGATCTCCGCGCGCTGCTGCAGCACGCGCGTCAGCGGCAGCAGGCCCTGCTGCTGCATCGCTTCGTAGGTCGCCAGGATCTGCCTGTTCTTTTCCAGGGTCCTGCCCTGCTGGGCCAGCTGTTCGTCGAACTGCAGGATCTGGAAATACGTCGTCGCCACCTCCGATGCCAGCGTCAGGTAGCCCGCGCGCCAGTCGGCCTCGGTGGCGCGGAATTCCGCGGTCTGCGCATCGGCCCCCTTGGCCACCTTGCCCCAGATGTCGACGTCCCAGTTGACCTGCGTGCCGAGACTGTACTGCTTGGTGAACTTCTGGCCGGTACTCTTTTCGAAGCTGGCACCGGCGCCGGCGTCCAGCGTGGGCAGGGCCCCGGCCCGCGCCTCGTCGATCTGCGCGCCGGCGACCCTGGTGCGCGCCGCCAGGATCTTGAGATCGACGTTGTCGCGCACCGCGCGCTCGACCAGCCGGTCCAGGTCCGGGTCGCGGAAGCCCTTCCACCAGTCCTGTTCGATCATTGCCGCCGGTGCCACCGGCAGGGCCCGGCCACTTGCCCAGGCCGTCTTGGCCGGGCTGTCCGGGCGCTGGTAGGGCTTCATGCTGACGTCGGCGCAACCACACAGGAGCACGGCCGCGATGCCGGCCGTGGCGGCCGCTACCGGGTGGATCCTGTTGCAGGGCAATAGCGTCCTCATGGCTCACCTCGTCTGCCATGCCTTCGAGTCGACGAATACCTTGAACAGGCGTCCGTCCAGGTGGCCCGCGCGGCACTCTTCGTCGATCAGGTCGAGCGCACGCTCGGCCGGAACCGCCTGCTTGTACGGCCGATCGCGTGCCGTCAGCGCGTCGTAGATGTCGCTGATCGTCAGGATGCGCGTCTGCAGGCTGATCTCCGCACCGCGCAGCCCCATCGGATAGCCGGTTCCGTCGAGCTTTTCGTGGTGGCCATGGGCGATCGCCGGCACGCCTGCCAGCTCGCGCGTCCAGGGAATCAGGATCAGGAAGGAATACGAGTCGGCCACGTGGGCTTCGATCTGCCGCCGCTCATCCGGGGTGAGGCAACCCTTGCCGATGCTGAGCGCGGCGAATTCCGCGTCGTCGAGCAGACGGAAGGACGGATCGCCGGTGCCCGCGCACACATGGTCGCGGATCGCACCCAGCCCCTCCGGCACCGTTGAGTGCGAGACCGATGGTTCGTTGGCCCGTATGATCAGCGCGAGGAACTCGTCGAGGCGCTCGTCCTCCTCGGCCAGCTGCGCCACGATGCGCTCGCGCTCGCGGCGCAGGTCGGCCGCGCCCAGTTCGCCGCTCAGCTGCCGCTCCGTCAGGCTGCGCCAGGCATGGCGTTCGAGGCAGGCGCGGGCATAACGGAAGCGCTGTTCCAGCAGGCGCATGTCGGCGTGGTGCAGTTTCTTTTCCTTGCGCAGCACGTGTTCGCGCACCCCGACCTTGCCGAAATCGTGCAGGAGCGCGGCATAGCGGATCTCGCGCAGCTGGGCCGGCGTGAAAGCGGCGCCGCGCAGTTCCGGATCGTTGGCATGCTCCAGCGCCACGGCCAGGTTTTCGGCGTAGCCGGCGACCCGGAACGAATGCCCGGCCGTGACCGGATCGCGCTCCTCGATCGCCTGTACCGACGCGCACACGAAGCCGTCGAGCAGGCCCTTGATATCGGAATACAGCTGGAAGTTTTTCAGGGTAACCGCGGTCTCCGCGCAGACGCCGCTGAGGATCTCCAGGTCGGCTTCCTGGAACGCATGCGGATCGGACGAGGTGTCGACCTGGATCAGGCCGAGGACTTCGTCACCCAGGATCAGCGGCGCACACATCACGCTCAGGATCGCCTGGGCAATGATCGACTCGTGCGCGCCATAGTGGCGGTCCGCGAGCGTATCGACGGACAGGATCGCCCGCTTGCGGCCCAGCACTTCGTCGACGATGGTACGCGAGATCCTTATCTGGGCGGGATCTTCCACGATCCCGCCGCGGCGGCGCGCGGCGACCGGCTGCGGCGGGTCGCGTTCGCTGCCGCGCAGCATGATGAAGGCGCGCTCGGCCAGCGGGAACAGGTCGAAGATGAAATTCATCAGCTTTTCGATCAGCGTGTCCTGGTCGGTGACGACACCCAGGGCGATACCGACCTGGGCCATCGCATGCAGCCGGTGCACCGTGTTCTCGAGATCGCCGCGGCCGGCGCTGCTGGTATCCACCACGGGCGCGAACTGCGTGGCGTCCACCGAACGCGTGATCACCGCGGATGCGGCGCCGCGCTCGGGCAGCAGCAGGGAGTGGAACACGAGGTGGGCGGACGCCAGCGCCAGTTCGTCGCCTTCGGCCAGCACGCGCCAGGCGCCGGGCGCGAGGCGCTCGCCGGACACGAAGGTACCGTTGCGCGAATGCAGATCCTCGACGAAATAACTGGCGCCGCGGCGCCGGATGCGCGCATGCCGCCGGCTGACCGTCTGTTCGGGGATGCAGACGTACCTGTCGGAGGCCAGCGCATCCTGCGGGTTGCGCCCGACCACCGCCTCCTCATGCAGCGGGAACACGGCCGGCTTGCCGGGCTCCGCTCCCATCCATTCCAGGTAAGCCCGGACCGGGCCGCTCGATGCGGAAAATGGCGTGTTCGGTTCCATGTGACTGCTTCATCTGACCGTGATCGTGATCTTTTTGGAGACCACCGGCGGCGTGTGGACCATGTGGTTTTCGTCGCCCATCACCAGTTGCAGCGTATGCTTCCCCGGCGGCA
The DNA here is from genome assembly GCF_056397205.1 of Massilia sp. 05N420. Lineage (NCBI taxonomy): Bacteria > Pseudomonadati > Pseudomonadota > Betaproteobacteria > Burkholderiales > Oxalobacteraceae > Massilia > Massilia sp. 05N420. The sequence goes on from NZ_JBFTMX010000036.1 coordinate 52,062, forward strand.
GTTCGAGCATCGTCTCGGTCTCGCCCGCGCCGAAATGCAGGTGGTTGCGGTCCGACGGGATCTGCTGCCCGGCCGCCGGCGGATCGGCATCGACCAGCAGGTGATGGTGCCCGGTGTTCTTGAACGCCACGCCCTTCGGCGCGACGCCCATGTTGCGCAGCCCGAACCATACGCGGAAAGGCTTGCCGGCCGGGAGCACCGCGCCATCGGACGGCCAGCCGATGTAGCAGTAGGCATTGCTCGGCGCGTCGGTCGAACCGGCCGGCGCGCTGGCCAGGATGGCCGCCACGGCGACGGCGACGGGGAACAGGTTGCGCATGGTGGTCTCCAGCGGCTTCGGCAGCTATCGCACGGTGATGGTGATCTTCTTGGACATGATGGGCGGTGCGTGCGGGATGTGGTCCTTGTCGCCCAGCAGCAATTGCAAGGTATGCGTCCCGGGCGGCAGCTCGACACGGGCTTCGGTTTCGCCGGCGCCGAAATGCAGGTGGTTGCGATCGTTCGGGATCGGTTCCGTCATCGGCGGCAGGTCGGTATCGATCAGCAGGTGATGGTGGCCGGTGTGCGTCACCGCGGTTCCCTTGGGTGCGACACCCATGTTACGCAGGCCCATGCGCACCCAGAACTTGCCGCCGTTGATGACCGTGCCGTCGTGCGGCCAGATGAAATACACCTGGGCATTTTCCGGAGCGGGAGTCGGGGTGGCGGCAGCGGTGGTGCCGGCATGCAGGGTCGCCGCCAGCAATAAAGGAAATACCAAAGGAAAGCGCATGATCGATAGCTCCCGAAAAGGGCTGACTGAGGTGCGCGTCAATACTTCTAAATCTGGCACACTCTGGGTCAGATCGCAAGGTACTTCTGTCGAACACAGGCCAACGGAGCGCGCTCATGTGGCAAACACCCTGGAAGGTTTGCGTACTGGCCGGGCTGGCCTGGGCATGCAATGCTGCTGCCCAAGACCATTTGCCGCGGATCCAGCTCGCAGGTGTCGTTCCCAAGAACAGCGCCGAGCAGTTCGAACTGGCGTTCTGGAACTCGGTCAAGGACAGCAACCAGATCAGCGATTACGAGGCCTATCTGAAGGCCTATCCGAAAGGGAAGTTCGTGGCGCTCGCGCAGGCGCGGATCGCCACCCTGCGCGCGGCGCAGGCGCATGTGGCGGGATCCGCCTCGCCTCCGCCGAGTCCGAAACAGGCGCCCGCCAAGGCGCCGGACACGGCCGTACGGCCGCCGCCCGCCAAGGCCGTGCCGGCGGCACCTGCCGCCGCCCCCGCCGCCGGTGCCGCCGCATCCGGCACCGAGATCAAGGATTGCGCAGCCTGTCCCGTGCTCGTGTCCCTGCCCGGCGGCACCTTCTCCATGGGGAACAACACGAGCGACCCCAGCGAAAAACCGGCGCACCAGGTCACCATCGATGCGCCGTTCGCGATCGGACGCTATGAAGTCTCGGTACAGCAATGGAGTGCCTGCGCCGCCGCCGGCGCTTGCCCGAAGATCGCCGTGCCGGTCGGCGCAAGCCCGAACGCACCGATGCGCGATGTCAGCTGGGACGATGCCCAGCAGTACGTCAAGTGGCTCGGCGCCATCAGCGGCAAGCCTTATCGCCTGCCCACCGAGGCGGAATGGGAATTCGCTGCCCGCGGCGGCACCACGACCCGCTACTGGTGGGGTGAGCAAATGGCGCAAGGCAAGGCCAATTGCAAGGAATGTGGAAAGCCATGGACCGAGGATGCGCCGGCGAATGTCGGCAGTTTCGCTGCCAACCCCTATGGACTGTACGACACCAGCGGCGGCGTGTGGGAGTGGGTCGCCGACTGCTGGCACAACAACTACAAGGGCGCCCCGGCCAACGCCCGCGCCTGGGACGAACCGGATTGCCGCGTACGCGTCATCCGTGGCGGATCGTGGCGCGAAGGCGCCTCGTACATGGTCACCTCCACGCGCTTCAAGTACGACGCCAGCGTGCGTCATTCGCAGAACGGCTTCCGGGTTGCGCGCAGCCTCAAATGATGCGCGGCCTGCACGGCTAGGGCTTGCGCGGACGGGTATGGATCGGCAGGAACTCGACCGCGATCTTGCCGGCGCCGCTGTGCGCCCGGATCTGCTCCAGGCGCCTGGCGGCATCGGCCAGGTAGGCGGCGGCGGGCTCGGACACGGGCCGGGGCGCATCGAACAGCACCGTCGGCGTCGTCACCAGTACCACCAGTTCCGCGCCGAAGGGCTTGCCGATCCCCCATTCACCCAGGCTGCCGACCGTCGCCGTGTAGTTCGGCGGCGCCCGGTTGTCATGCGCGCGCACATTCGGCAGCAGGTGGGTGACGCTGCCATCGAGCGAATAATAGTCGACCGTGATGAAGGACTCGGCCGCCGGGGTGGTCACGTCGACCATCAGCGAATCGCCTTCGGTTAGCACGGCATCCGGCCCGTGCCCGGCACCGGCAAGACGGATGGCGGCGCCGCCGCCGGCCTGGCGATAGGCCGACCAGTATGGTCCGAGCGTCGAGATCACGCCACACCTGGCCTGGTCCACCAGCCTGACGTCGAGATTCACGCTCGATACGCCCGGCACCGCGGCAAGCTCGTCCTTCAAGCCGGCCTGCCCCGGCGGTGTCGACAGGTAGCCATGTACCGTCACCGCATGGCCATCGACGGCGCCCACCAGTGCCGCGCAGGGGATCTTCCCCAGCGTCGAGGCAATCGCGGCTGCCGTCGGCGCAGGTACAGGCGTCGGTGCGGGTGCGGCTGGCGTCGGCGCGGGTAGGGCCGCGGGCGGCGCAGCCTGTTCCTGGGCCGTCGCCGGCGGCGGTGCCGCGGCAGTCGCCTGCGTGCGTGGCTTCGCGCCCAGGTAGTGCCAGCCGACTGCGCCCAGCGCGGCGATCGCAAGGATGCCCGCCGCCACCCCGGCCGCCAGGCCGTAACGCTGTACCGATGCGCCGGTGCCGAAATCGTGCAGGAAGCGCTCGACCGTGGGTGTGCGCGTATTGCGCTCCAGGGCCAGGCCGCACTTCAGTGCATGCCAGGGTCCGCGCGCCAATCCGGCCGGCCGCTGCGGTTTCATGCCGGCGCCGCGCGCCTGCAGGGCGGAGACGCCGTTGAACGGGTGGTGGCCCGTCAGCAACTCGTAGGCGATGCAGGCCAGCGCATAGATATCGTCGCGCGGATCGGGGTCGAGGTGCTCCAGCATCTCGGGACTCGCGTAGGCCGGCGTGAGGGCGCCCAGGCTGCCGGGATCGAATACCGTGACATCGACATCCTCTTCGGTTTTCTGGAACACGCGCGCGATCCCGAAATCGATGACCTTGACGTTGCCCGACTCGGTCAGGAACACATTGCCGGGCTTGAAGTCGCAATGGACAAAGCCGCGCCCGTGCGCGTAGGCCAGCGCATTGCCCATGCCAGTCACGATGCGCAGCACGTCCGCGTATGGCATGCCGGCGAAGCCCGGCGCACGCAGCACCTGGCTGAGGGCCTTGCCCTTCAGGTATTCCATGGTCAGGTAGACCATCGGACCGTCGCGGTCGAAATCGTAGACCGACACGATGTTCGGATGCGCCAGCGCCTGTGCCTTGCGTGCCTCGCGCTGCAGGGCGATCAGGGACTTCGGGTGGCCACGGAACTGGACGTTCAATACCTTGATGGCGATATAGGGCTTGCGATCCGATGCCTCCAGCTTGCGAAGGTCGAGCGCCTTGTACACGGTTCCCATTCCACCGAAGCCGATGCACTCCTCCAGCACGAAGCGGTTGTTCAGCGTATCGCCGACGCCTTTCATGCGTTCGGGCTCGGGATCGACATCGCTGTCGTATTCGCGCGAGGGCGGTAGAGGGTCGCGCATGGTGTACGCGCCGGGCCGGGTCTGGACAAAGGTGTCGTCGCCCCCCTTGTGCTGGCGCGCGACGATCAGGCGCTCGATGCGGTGCTGGATTTCCGTATAGACATCGCCCGGCAGCGGCTTGCGCGCATGCTCTTCGCTCAGGACCTCGAGCAGGCGGCCCACGCTCTCGGGCGCACTCTCGAGCACGCGATCGACCTCGGCAAAGAATTCGGCACGCGGCAAGGTGCCGGACTGCAGTTGCCGGATCGCGTGAGCGAGGCTATCCATGGTTGTGTTTGTTAGATCCCGGGGCGTTTATTGAGACTAGCATGAAAGCCCGGATGATCAAGCCCTGTCGCACGCCGGGATGTGGGTTCGCGCCGAACAGGCCCATAAAAGTGTTGGGTCCGGGCCATCACCGGCGATGCCTGCGGCCGCTTCCTCCGATGCCGTGAACGGCTGAGAATAAAAACAAAAACTCATTTAATTTCAATGGCTTGCGTTTGAGTTGGTGACGCTCGAACGAAGCGCGGCTTCAAGTTCGCATCGCCCTCGTACTCCTTCGGCGACATCACTTATGCGCCGACGTCCAACTCGTCGATCAACGCCGCCCAAACCCTGGGCCAGGTCCAGAACGTGATGACCGCCACCGCCAACGGCTCGGCCTTCGTCGACGGCGTGCACGTCGACAACGACGTCTCGCAAAACGGCCAGAACACCATCGTGCGCCGCTGATCCCTTTTATCCCATCCCATCATTCCATCRTCGAGGAGCATTGCCATGAAAACCCTGACCATCAAAGACCTGGACCGTACCGAACAACTGGACCGCGCAGCCATGCGCACCGTGCGCGGCGGCTGGAGCATGTTCTCGCCGTCGKWCAAGACCGGCGACATCACCTACGCACCGAGCTACGACTCGTCGATCAACGCCGCACAGAACCTGGGCCAGATGCAGAACGTGATGACGGCCACCGCCAACGACTCGGCCTTCCTGGGCGGCGTCAGCGTGGACAGCAAGGTCCACCAGAACGGCCAGAACAAGATCGTCGGCTGA
>NZ_JBFTMX010000037.1:0-55473 GCF_056397205.1 Massilia sp. 05N420
CGCGTGGCGCCGCGTGGCGCGCGAAGTGGGTACGGAAGGCAAGCTGGGCGGCCAGGCTTACGTGCCTGGCGTCGGCGGCACCTGGAAGGACCTGACCGACAACGTGAACTTCATGGCGTCGAACCTGACGGGCCAGGTGCGTAACATCGCGGCGGTGACCACCGCGGTGGCGCGCGGCGACCTGTCGAAGAAGATCACGGTGGACGTGAAGGGCGAGATTCTCGAGCTGAAAGACACCATCAACGTGATGGTGGACCAGCTGTCCTCCTTCGCCTCCGAAGTGACCCGGGTGGCGCGCGAGGTGGGCACCGAGGGCAAGCTCGGCGGCCAGGCGAACGTGTCCGGCGTGGCCGGTACCTGGAAGGACCTGACCGAGAACGTGAACCAGCTGGCGGCGAACCTGACCAACCAGATGCGTGCGATCGGCGAGGTGGCGACGGCGGTGACCCGCGGCGACCTTTCGCGTTCGATTACCGTGGAAGCGCGCGGCGAGATGTCCTACCTGAAGGACAACATCAACGAGATGATCCGCAACCTGAAGGAAACCACGCAGAAGAACGCGCAGCAGGACTGGCTGAAGACCAACCTGGCGCGCTTCACCCGCCTGCTGCAGGGCCAGCGCGACCTGCAGGCCGTGACCAAGCTGATCCTGTCCGAACTGGCGCCCCTGATTACCGCCCACCACGGCGTGTTCTACATGATGGACTCGCAGGAGAGCGATGCGCGCCTGCGCCTGATCGCCTCCTACGGCTACCGTTCCAGCCGCAAGCTGCCGACCTCCTTCCTGCCGGGCGAAGGCCTGGTGGGCCAGTGCGCGCTGGAGAAGACCCGCATCTGGCTGACCGACGTCCCGCGCGACTACATCCAGGTCTCGTCCGGCCTGGGCGCGGCGCCGCCGACCAATATCGTGGTGCTGCCTATCCTGTTCGAACAGCAGGTCAAGGCCGTCATCGAGATCGCCTCGCTGGACCGCTTCACGGAAACCCACCTATCCTTCCTCGACCAGCTGATGGAATCGATCGGCGTGGTGCTCAACACCATCGAGGCGAACAGCCGTACCGAATCGCTGCTGACCCAGTCGCAGTCGCTGGCGCAGGAACTGCAGCAGACCAACCAGGAGCTGGCGGAAAAGGCGCGCCTGCTGTCCGAGCAGAACATCGAGGTGGAGCGCAAGAACCGCGAGGTGGAACAGGCCAAGCTGGCGCTCGAGGAAAAGGCGACCCAGCTGGCGCTGTCCTCGAAGTACAAGTCCGAGTTCCTGGCGAATATGTCGCACGAATTGCGTACGCCACTGAACTCGCTGCTGATCCTGGCGCAGCAGCTCTCGGATAACCCCGAGGGCAACCTGTCGATGAAGCAGGTGGAATTCGCGAAGACCATCCACGGCTCCGGCTCCGACCTGCTGACCCTGATTAACGACATCCTCGACCTGTCGAAGATCGAGTCCGGCACCGTCACGCTGGACGTGTCCGAGTACCGCTTCTCGGCGCTGCGCAACTACGTCGACCGCACCTTCCGCCACATGGCCGAAGCCAAGCACCTCGGCTTCCAGGTCGACCTGGCGGACAACCTGCCGACCGCGCTGATGACCGACACCACGCGCCTGCAGCAGGTGCTCAAGAACCTGCTGTCGAACGCCTTCAAGTTCACCAGCCACGGCAACGTCGCCCTGACCATCAGCCTGGTCACGAGCGGCTGGACCGCCGACCACCCCCACCTGCTGCACGCGGACGCGGTGCTGGCCTTCTCGGTGCGCGACACCGGCGTCGGCATCCCGTCCGACAAGCTGCAGCTGATCTTCGAAGCCTTCCAGCAGGCCGACGGCTCGACCGCCCGCAAATACGGCGGCACCGGCCTGGGCCTGTCGATCTCGCGCGAACTGGCGCGCCTGCTGGGCGGCGAGATTCGCGTGGAGTCCACGGTCAACGTCGGGTCCACTTTCACCTTGTACCTGCCCTACAACCGCGCCGGCTTCATCAACTACGAGCAGACCCGCCAGCCCCAGCCGGCCCGCCTGGCGCCGCCGCAGTCCGCGCCGGCCGCGACGCCGGCGTCGCCCGCCTCGCTGGAAGCCGAGTTGGACGCCGAGACGGCAGCCACCACCACCAGCATCGCCGTGCCCGATCCCGCGAACAACCTGGTCGAGTATGCGGCCATGCTGGACGACCGCGGCCTGATCGCGCCGGGCGATCCCTCGGTGCTGATCGTCGAGGATGACGAGCGCTTCGCCAAAACACTGCTCGACTTCGCCCGCGAGAAGAACTTCAAGGGCATCGTGACCCACCGCGGCGACTCCGCGCTGTCGCTGGCGCGCGACTTCCAGCCGGCCGCGATTCTGCTCGACATCGACCTGCCCGACATCGACGGCCTTACCGTACTCGAACGCCTGAAGCGCGACCCGGGCACCCGCCACATCCCGGTGCACGTGCTGTCGGCGATGCGCGAACGCGAACGCGCGCTGCGCCAGGGCGCGATCAGCTACATCAACAAGCCGGTCAGCCGCGAGACGCTGCAGGAAGAATTCACGCGCATCCAGAAGTTCCTGATGGGCGGCAAACGCTCGCTGCTGGTGGTCGAGGACGACATGGCCCAGCGCGAGGCAATCGTCTCGCTGATCGGCGATTCCGACGTCCGCATCGTCACCGCCGAAACCGGCGAGGCCGCGCTGGCGGCGCTGGCCGGCCAGCACTTCGACTGCATGGTGCTGGACCTGACCCTGCCGGACATCTCGGGCTTCGAACTGCTCGACCAGATCGGCAAGCAGCCGGCCTTGCGCGACCTGCCGATCGTGATCTACACGGCTGCGGAACTGGGCCGCAAGGAAGTCACGAAGCTCAAGCGCTACGCCAAGACCATCGTGGTCAAGGACGCCCGCTCGCCCGAGCGCCTGCTGGACGAGACCGCGCTGTTCCTGCACCGTTCGCATGCCAGCCTGCCGGACACGCAGCGCCRCATCCTCGAAGAGATCCAGGCCCTCGATTCCGGCCTGGCCGGACGCAAGGTGCTGATCGTCGACGACGACCTGCGCAACATTTTTGCCTTGTCCTCGCTGCTCGAGCGCCAGCAGATGCAGGTCTTGTTTGCCGAGAACGGCCGCGACGGCATCGAGGTGCTGGAGAAGGACCCCGGCATCGAGATCGTCCTGATGGACATCATGATGCCGGAGATGGACGGCTACGACACCATGCGGGCGATCCGCCGGATCCCGAGGTTCAAGTCGCTGCCCATCATCACCCTGACCGCGAAAGCGATGAAGGGCGACCGCGACAAGTGCATCGCCGCCGGCGCCTCGGACTACATCACCAAGCCGGTCGACGTGGCCCAGCTGCTGTCGATGATGCGGGTTTGGCTCCATTGATGGCTCCATTGATGGCTGCATCGAGGGGGCTGGCATGAATGCGTGGACCGGCCTCGCCGCCGGCCTCGCGGTCGAGGAGCTGGAAACGGAGCTGCTGCTGGAAGCGATCTTCCAGCGCTTCGGCTACGACTTCCGCGCCTACGACCGCGCCGCCGTGCGGCAAAAATTGAGCCAGGCGGTGCACGCCAGCGGCGCCGCCACCCTGTCCGGGCTGCAGGAGAAGGCATTGCACGATGCGGGCGCGGCATCGAAGCTGCTGCGTGCGCTGTCGCCGCCACCGGCGCCGCTGTTCGACTGCGTCGGCCATGCGGCCAGGCTGCGCGGGGTGCTGGCGCCGTCGCTGCGCGGCTGGCCGGTGCCGCGGGTCTGGCTGGCCGAGTGCGCCGGCGTGGGCGAAGCCTGGACCCTGGCGATCGTGCTGGCCGAGGAAGGCGTGCTGGGCAAGCTGGACATCCACGCCACCCTCGCCAACGAGGAGCTGCTCGCGGACATGCAGGATGCCTGCCTGCCGCTGGCCGCGCTGGAGGAAGCGCGCGGACGCCATGAAGAAAGCGGCGGGCGCGGCGACCTGCTGTCCTGGTTCGAGATCGAGATTGGTGCGAACGGCGAACGGCGCGCACGGCTGCGCGCCGACCTGCGCCGCCGCGTCACCTGGTCGCAGTACAGCCTGGTGACCGACGCCTCCTTCAACGAGTTCCAGGCCATCCTGTGCTGCCACACGCTGGCCGATTTCGGTCCGGTGCTGCGCCAGCGCGTGCTGCGCCTGTTCCACGACAGCCTCGCGCGTTTCGGCGTGCTGTGCCTGGACCAGCAGATGTCGGTGGCGGATGCGTATGCGGGGACCTACCAGGCGATCGAGGGCGACCGGCCCTGGTACAAAAGGGTGGGTTGACGACAGAAATCATTGCAGTGCAATGCGGGAGGCGATATGGACGCGCGGCGCTTCGACAGTCTGGTCCGTTCGATCTACGAAGGCGTGCTGGCGCCGGATGGCTGGCAGCCGGTGCTGGCCGCACTGCGGCTGGAACTCGGCTGCGATCAGTCGGCCTACCTGGTGCATGACCGCGGCAGCCAGCAGACCCTGATCGCCGAAGTCGCCCAGCTCGACCTCGACTTCGTGCGCCAGTACGAGACCCGCTACGCCGCCCTCGATCCGGTCCGTCCGGTCGCCGACGCGATGCCGGAAGGCGAATGGTTCATCGACGAACGCGAACTCGGCGCCAGCACCAAGCGGCACAGCGAGTTCTACCAGGATTTCCTGCGGCCCTACGGCCTCGGCGCCATCATCTGCACACCCCTCATCAATGCCGGCCCGACGCTGGCCGGTCTGGCCTTCCAGTCGCACCTGAGCGACCGCGAGCCGGGCACCGCCAAGGCACGCCGCCTGCAGCCACTGATCCCGCATCTGCGCTGCGCCGCCAGGCTGCGGGCCCGCTTCAGCGAGCTGGCCCGCCACGCCGACCTCGGCAGGCGCATGCTCGACCGCTTCACGATGCCGCTGATGGTCGTCAACGCGCGCGCCCAGGTGCTGATCGGAAATGCGGCGGCCGAGCAGTGGCTGGCGGAAGACGGCCGGCAGCGGGCTCAAACGGCTCGAGCTCGAGCGCCTGGCGCGGACCATCTGCGCCGGCAACGGCCCCGCCACGCCGGCCGCGCTGCGCCTGACCGAGGCCGGTAGCGCCGCCGTCCTGGTGGGCCTGCCGCTGGCGCCCGCGCATTCGCTGTCCGGGGTGTTCCATGAACCGGTCGGCATGCTGGCCGTGCTGCGCCCGCAGCAGGCGCACCGTGCCGCCCTCGGCTTACTGCGCGAACTGTATGGCCTGAGCAAGGCCGAAGTCAGGCTGGTGCTGGCCTGGTCTGCCGGCGGCAGCCTGGTGGACGCCGCCGCCTGCCTCGACATCAGTCCGGAAACGGCGCGCACCCAGCTCAAGTCGGTGTTCCGCAAGACCGGCTGCGCCAGCCAGACCGCGCTGACGCGGCTGGTGTCGAGCCTTGACCTGCTTGCATGAGCCCTTTCACCCGATCGGGTGATGAAATCGGCCGTGGCGGCCTCTAGACTGCCTGCATGCCGGTCTTTTTCCACGAATGGAGGACACATCATGAGGACCACGCCACGGGCAGTGCTTGCGCTGCTGGCCATCGCTACGCTCGGCAGCGCTGTGGCCGCGCCGCCGGCGAAGGACATCGTCGCCACCAAGGACGCCCCGGCCGCGGTCGGGCCGTATTCGCAGGCGGTCAGGACCGGCAACCTGGTGTTCCTGGCGGGCCAGCTGCCGATCGATCCGAAGACCAACCAGGCACGCACCGGGCCAATCGAGGAACAGGCCGCCCAGGTGCTCGACAACCTGAAGGCGGTACTGGCGGCCGACGGCATGTCGATGGACAACGTGGTCTCGACCACGGTGTACGTGAAGAACCTGGACGACTTCCCCAAGCTGAACGCGGTCTACGGCAAGTATTTCACCGACAAACCGCCGGCCCGCGCCACCGTCCAGGTCGACCGCCTGCCGAAGGACGTGGCGGTCGAGATCTCGGCGATCGCGGTAAGGTAGAGTCACACCACCTGCGCGCTCGGCCGCTCCGCGATGCGGTCGCGCCATGCCTGCAGGTGACCGAAACCCTCCTCGCCCGGCCTGAACTTCATCAGTCCGCGCGCGAACTCCAGCGCGCAGAAGGTGGTGATGTCGGCGATCGTGAAGCGCCCGCCCGCCACGTATTCCTGCTGCGCCAGCACGCCGTCCAGCCAGCGCGCGGTGTCGCGCACCTTGCGGCCCTGGGACGCGCCGAAGTCGGCGAACTGCGGCTGCTCCAGCGGCGCCAGGCCAGGGTGCGTGTGGCGGATGCAGTTGGCCACCTTCAGGAACAGCTGCAGCTCGGCGCGGCGGTCCGCCATCTCGATGAAGGCGCGTTCCTCGAAGCCCTCGCCCATCAGGTTGGGCTGCGGGTAAAGTCCTTCCAGGTAAGTGCAGATGGCGCGGGTCTCGGCCAGCCGGCGGCCATCAATCAGCTCCAGCACCGGGACCTGGGCCATCGGATTCAGCCCCGTAAATACAGCATCCCTGTGCTCGCCCTTGAACAGGTCGACCGGCACCAGCTCGATGCCGGTGATGCCTTTCTCGGCGATGAACATGAGGACCCGGCGCGGATTCGGGGTGCGGTGGCTGGTGTACAACTTCATGTGTCTCCTCCGGTTTTATGCTTGCAAGGACGATCATAGCGCATCACGAACGCCGATTGACAGGCATGCATCTTGAACGTAGATTCGCTGACTGGTCCCCTTCCACACAGGATTTTCCATGCATCGCAGCCTGATCTCCGCCGCCGTCGCACTCGCCTTCGCCGCCCTCCCCTTCCAGCATGCCGCCGCCGCGCCGAAAGCGGCCGCGGTCCAGGAAGCGACCACCCAGCTGCCGCGCGGCGTGATCCCCAGCCACTACGAGATCGCGCTGACGCCGGACGCCGCCGGCGGACGCTTCACGGCCAAGGCCGGCATCACCGTCAATATCACGAAGGCGACCGACAGCATCACCCTGAACGCCGCCGACCTCAGTTTCAACAGCGTGAGCCTGGTCCCGGCCGCCGGCGGCAGCGCGCAGGCGGCCAGGGTCAAGGTCGACGCCGGCGCCCAGACCGCCACCTTCAGCTTCGAACGTCCGCTGGCGCCCGGCCTGTACAAGCTGAGCCTCGACTACAGCGGCGTGATCGGCACCCAGGCCGTGGGCCTGTTCTCGCTGGATTACCCGGGGCTTGAGGGCAAGCAGCAGCGCGCCATCTATACCCAGTTCGAGAACTCGGACGCGCGCCGCATGATCCCGTCCTGGGACGAGCCGGCCTACAAGGCGACGTTCTCGCTGGAGGCGACCATCCCGGCCGGCCAGATGGCGGTCAGTAATATGCCGCCGTCGAGCGTCACCAGACTGCCGGACGGCCGCCAGCGCGTGGTGTTCGCGAAGACGCCGAAGATGTCGACCTATCTGCTGTTCTTCGGCGCCGGCGACTTCGAGCGCGCCACCACCAAAGTAGAGGGCACCGAGCTGGGCGTCGTCACCCGCCGCGGCGCCATCGACCAGGCCAGGTTCGCGCTGGACTCCTCGAAGGACATCCTGCGCGAGTACAACGATTACTTCGGCGTGCGCTATCCGCTGCCCAAGCTCGACAACATCGCCGGCCCCGGCCGCAGCCAGTTCTTCGGCGCGATGGAAAACTGGGGCGCGATCTTCACCTTCGAATACGCGCTGCTCTTCGATCCGGCCAGCTCGACCCAGCACGACCGCCAGGAGATCTTCGCCACCGCGGCCCACGAGATGGCGCACCAGTGGTTCGGCGACCTGGTCACGATGCGCTGGTGGGACGACCTGTGGCTCAACGAAGGCTTCGCCTCGTGGATGGAAAGCCGCATGACCCAGCGCCTGCACCCGGAATGGAATACCCACCTGGGCGCGGTCGGCAGCCGCGACGGCGCCATGCAGCGCGACTCGGTCGCCACCACCCACCCGGTGGTGCAGCACATCGAGACCGTCGAGCAGGCCAACCAGGCCTTCGACGAGATCACCTACCAGAAGGGCGAGGCGGTGATCCGCATGCTGGAAGCCTATGTGGGCGAGAACGCCTGGCGCAACGGCGTGCGCAGCTACATGAAGGCCCATGCCTACGGCAATACCGTGTCCGACGACCTGTGGAAGCAGATCGAGAAGGCCGCCGGCAAGCCGGTGACGGCGATCGCCCACGACTTCACGCTGCAGCCGGGGGTGCCGCTGATCCGCGTCGGCGAACCGGTGTGCCGCAACGGCAGCACGAGTGTTCCGCTGGTCCAGGGCGAGTTTTCGCGCGACCTGCCGGAGAAGAAGCCGCTGGCCTGGCGCGTGCCGGTGATCGCGCAAGTCGCGGGAAATTCGAAACAGGCGACCACCCTGGTCTCGGGCGGCAAGGCTACGGTCACCCTGCCGGGCTGCGGCGCGGTGATCGTCAACGCCGGCCAGAGCGGCTACTACCGCACCCTGTACGCGCCGAAGGAATTCGCCCAGCTGGCACAAGCCTTCGCCGGCCTGGCGCCGATCGACCAGCTCGGCCTGCTGTCGGACAGCTCGGCGCTGGGCCTGGCCGGCCTGCAGCCGGCATCGAGCGCGCTGGAGCTGGTCAAGGCCACGCCGGCGAGCGCCGATCCGCAGGTCTGGAGCCGCATCGCCCGCCTGTTCGATGGCCTGCACTGGCGCTATCAGGGAGACCAGGAACGCCAGCACCGCCTGGACGCCTTCGCCATCGCCCGCCTGGCGCCGGTGATGGCGCAGACCGGTTGGGAAGCGCGCAACGGCGAAGCCGCCGCGGTGGCCAACCTGCGCGAGACCCTGATCGACTCCCTGAGCGAACTGGGCGACACCACCGTGATCGTCGAAGCGCGCCGCCGCTACGCCGCCATGGACAAGGATCCGTCCGCGGTGCCGGGCCCGCTGCGCAAGACCGTGCTGGCGGTGGTCGCCCAGCATGCCGACGCCGCGACCTGGGATGCGCTGCGCGCCCGCGCCCGCGCCGAGACCACGCCGCTGCTGCGCGACCACCTGTACGTGCTGCTCGCTGCCGCCAAGGACAAGAACCTGGCCCAGCGCGCCCTGCAGCTTGCGCTGACCGACGAACCCGGCCTGACCAACAGCGCCGCGATGATCTCGGCGGTGGCCCAGAACTTCCCGGACATGGCGGTCGACTTCGCGCTGGCGAACGTGGACAAGATCAACCAGCGCGTCGACGCCAGTTCGCGCAGCCGTTACTTCGCGCGCCTGGGCAGCGTGTCGGCAAATCCGGCGATGATCGACAAGTTGAAGTCCTATGCCCAGGCCAACCTGGCGCCGAGTTCGCGCGGCGATGTCGATGCGGCGATTGCGGCAATTCAGGATCGGATCAAGACGAATGCGGCGCGCTTGCCGGAGATCGATGCCTGGCTCGGCAAAAATGGAGGTTGATAGCTTAGCTTGGGACTTGGATTCCCGCCTTCGCGGGAACGACGTTTTAGCGTGTAGTCGTATTCGGCGTGAGCCGCTATTCATGCAGGCGCTACGCGGCCGGCAGCGGCAGGCCGCGGCGCGCCGCCAGCCATATCTCCAGGCGGCGCTCCGTGCCTGGCGGGATGTGCAGGCCCAGCTTGGTGCGGCGCCACAGGATGTCGTCCGCGGTCTGCGCCCATTCCTGCTTCACCAGCCAGTCCGCCTCCACTTCGAACAGTCCCGGCACGATTTCCTCGCCGAGATCCGCGCGGCTGCGGCGATGCCCCAGCATGGCGCCGAGCCGGGTGCCGTAGGTGCGCGCATAGCGGGCCACCAGCGCCGGCGCCAGGCCGGCGTACTGCTGCTGGCGGGTGCGGGTCCAGGCTTCGAACTCGAGCACCGAACGCGCGCTGGGCTGGCGTCCGAACAGGTCGCCGCCCGGCAGGCAGGCCTTGTCGGTCCAGCCCGGCACCCGGCGGCCCAGCGCCGGCGCGATCCAGTCCACTGCCTGTTCGGCCAGCTTGCGGAAGGTGGTGACCTTGCCGCCGAAGACGGACAGCAGCGGCGCGCCGTCCAGATTCGTCTCCAGCCTATAGTCGCGGCTGGCGCTCGAAGCGGTGGCCCCCTCTTCGCCGATCAGCGGCCGCACGCCGGCGTACGTCCACACCACATCCTTCGGCGCGACCGGCTGCGCGAAGGCGCGGTTCACGGCCGCGCACAGGTAATCGATCTCGGCGGCGTCGATGGCGACGCGGTCGAGGTCGCCCTGGTAGTCGATGTCGGTGGTGCCGACGAGGGTGAACCGGCCCTCGTAGGGAATCGCGAACACGATCCGGCCGTCCGGCTGCTGCAGGATGTAGGCGCTGTCGTGCTCGAACAGGCGCGGCAGCACGATGTGGCTGCCCTTCACCAGGCGCAGCGGGCGCGCGGCGCCGGGCTTGCCGGTGGCCGTGCCGAGGAAGCCGGCGGCCCAGGGGCCGGCCGCGTTCACCAGGCAGCGCGCATGCACGCGCAACTCGCCGTCCGGTCCCTGCAGGGTGGCGATCCAGCGCTGCGGCTCGCGCACCAGGGCCGTGCAGCGGGTGCGGGTCAGGACATTGGCGCCGCGCTCGCGCGCATCGACGGCGGCCAGCACCACCAGCCGCGCATCGTCGACCCACACATCGGAATAGGCGAAGGCACGGGCAAAGCGCGGCTGCAGCGGCGCGCCCGCCGGATGGCCCTGCAGCGAGAGCGCCTCGGAGCCCGGCAGGAAGTCGCGCCGCGCCAGGTGGTCGTAGAGGAAGAGGCCCATGCGGATCAGCCAGGCCGGGCGCTGGCCAGACGCATGCGGCATGATGAAGCGCAGCGGATGCATGATGTGAGGGCCGCTCTTGAGCAGCACCTCGCGCTCGGCAAGGGCCTTGCGCACCAGGCCGAAGTGGTATTGCTCGAGGTAGCGCAGGCCGCCGTGGATCAGCTTGCTCGACGCCGAGGACGTATGCTGGGCCAGGTCGTCCTTCTCGCACAGCATCACGCGCAGGCCGCGCCCGCTGGCGTCGCGCGCGATGCCGGCGCCGTTGATGCCACCGCCCACCACCAGTACGTCGCAATCGATGCGCTTCGGATTGTCTGCCATCTGCCGCTCCCTCGCCTGGACGGCCCCGGATGGCCGCAACAGACAAGTTTAGTGCCCCTCCCGGCCCGGGTGTTCGGCCATATCAAGCCAGCGCCGCCTCCAGTACCCGCGCCACATGCAGGGCTTCGCGCTGGGCGCCGTCGAGGATCTGGTGGCGGCAGCTGGTGCCGTCGGCCACGATCAGTGTATCCGCTCCGGCCTGGCGCACGGCCGGCAGCAGCGCCAGCTCGCCCATCTTCATCGAAACCTCGTAATGGCTGGCCTCGTAGCCGAAACTGCCGGCCATGCCGCAGCAGCTGCTCTCGATCAGCTTGACCTCGAGGCCGGGGATGAGCCCGAGCACGGCCTGTACCGGCTTGACGGCATCGAAGGCCTTCTGGTGGCAGTGGCCGTGCAACAGGGCCGTCGATTGCGGCAGCGCCTTCAGCTTCAGCTTCAGCCTGCCCGCCTTCGATTCGCGCGCGATGAACTCTTCGAACAGCATGGCCGCGCCGGACAGCAGCCTGGCTTCTTCGCCGAAGCCGTAAGCCAGGAACTCGTCGCGCATGGTCAGCAGGCAGGACGGCTCCAGCCCGACGACGGCGATGCCGCGCGCCACGAAGGGCAGCAGCGCATCGATGCTGCGGCGCGCTTCCTGCCTGGCCTGGTCGACCTGGCCGGCGGCCAGGTAGGTTCGCCCGCAGCACAGGGGCCGCGACTCCCCCTTCGCCCGCGCCACGTGCACGTGGTAGCCAGCGGCCTGCAGCACGCGCAGGGCGGCGCTCGCATTCTCGGACTCGAAATAGTTGTTGAAGGTGTCGGCGAACAGCACCACTTCCGCCGCCCCCGCCGGCGCCGCGGAGGGCGCGCCCAGGCCCGCCATGAAGGTATCGGCGCGCCAGCGCGGCAGCGAACGCTTCGCACTGAGACCCAGCCAGTGTTCGGAAAGGCGGGCGGCGCCGGGCAGGCGGTCGCGCAGGTTCAGCAGCGGCGCGAACTTCGCCGCCCACGGCGCATAGCGCGGCAGGTTGGCCACCAGCTTGTCCTTCAGGCGCATGCCGTGGCGCTTGCGGTAGTGGTACAGGAATTCGGTCTTCATGCGCGCCATGTCGATGCCGGTCGGGCAATCGCGCTTGCAGCCCTTGCAGCTCACGCACAGGTCGAGGGTCTCGTGCAGGGTCTCGGAGCTCATGGCGTCCGGCCCGAGCTGGCCCGACACGGCGAGGCGCAGGGTGTTGGCGCGGCCGCGCGTGAGGTGCTGCTCGTCCTTCGTCACGCGGTAGCTCGGGCACATGGTGCCGCTGTCGAACTTGCGGCAGTGGCCATTGTTGTTGCACATCTCGATGGCCTTGGCGAAGCCGCCGGTCGCATCGCCGCCGCTGCCGGGCGCGCCCGCCTGTTCCGTGACCGGGTCGGTCTGCACGTTCCACGCCGACCAGTCGAGCGCGGTGCGCAGCGGCTGCTCGGCATAGCCGGGCTTGAAGCGGTACAGCGAGGCGTCGTCCATTTTCGTCGCACGCACGATCTTCCCCGGGTTCATCAGGCCGTCCGGGTCGAAGGCATCCTTGATCCCGGCAAAGGCGCCCATCATGCGCTCGCCGAACTGCCAGTCGACCCATTCGCTGCGCACCAGGCCGTCGCCGTGCTCGCCCGAGAAGGCGCCCTTGTAGCGGCGCACCAGGCTTGCCGCTTCCTCGGCGATGGCGCGCATCTTGGCGCTGCCGTCGCGGCGCAGGTCGAGGATCGGGCGCACGTGCAGGGTGCCGACCGAGGCGTGGGCATACCAGGTGCCGCGCGTGCCGTGCCTGGCGAACACTTCGGTCAGCTGGTCGGTATACTCGGCCAGGTGCTCGAGCGGCACCGCGCAGTCTTCGATGAAGGAGACCGGCTTGCCGTCGCCCTTCAGGCTCATCATGATGTTCAGGCCGGCCTTGCGCACTTCCCACAGCGCCTTCTGCTCCTGCTCGTCCGGCATCTCGACCACCGAGCCGGGCAGCCCGAGGTCGCCCATCAGGTCCACCAGGCTCTTCAAGCCGCGCAGCTGCCCGGCCCTGTCCTCGCCGGCGAATTCCACCAGCAGGATCGCATCCGGCTTGCCGATCAGGGCCTTCTCGATGGTCGGGCGGAAGGCCGGATTGCCGCGCGCCAGTTCGATCATGGTGCGGTCGACCAGCTCCACCGCCACCGGCCCGAGCTTGACGATGTGCCGGGTGCTGTCCATCGCCTTGCTGAAGTCCGTGAAGTTGACGATGCCGAGCGCCTTCGCCTTCGGCAGCGGCGCCAGCGTCAGCGTGATCTGTCCGGTGTAGGCCAGCGTGCCTTCCGAGCCCACCAGCAGATGCGCCAGGTTGACGCTGCCGTCGCGGGTATAGGGCCGCTCCGATTGCGGATGGAAGATGTCGAGGTTGTAGCCGCCCACGCGCCGCAGCACCTTCGGGTAGCGTTCGGCGATTTCCGCATGCTCGCGGGCGGCGATCGCCTCCACCGTGTCGACCAATTGGCCGATGCGGGCGGACGCTCCGGCGCGCATCGCGTCCAGTTCGCAGAAGCGGGCCTGGCTGCCGTCCGCCAGCCAGGCGTCGATGGCCAGCACGTTGTGCACCATGTTCCCGTAATACAGGCTGCGCGAGCCGCAGGAGTTGTTGCCGGCCATGCCGCCGAGGGTGCACTGGGCGGCGGTCGAGACGTCCACCGGGAACCACAGCCCGTGCGGCTTCAGCCAGGCGTTCAGGTGGTCCAGCACGATCCCGGGCTGCACCGTGACCGTCATCGCTTCCTTGTCGAAGGCGATCACCTGGTTCAGGTATTTGCTGTTGTCGAGCACCAGCGCGGCGCCGACCGTCTGCCCGCACTGGCTGGTGCCGGCCCCGCGCGGCAGCACCGGCACCCGCGCCTCGCGGGCGATGGCCAGCGCCAGCGCGACGTCGTCGGGGGTGCGCGGCACGAACACGCCGACCGGCTCGATCTGGTAGATCGAAGCGTCGGTGGCGTAGCGCCCGCGCGACCCGCGGTCAAACAGTACCTCCCCTGTGGTTTCCTTGCGCAGCCGGCCGGCCAGTTCCTGGCTGTCGATGCGCGCCTGCAGGCCGGTGGAAAGCAATACTCTGGAAGGTACCGAATCGTTCATGTCATGGGGCTCCGGGTGGGGTGTCGTCGGGCGCCTGCGACGCTGCGCGCAGCACGGCGAGCACCGCGTCGCGCTTGTTGCGCAGGTGCTGCAGCAGGATCTGGCGCAGGGCCTCGCCGTCGCGCTTCTCCAGGGCTTCGAGCATGGCGCCGTGCTCCCTGACGGCGGTATCCCATTTGTCCTGGTTGAAGTTCGAGCGGAAGCGCAGGCTCTGGATGCGCGCATTGATCTGCTGGTAGGTCTCGGTCAGCACCGCATTGCGCGCCATCGCGTTGAAACAGTCGTGGATCGCGTGATTCAGCTTGTAGTAAGTGGGCAGGTCGCGCCGCGCGTGGGCCGCCATCATCTCGAAATGCAGGGCCCTGACCTCGGCGATTTCGGCGTCGGTGGCGCGGGCGCAGGCCAGCTCGCCCGACATCCCTTCCAGCGCGCCCATCACTTCGAAGGTCTGCTCGATCTCGGGTACGGACATCTGGGCGACCACGGCGCCGCGGTTGGGCTGCAGCACGATCAGGCCTTCGACCGCCAGGGTCTTGAAGGCTTCGCGCAGCGGCGTGCGCGAGACGTTCAGCTGCTCGCACAGCATGCGTTCGTTGAGGCGGGTGCCGGGGGCGAGGACGCCCTCGACGATCATGTCGCGCAGACGCGCACCGACTGCGGCGGACAGGCCGAGGCGGTCGATGCTGGCGATGATGGGTGGAGTTGCAGGATTATTCATAGTTCCAAAATTGTATACCACATACAAATTTTGATGCCAGCACATCCTGTCAATCCTGCTAGGTAACGATGGGTACGAATGCAATTCGCATTGACTTCGTTTTAAGTTTGAATATTGTATACAAAATGTTTTCGCCATTTTTCTCACCACGACAGGGTCCCACATGGTCAAACTGAACTCCCATCCCGCCGGCCGCCACTTCCTGCAGATCCCCGGCCCCTCCACCGTCCCCGACCGCATCCTGCGCGCGATGGACTATCCCACCATCGACCATCGCGGGCCGGAATTCCAGGCCCTCGGCAGGAAGGTGCTGGCCGACATCCGCAAGATCTTCCAGACCGAGAACCCGGTCGTGATCTATCCGGCCTCCGGCACCGGTGCCTGGGAAGCCGCGCTGGTGAACACCCTCTCGCCCGGCGACACGGTATTGATGGTCGAGACCGGCCACTTCGCCACCCTCTGGAAGAAGATGGCCGACAAGCTCGGGCTGAATGCAGAATTCCTCGGCGGCGACTGGCGCCGCGGGGCCGATGCCGCCGCCATCGAGGCGCGCCTGGCCGCCGACCCCGGGCACACCATCAAGGCGGTATGCGTGGTGCATAACGAAACCTCGACCGGCGTCACCTCCGACATCGCCGCCGTGCGCCGCGCCATCGACCGCGCCGGCCACCCGGCCCTGCTGCTGGTCGACACCATTTCCTCGCTCGGCTCGATCGACTACCGCCACGACGAATGGGGCGTGGACGTCACCGTCAGCGGCTCGCAGAAAGGCCTGATGCTGCCGCCCGGCCTGTCCTTCAACGCGGTATCGAACAAGGCCATCGCCGCCTCGCGCCAGGCCAGGCTGCCGAAGGCCTACTGGGGCTGGGACGAGATCCTCGAAGCCAACAAGAACGGCTTCTGGCCCTACACCCCGGCCACCAACCTGCTCTACGGCCTGTCCGAAGCCTGCGACATGCTGCTCGAGGAAGGCCTGCAGAACGTGTTCGCGCGCCACCAGCGCCATGCGGCCGCCACCCGCGCCGCGGTCGAGGCCTGGGGGATGGAGATCCTGTGCCAGAACCCGGCCGAGTACAGCGGCGTGCTGACCGCCGTCGTGATGCCGAAGGACGCCTCCGGCCAGTATGCGAATGCCGACGCCTTCCGCAAGGCGGTGCTGGAGAACTTCAACATGTCGCTGGGCCAGGGCCTGACCAGGCTGTCCGGATGGGTATTCCGGATCGGCCACCTCGGCGACTTCAACGACCTGAGCCTGATGGGCACCCTCGCCGGTGTCGAGATGGGCTTCGAGGTGGCGGGCGTCCCGCACCGCAAGGGCGGCGTACTGGCCGCCATGCAGTACCTGACGGCGACCGCCCCACAAGGGAAGCACGCCGACACCCTGGCCAAGGCCGCCTGACGAGCGCCGCGCCGGATCCAAGAAAAACCAAACAGGAGACACCACATGAAAGCAAGCCGTGCCACGACGCAGGTGCTGTTACTACTCTGCGTGATGTACCTGATTACCTATGTCGACCGCGTCAACGTCAGTACCGCCGCCGCCAGCTTCGGCAAGGAGTTCGGGCTCAGCAAGACCCAACTCGGCTTCGTGTTTTCCGCCTTCGCCTATCCCTACCTCGTCTTCCAGATCATCGGCGGCTGGCTGGGCGACAAGTTCGGCGCGCGCAAGACCCTGACCGTCTGCGCCGTGGTGTGGGCCGGCGCCACCATCCTCAGCGGCCTGGCCACCGGCCTGGTCTCCCTGTTCCTCGCCCGCATGCTGCTGGGCCTGGGCGAAGGCGCCACCTTCCCCACCGCCACCCGCGCCATGGCCAGCTGGTTCTCGGCCGAGAAGCGCGGCTTCGCCCAGGGCATCACCCACGCCTGCGCGCGCCTCGGCAACGCCCTCACCCCGCCGCTGGTGGTGGCGCTGATGGCCGCCACCAGCTGGCGCGGCTCCTTCATCATCCTCGGCTGCATCAGCCTGCTGTGGGTGTTGTGGTGGGCGATCAGCTTCCGCGACAACCCGGCCGACCATCCGCGCATCACGAAGGACGAGCTGGCCTCCCTGCCCGAATACAAGCAGTTCAAGGACCGCCCGAAAGTCCCGTGGATGCCGCTGTTCCGCCGCATGTCGCCGGTGACGATCACCTACTTCTGCTACGGCTGGATCCTGTGGCTGTTCCTGAGCTGGATTCCGCAGTACTTCCTGCACAACTACCAGCTCGACCTGAAGAAGTCGGCGATCTTCTCGGCCGGCGTGTTCCTGGCCGGCGTGGTCGGCGATGCGCTGGGCGGCATCGTCTCCGACCACCTGCTGAAGAAGACCGGCAACCTGAACACCGCGCGCCGCAACGTGGTCGTGATCTGCATGCTGCTGACCCTGGCCTCGCTGGTGCCGCTGATGTTCGTGCACGACCTGGTGATCTCGGCGGTCTGCCTGAGCCTCGGCTTCTTCTTCATCGAATTCACCATCGGCCCGATGTGGGCGATCCCGATGGACATCGCGCCGAAATTCTCCGGCACCGCGAGCGGCATGATGAACACCGGCTCGGCGCTGGCCGCCATCATCAGCCCGCTGTTCGGCGGCTGGCTGATCGACAAGACCGGCAACTGGGACACGCCCTTCATCTTCTCGATGGCGCTGATGGTCGTCGGTTCGATCACCGCCTTCGCCATGAAGCCGGGCAAACAGTTCGACGAAACCGCGCACGGCGCGCTGCAGCCGCAGCCGACCGTCGCCATCTGAGCCATGGCAGCCGGCCGCGCCGTCCGGGCCGGCCGGCTGCCCAGTCAAGCCGCGAAAGGAGATCCATGAACAAGGGCCGTGTACAACTGAGCGTCCGGAACGGCATCGCATCCATCCTGATCGACCGCCCGGAGGCGCGCAACGCCATGACCTGGGCCATGTACGAAGAGCTGGGCCGCATCTGCGACGAGCTCGCCGAACGCGCCGACGTGCGCGTGACCACCTTCCGCGGCGCCGGCGGCGACGCCTTCGTGGCCGGCACCGACATCGAACAATTCAAGAGCTTCGAAGGCGGCGACGACGGTCTCGCCTACGAACGCGTGATCGACCGGCGCATCGGCCAGATCGAGGGCCTGCCCATGCCCACCGTCGCCATCCTCGACGGCTGGACCATCGGCGGCGGCCTCGCCATCGCCGCCGCCTGCGATTTCCGCATCGCCGCCCCCACCGCGTCGTTCGGCGTGCCGATCGCGCGCACGCTCGGCAACTGCCTGTCGATGGCGAATACCGCGCGCGTGGTCGCGGCTTTCGGCGTGGCGCGCGCCAAGCGCATGCTGCTGCTGGCCGACCTGCTCCCGGCCCGGGAAGCTTACGACTGCGGCTTCCTGACCGAGATCGCCGACGCCGGTGCGCTCGACGATGCCGCCGACCAGCTGTGCGCCCGCCTCGAAAAGCTGGCGCCGGTGACCCAGCGGGTGTCGAAGGAAGCGATCCGACGCGTGGTGGCGGAAACCGTCCCGCAGGGCGACGACCTGGTGGCCGCCTGCTACGGCAGTGCCGATTTCAAGATCGGCGTGTCCGCCTTCCTCGATAAACAGAAACCGGCCTGGTCCGGCTCCTGAACACGACATCCATGACAAGCACAAACACCACTCCCCATCCCGGACCGCTGGCCGGCATGCGCGTGCTCGAACTCGCGCAGATCATGGCCGGCCCCACCTGCGGCATGATGCTGGCCGACATGGGCGCCGACGTCGTCAAGGTCGAAAAGCTCCCCGGCGGCGACGATTCGCGCGGCTATCGCGAACCGCGCATCAACGGCGTCTCGGCGCCCTTCCTGATCCTCAACCGCAACAAGCGCGGCATCGCCCTCAACCTGAAGCATGCAAAGGGGCGCGAGATCCTGCTGCGGATGGTGAAGGAAGCCGACGTCCTGACCGAAAACTACCGCCGCGGCACGCTGGAGCGCCTGGGCCTGGGCTACGAAACCCTCAGGGAGATCAATCCGGGCCTGATCTACTGCTCGGTGTCCGGCTACGGCCGCGACGGCCCCTACGCCGACAAGGGCGGCTTCGACCTCATCGCCCAGGGCTTTGCCGGCCTGATGTCGGTGACCGGCGAACCCGGACGCCCGCCCGTCAAGACCGGCAACTCGATCGCCGACATCAATGCCGGCATCCTGGCGGTGGTCGGCATCCTGGCCGCCTATGCGCACAAGCAGAAGACCGGCCAGGGCCAGGTGGTCGACACCTCGCTGATGGAAGCGGCGCTGCAGCAGACCTACTGGCACGCGGCGATCTATTTCGCGACCGGGCACTCCAGCGGCCCGACCGGCTCGGCCCACCTGCTGACCGCGCCCTACCAGGCCTTCCAGGCCAGCGACGGCTGGATCAATATCGGCGGCGCCAACCAGGCCAACTGGGAGCGCATCGCCGACGTGCTGGGCCACCCGGAATGGCGCGAAGACCCGCGCTTCGCCGACAACGGCGCGCGCATGCGCAACCTGAGCGTGCTCACCGATGCGATGGCTGCGGTGCTGAAGACACGCTCGCGCGACGAATGGATCGCCGCCTTCGACGCCGCCGGCGTGCCGGTCGGTCCGGTGCATACGATCGCCGAAGCGCTCAGCCATCCGCAGGTGGAGGCGCGCGGCATGGTGGTCGAGGTCGAGCATCCCCAGGCCGGTACCACGCGCGCGCTGGGCTGCCCCGTGCATTTTTCGCAGACGCCCACCCGCGTCGACCGCCACGCGCCGATGCTGGGCGAGCATTCGCGCGAACTGCTCAGGGAGTACGGCTATGGCGACGAGGAGATCGACGGTTTCGCGGCCGACGGGGTGATCGAGGAAGCCCGGCTGGATTAGGCGCTGCGTGTACAATCCCCCCATCTGAAACAATGATGGGGCTTCCTTGATGGTGCAGGACCTGCGTGCCTGGGTTCGTATGCCTTCCGGCAAACGGCTCGATTTGCTGAATCCCACGCCCTTCGACTGGGACGACGCCGACCTGGCCCTGGGCCTGGCCCGCACCTACCGCTGGGGCGGACACTCGGCCTGGCCGCTGCCCCTGTCGGTGGCCCAGCACTCGATCTGCGTGATGCTGCTGCGGCGCGCCGCCTCGCCCATCCCGCTGTCCCCGGTGATCGAACTGCGCGAACTGCTGCACGACGCCGAGGAAGGCCTGCTCGGCTTCGACGCCGTGTCGCCGCTCAAACCCTTCCTCGGCGAGGGCTTCAAGGCGCTCACGCAAAGACTCGAACACATGGTCTTCCTGCGCTACGGCCTGCCGGCCTGGACGCCCACCGAACACGCGAAGCACAAGCAGGCCGACCGCCTGGCCGCCGCCAGCGAGGCCGTCCACGTGGTCGGCTGGAAGGAAGAAGAGGTGCGCACTACCTTGAAGATCCGCGCCGCCGTGCTGGAGGAGGATCCGTTGGCGGCGCGCTACCGCTGCCGTCCCTGGGAACCGTGGCCGCCGACCGTCGCCGCCGAGCGCTTCCTGGCTGAACTAGACCACCAGAAGCGGCTCATCGATGCCGAAGATGTCCGTGACTGAGGCATTCGACGCCGCCATCGCCCGCGCTGCCGTCTTGATCCGCGAGGCCGACGCCCTGCTGATCGGCGCCGGCGCCGGCATCGGCGTCGATTCCGGCCTGCCCGACTTCCGCGGCGACCACGGTTTCTGGCGCGCCTATCCGCCGCTGGCCGAACTCGGCATCCGCTTCGTCGAGATCGCGAACCCGCGCAGCTTCGCCCGCCATCCCGAACTGGCCTGGGGCTTCTATGGACACCGGCTGACGCTCTACCGCGACACGGTGCCCCACGAAGGCTTTGCGATCCTGCGCGAACTGGGCGAGCGCCTGCCGCTGGGCGCCTTCGTCTTCACCAGCAATGTCGACGGCCAGTTCCAGCGCGCCGGCTTTCCCGAGGAACGGCTGGTCGAATGCCACGGCTCCATTCACCACCTGCAATGCAGCCACCCCTGCGGCGAGGCGATCTGGCCGGCGGATGCGGTCCGCCCCGAGATCGATCCGGCCGACTGCCTGATGCACCCGCCCCTGCCGGCCTGCCCGCATTGCGGCGCGCTGGCGCGTCCGAATGTCCTGATGTTCAACGACGGCGCCTGGCTGAGCGAGCGCACCGAAGCGCAGTACGAACGCCTGGAGGCCTGGCTGGCGCAGGCGCGGCGCCTGGTGGTGATCGAGCTCGGCGCCGGCACCGACGTGCCCTCGGTGCGGCGCATGTGCGAGTCCCGGAGCGCGCCCCTGGTCCGCATCAATCCGCGCGAGCCGCGGGTGCCGTCCGCGCGCGACGTCGGCATTCCGGCCGGGGCGCTGGAAGCCTTGCGGCGCCTGCGCGAGCATCTGGACTGAGCCGGCCGGGCCCATCGCCCGGCGCAAGAATTTACCTTACGAAAATGCCAAGGGATTTCTCAAGATCAGGCCCTAAATACTTGATTCCACAGCCTTTATTTTCATATCCACAGGAAATGTGGATAAAGTTGTGGACAAGCGCCTCTTGACAAGCCGGGAGGGCAGTATTGGTGCGGGTTTCAACAAATTGCCCGTTCAACAGGCAAAATCTTAGCCCTGCAAAATCAAGGACTTAGCCAAGCCCCAGTTTTGTGCAGGACATGGCTATGCGGCAAATTCCTACAAGGGTAGGACACGGGGGATAACTATTATTTCCAAGCTCATTTCCAGCGGCTTCGCGCCCGCTCGCGCACCAGCATCCTTACTTCGTCCGGCATCGGCTTGCGGCTGTGCGGCGTATCCCCGTTCACCCACACGCATTCCTCGTAATGCTTCAGCATCGCCGGGCTGATGAAGCGGGTTCGCTGGGCGTAGACATGCCGGTCGCCCATCTGCGCCTGCTGCTTGATGAAGAAGCGGTTCGGCACCACCAGGTGCAACTGCTCCCTGGCGCGCGTCATGGCCACATACAACAGGCGCCGCTCCTCCTCGATGTCGTCGCCGCTGCCGGTGGCCATGTCGGAGGGGATGCAGCCGTCCACCACGTTCAGCACGTGCACCGACTGCCACTCCTGGCCCTTGGCCGAATGGATGGTCGACAGGATCAGGTAATCCTCGTCCAGCAGCGGCGGACCGGCGCGGTCGCTGGTCGCTTCGGGCGGATCGAGGGTCAGCTCGGTCAGGAAGGTCTCGCGCGAACCGTAGCCGCCGGCCAGCGCCACCAGCTGCTCGAGATCGGCCGCGCGCACCGGGGCGTCGTCGTACAGGCGCTCCAGGTGGGGCTGGTACCAGCCGCGCACCAGTTCGATGTCCATCGGCCAGCGTAGCCCGGGCGTCCGCAGGCTGCGGAACAGGGCCACGAAGGCTTCCCAGTCGCCCTGGGCGCGCGCCGGCGCTTCGAAGGCTTCCACGGCCGCCAGCGGATCGGCGGCCTCGCCTACCGCATCCAGCAGCCGCGCCGCGTTCGCCGGGCCGATGCCGGGGATCAGCTGGGCGACGCGGAATCCGGCCAGGCGTCCGGCCGGGTTCTGGGCGAAGCGCAGCACCGCGAGGATGTCCTTGATATGGGCCGCTTCCAGGAATTTCAGGCCGCCGAACTTCACGAAGGGGATGTTCCGGCGCACCAGCTCCAGCTCCAGCGCGGCGCTGTGGCTGGCGGCGCGGAACAGCACCGCCTGCTGGGTCAGCCTGGTGCCGGCTTCGCGCTGTTCCAGCACGCGGTTGCAGACCCAGCGCGCCTGCTCGGCCTCGTCCGGAATCAGCACCAGCTGCGGCTTCGCCGTCGACACTTTATCCGTCCACAGCGTCTTCGCATGCCGCTCCAGCGCGGCGGCGATAACGGCGTTCGAGGCATCCAGGATGGGCTGGGTGGAGCGGTAGTTGCGGTCGAGGGTGATGACGCGGGCCGGCTGCGAGAAGGCTTGCGGGAAGTCGAGGATGTTGCGCACCGTCGCCCCGCGGAAGGAATAGATGGCCTGGGCGTCGTCGCCGACCACCATCACGCCCTGCCCGTCCGGCTTCATGCCCTGGATGATGGCGGCCTGCAGGCGGTTGGTGTCCTGGTATTCGTCGACCAGCACGTGGTCGAACAGCGCGCCCAGCTCCGGTCCGAGTTCCGGGTCGGACGCCATCTCGGACCAGAACAGCAGCAGGTCGTCGTAGTCGAGCACGTTCTGCTCCTGCTTGGCGTCGACATAGGCGCCGAACAGGCGTTTCAGCTGCTCCTCCCATTCGCTGCACCAGGGGAAGGTCGTCTGCAGCACCTCGCCGAGCGCGTCCTGGCTGTTCACCACGCGCGAATAGATGGCCAGGCAGGTGCCTTTCAAGGGAAACCGCTTCTGGCCACCGGTGAGGCCAATATCCTGGCGCACCATGCCCATCAGGTCTTCGGAATCGCCGCGGTCGTGGATGGTGAAGGAGGACTCCAGCCCGGTCCGGCCGGCGTACTCGCGCAGCAGGCGGGCACCGATGCTGTGGAAAGTGCCGGCCCAGGGCAAGCCCGCCACCGCCTGGGGCGAGGTCCCGAAGACGCGCTGCAGGACACCGCCGGCGCGCTGCGCCATCTCGTTGGCGGCGCGCCGCGAAAAGGTCAGCAACATGATGCGCTGCGGATCTGCGCCGGACTGGATCAGCCGGGCCACGCGGTGGGCCAGCGTATTCGTCTTTCCCGAGCCGGCGCCGGCGACGACCAGCAGCGGCCGCGGCATGGTAAGGCCGACGTCGTGTTCGACGGCCGCGCGTTGTTCCGGATTCAGGGACGCATAGGGGTCGGGCAGCGGATCATGCAGCGCGGGTGCGGAAACGCTGGGGTCGGCGGTATCGGGCATAATGCAACAGGTCTGGAGATGCCAGAACTGTACATTTATCCAGTAGAGTTAGGCAAGTCCCATAAGCTGGCCAGGCTTGTTCAGATATCCACAAAATCTGTGAATAACCATGTGGAAAAGCACCCCCTTGACATGCGGGAAGCAAGGAATGATGCGGCTTCCAACAATTTGCCCATTGTGCGTGCAGGATGTGAAACACGCAAAATCAAGGGCTTACGATGTCAAGCGGCGCACGATTCAAATATTTTTGCAAGATGCATTGCAGAAAAATTTGTGCATAACCACGACACCCCAGAAACACTCAAGCGGAGGGCGGGCGGCGGCGTTCCGGCTCGCCCAGCACCCTTTCGATGACCGCTGGATCGATGTCCCGCGAGCGCAGGAATTCCACGGCCGAGATCGTGCCGTCGCGTGATTGCAAGGCTACGCCGAGATCGACGACGCTGCTGCGCTGCGCATCCAGGCGCTGGGTCAGGCTAGTTTGCTCCATTGCATCTCCTGTTTGATCGGAATCAAGGCCGCTTGCCGCAGATGCAGTATCGGCCAGATTAATTGCAAGTCAAGAGGACATATCGCATCCGCATATTACGCGCAGATGACGGCGCAGCGCATCCGCGTGCGCCGCCGCCGCGCCGCCCGGCCTAGAATGATCCCGTCAACCATCACCAGCGAGGACCCCATGACCATGACTCCCGATCCCGACCTGAAACCGGGCGACGAAGCCGAACCGGGCACCCCGGGCGCGGGCGAGGACCTTTGCGAGACCTGCGGCGGCAGTGGCAAGCTGACCGACGGCAAGATCTGCCCGGAATGCGAAGGATCCGGCCGCGTGATGCGCGGCATCGGCGGCGGCTAAAACCCAGCCACTGCCACATGGACAGGAGGGTGGACGCAGCGCGATAATCGGTGCATGACCACCTCGCCGCATCCGCTGCCGGGGGAGCCCGGCTCCCCGCCCCGCCCGCAAACCCTGTCCGACCTCTTCATCTCCTTCACGCTGCTGGCCTTGCAAGGTTTCGGCGGCGTGCTCGCCGTCGTCCAGCGCGAGCTCGTCGAGCGCAAACGCTGGCTGACCCAGGAGGAATTCATCGAAGACTGGGCCGTCGCCCAGATCATGCCGG
Source organism: Massilia sp. 05N420 (assembly GCF_056397205.1). Lineage (NCBI taxonomy): Bacteria > Pseudomonadati > Pseudomonadota > Betaproteobacteria > Burkholderiales > Oxalobacteraceae > Massilia > Massilia sp. 05N420. The sequence continues at coordinate 24,642 of NZ_JBFTMX010000037.1, forward strand.
GCCCGAACGTGGTCAACCTGTCGCTGATGATCGGCGGCCGCTATTTCGGCCTGCCCGGCGCCATGACCGCCCTGGCCGGGCTGCTGGCCCTGCCGCTGGTGCTGGTGCTGACCCTGGCGGTGCTGCACGACCGCTTCGCCGACAGCCCGCAGGTGGCCGGCGCCCTGCGCGGCATGGCCGCCGTCTCGGCCGGCCTGATCGGCGTCGCCGGCCTGCGGCTGGCCGCGGCCCTCAAGCGCAGCCCGCTGCCGATGTCCTGGTGCGTGGCCATCGCCGCCCTCGGCTTCGTGCTGGTGGCGCTGCTGAAATGCCCGCTGCTGTACGTGCTGCTGGGCCTGGGCGGCCTCGGCTGCGTCCTCACCTGGCGCCGCCTGACATCATGAGCCCGGCACACGAGACCCTGCACCTGGCGCTGGCCTGGTCCGACTGGCTGAACCTGTTCGGCCACTTCCTGCTGCTGTCGACGATGTCGATCGGCGGCGCGATCTCGACCTCGTCCGAGATGCACCGCTTCCTGGTCGAGCAGCACCACTGGCTGACCCAGGACCAGTTCAATGCCGCGATCGCCCTGGCCCAGGCCGCGCCCGGCCCCAACGTGCTGTTCGTGGCCCTGATGGGCTGGCACGTCGGCATCAATGCCGGCAGCGTCGGCGCCGCCCTGTTCGGCGTGCTGGTCTGCATGGTCGGCATCATGACGCCCTCGACCATCATCACCTACACGGCGGCGCGCTGGGGCCACCGCAACCGCGACCTGCGCGCCGTGCGCGCCTTCAAGCAGGGCATGGCGCCGGTGGTGATCGCCCTGCTGCTGTCGACCGCCTGGATCCTCGGCAGTTCGGCCGGCGGCGGACAATGGCGGCTGTGGCTGCTTTCCGTCGCCGCCGGCGCGGTGATCTGGCGTACCCGGCTGCACCTGTTGTGGGTGCTGGCGGCCGGCGCCCTGCTCGGCGCGCTCGGCATCGTCTGAGTTCGCTGCAATGTCTACTGCAAGACGGCGGCGCAGCGGGCATACTTATGCAATTGTTCACCTATCGATGGAAAGACGATGACCGATCTTGCCCAAGCCAATGTACTCAGCGAACACGCCTGCTTCGGCGGCGTGCAGCGCTTCTACCAGCACGACTCCAGCGCCATCGGCCTGCCGATGCGCTTTTCCGTCTACCTGCCGCCCGGAGCGGAAGGCAAGAAGCTGCCGGTGCTGTTCTACCTGGCCGGGCTGACCTGCACCGAAGAAACCTTCATGATTAAGGCCGGCGCCCAGCGCGTCGCCGCCGAGCTCGGCGTGATCCTGGTCGCGCCCGACACCAGTCCGCGCGGCGCCGGCGTTCCCGGCGAGACCGACAGCTGGGACTTCGGCGTGGGCGCCGGCTTCTATCTCGACGCCAGCGCCGAGCCCTGGGCCCGCCACTACCGCATGGAAAGCTACATCCTCGAGCTGCGCCAACTGGTGCTGGCCACCCTGCCGGCGGATGCGGGCCGGGTCGGCATCTTCGGCCACTCGATGGGCGGGCACGGCGCCCTGACCCTGGCGCTGCGCCACCCGGACCTGTTCCGCTCGGTCTCTGCCTTCGCGCCGATCGCCGCGCCGACCCGCTGCCCCTGGGGCCAGAAGGCCTTCGGCGGCTATCTCGGCCAGGACCWGGCGGCCTGGCGCGCCCACGACGCGAGCGAGCTGGTGAAGGATGCCGGCCGCGCAGTGTTCCCGGACGGCATCCTGATCGACCAGGGCCTGGCCGACAAATTCCTCGCGGAACAGCTGTATCCGGAAGCCTTCGAGGAAGCCTGCCGCGCCGCCGGCCAGCCGCTCGAACTGCGCCGCCACCCCGGCTACGACCACGGCTATTACTTCATCTCGACCTTCGTCGAAGATCATTTGCGCTTCCATCGCCGCAATCTGGCCTGAGTCCGATAATTCCCTCCACCTGCCCGCCGGCTGGCGGGCATCAAACCTGCTTGTGCGGCCCTTGAAATCGGCTTCCGGCCGCCGTATAAATGGTGATGCATTCATTTGCAATGGAGGTCATCATGAATCTCATCCGCAGAAACAATAGCCCGCTGTCCACCCTGCGCGGCGGCCCCATGGAAGACCAGTTCGGCCGAATGGTCGAGAGCATGTTCCAGGATTTCTTCGCGCCCCTGGCCCAGGGCGGGCGCTGGGCCGACGAGGGCCTGGCCATGCCGCGCCTCGACGTCAGCGAGCACGAGAAAGCCTTCGAAGTGCAGGCCGAGCTGCCGGGCGTCAAGAAGGAAGACGTCAAGGTCTCGATCGACGGCCAGCGCGTCACGATCGAAGGGGAATGCCAGCAGGCAAACGAACAGCGTGAGGGCGAACAGGTGGTGTATTCTGAACGTTCGACACGCAGGTACCAGCGCAGCTTCACGCTGCCTTCCGAGGTCGACGATGCCGGCGCCGAAGCGCGGCTCGAGAATGGCGTCCTCATGCTCACGCTGCCCAAGAAACAGGGCGGCGCGGCAAAGCGGCTGACCATCCAGTAGGCCCGAAGCGGCAAGGGGGCGCAGCACAGCATGACCGAGTTTCGCCACTTCAAGGACCGCAGACAGGCCGGCAAGCTGCTGGCCCGCGAGCTGCGGGAATATGCGGGGCGCGCTGACGCGGTCGTGCTGGCGCTGCCGCGCGGCGGAGTGCCCGTTGGGTTCGCTATCGCACAGCGGCTCGGCATCGAGCTCGATATCCTTCTCGTACGTAAGCTGGGCATGCCCGGGCACGAGGAATATGCGATGGGCGCGGTCGGCAGCGGCGGCGTACGGGTGTTGCAGCCCGGCGTGCCCGGCCTGATGGGCGTGAGCGCCGAACAGGTCGAGGCCGTCACCGTGCGCGAACTGGCCGAACTGCAGCGGCGCGAGCGTGCCTACCGCGGCGCCCGCAAGCCGCTGGCGCTGGCCGGACGGACCGCGATCCTGGTCGACGATGGCGTTGCCACCGGTTCGACCATGCTGGCGGCCATCCGCGTGGCGCGCGGCTTGAAGCCGGCGAAGCTGGTGCTGGCGGTGCCGGTGGCGCCGCCGCAAACCCTGGCGGCGCTCGAGGGTCAGGTCGACCTGCTGGTCTGCCTGTCGGCGCCGCCGCTGTTCCGCTCCGTGGGCCAGTGGTATGAGGCCTTCGACCAGACCAGCGACGAGGAAGTACAGGATCTGCTGGCCGCCGCCTGGCATGCGCGGACGGCCGACCGACAACAACCAATGGAGGACGAACATCATGCAACGACTGCCGACGCAAAGCACGACGACGACGGACACCGGGCTTGAACTTGCCAAATGGCTGGGCGGCGCCGCCGCCGGCGCCCTATTGATGTACATGCTCGACCCCGACCGCGGCAGCGCACGCCGCGCGCAGTCGGCCGCCGCCGTGCGCAACGTCGGCTCACGCACATCCGGCGCCATCGGCAATGTCTGGCACGGCACGGGCAGCCGCATGGGCGCCGCCGCCGACGAGCTGGTGGAATCGGCCAGGCCGGACGGCGGCATCGGCTCGACGATCTCGCGCGTGAAAAGCGCCGCCGGCGACATGATCGGCGACACCGTCTCGAAGGCGAAAGACGCCATGGCCCGCGCATCCAGCGCCGCCGGCGACCTGGCCGACGACGCAATCTCCAAAGCGAAGAGCGGCGCCAGCCAGGCCCGGGACAGCGACGGCTATGCGAGCGCCCGCAGCGCGGTCAGCCGCGCCGCCGACAGCGTCGCCGACTTCTATGACGACACCCGCAAGACCGCCGGCCGCCTCGGCAAGCGTGTGGCCCAGGAAGTGCACGGCGACAGCGAAGGCGCCTGGAACCCGGGGATGCGCAACACCGCCCTGGTCGGCGGCGGCCTGCTGGCCCTGATGGGCCTGATGCGCCGCTCGCCGCTGACCGCCGTGCTGGGCCTGGCCGGCGCCGCCCTGCTGGCGCGCGGCGTCGCCAACCAGCCGCTGCGCAGCCTGGCAAGCCGCGGCGCCGCCGGTCTCGGCATGGCCAAGGGTCTGAGCCTTGGCATGGACAAGACCATCGACTTCGAGAAGACCGTTCACATCGACGCGTCGCCTGACGAGGTCTACCAGCAATTTGCGAATTACGAGAACTTCCCGCGCTTCATGTCCCACGTGGTCGAAGTGCGCGACCTTGGCCGCCGCCGCTCGCACTGGATCGTGAAAGGCCCGGGCGGCTCCGAGTTTGAATGGAATTCCGTCCTGACCGAGCAGAACCGTCCGAACCGCCTGGCCTGGCGCAGCGAACCCGGCGCCGAGATCCCGCAGACCGGCTCGATCCAGTTCGAGCGCCACCGCGGCGGCACCCTGGTCACCGTGCGCATGTCCTACACGCCGCCGGCCGGCGCCATCGGCCACGGCCTGGCCCTGCTGCTCGGCTCCGATCCGAAGTCGGCAATGGACGAGGACCTGGCGCGCATGAAGGCCTTCATCGAGCGCGCTTCGATGCCGCGTGAAGCCGCGCAGTCCGGCTGGATGAGCCGCCTGCTGCACTGAAGCGGAACCCGGCATCATGGCCAGCCCTGACCCCGTTGCCGCCATCCGCGCCGCCGCCATCCCGCTGGGAGGCGGCCGGCGCGACTACGATGAACTGCTCGACCTGGTGGGCGACGCCCGCTTCGTGCTGCTGGGCGAGGCCACCCATGGCACCCACGAGTTCTACGAGGAGCGCGCGCGCATCACGCAACGCTTGATCGAGGAAAAGGGCTTCCATGCCGTGGCCGTCGAGGCCGACTGGCCGGACGCCTACCGCGTCAACCGCTACGTGCGCGGCCAGGGCGAGGATGCCGATACCAACGCCGCCCTGTCCGGCTTCGAACGCTTCCCGAGCTGGATGTGGCGGAATACCGACGTTTCCGCCTTCGTCGACTGGCTGCGCGAGCACAATGCGAAACAGGCCGGCGGCAAGCAGGTCGGCTTCTACGGCCTCGACCTGTACAGCCTGTTCACCTCGCTGCGCGAAGTGCTGGCCTATCTCGACAAGGTCGATCCGCAGGCCGCCAGAATCGCGCGCGAACGCTATGCCTGCTTCGACCATTACTACGAGGACAGCCAGCACTACGGCTACTCGGCCAACCTGGACCTGTCGGCTTCCTGCGAGGAAGGCGTGATCGAGCAGCTGAACCAGATGCAGCGGCGTGCCTGCGAATACGCGCAAAAGGACGGCAGCGAGGACGGCTTCTTCTACGCCCAGCAGAATGCGCGCCTGGTCAAGAATGCCGAGGAATACTACCGGACCATGTTCCGCGGCCGCGTCTCGTCCTGGAACCTGCGCGACAGCCACATGGCCGAGACCCTGGAAGCCCTGGCCCAGCACCTGTCGCGGCACGGGGAGCCGTCCAAAATTGTCGTGTGGGAGCACAATTCCCACATCGGCGATGCACGCGCCACCGAGGTCGGCCAGCTGGGCGAATGGAACGTCGGCGAACTGGCGCGCAAGGCCTACGACGGCCAGACACGCTTGATCGGCTTTTCGACCTACGAAGGCTTCGTCACGGCGGCTTCGGAATGGGATGGCCCGGCCGAACACAAGCGGGTGCGCCCCGGCATGCCCGGCAGCTACGAAGAGCTGCTGCACGAGACCGGCATCGAGCGCTTCCTGCTGCCTCTGCGCGGAGACAGTCCGGCCCGCGAAGCCCTGATGCAGAAGCGCCTGGAGCGGGCGATCGGCGTCATCTACCTGCCGCGCACGGAACGCCAGAGCCATTATTTTTCGGCCCAGATGGCGGTCCAGTTCGACGCCGTGATCCACATCGACCGCACCACGGCCGTCACGCCCATCGATCCGGGCGGCGGCTGGCACTCGGAAGAGCCGCCGGAAACCTATCCGGGCGGATTCTGATTCGACACGAGGTGGAGGCGGCCGGCGCGCGCCTCCTGCGCCTCTTGGTGCTCGCCGATCTCACGGAAGATCGTTCCGGGGTCGGCCAGTTCGCGCGCGGCCAGCGCGCGCATTCCTTCGGACTCGATGCCGGCCAGCGCCGCGCCGCGCAATTCGTCCGCTTCGGTGCCTCGCCCCAGTCCCTCGAAGGTCGAAGCGCATAGCCAGACGTCCTTCATCGCATTGGCCAGCTCGGCCGCCAGCCGCGGCGCGGCGCCCAGCGGCGGGAACAGCGGCAGGCTGGCCGCCATCGCGTTCAGCTCGCCGGTACGCGCCAGGGGATCGGGCAGGTAGCGTTCGGCGCGCTCGAAGTCGCCGGCCGCCACCATCGCCGGCAAGGCCGTCCAGGCCGCATGCCGCGCATCCTCGGGCATCGTGTCTTCCATGTGCGCGAACAGCTCGACGGTCGACTGCGGATCCTTCAGCGTGTCGTTGATGCCGGCTATCAGCTGGAAGCGCGTACCGGGATAGCCGCGGCCCGAGCGGAACACATTGTCGCCATCCAGCAGCTGCCGGGCCTGGGCGTCGCGCGCGCGGGCCAGGGCATCACGTGCCGGACCGTGCTCCCCGGCCAGCATCTCCCACTCGAACACCACGATGAACATATTCTTGCCGGCGAAGGCTTCATCCTTGCAGACACGCGCGAACAGCCCGATCAGTATCGCCAGTGCGTCTTCAGGACGTCCTTCATGCCTGGCGGCGATCGCCCGGACCACGTCTGGATTCAATTCGACCATCGCTTCCCCTTGCCCGGACAGCCAGCCGGAGTATCGAAATGGCATCATCTTAGCCCGCAAAACGCGGTGTGCGATAAATCCTTGTTCCAGACGCCCCGCTTTGGTTTACGATTGCGTCCTTATGTTCTGGCAACTCGGAAACGGAAGACATGAGTAAATACACCTTGAGCGTCAACGGCAAGGCACAGACCGTGGACGTCGAAGCGGACACGCCGCTGCTGTGGGCCCTGCGCGATACCATGGGCCTGGTCGGCACCAAGTACGGCTGCGGCGTCGGCGCCTGCGGCGCCTGCACCGTCCACGTGGACGGCCAGCCGGCGCGCGCCTGCCAGCTGCCGGTGTCCGCCATCGGCAAGCGCAAGGTCACGACCATCGAGGGACTGGATGCGAACGCCGCCCACCCGCTGCAGCAGGCCTGGAAGGAACTCGACGTGCCCCAGTGCGGCTACTGCCAGTCCGGCCAGATCATGAGCGCCTGCGCCCTGCTCAAGCAGCATCCGCGACCGACCGACGCCCAGATCGACGACGCCATGGCCGGCAACCTGTGCCGCTGCGCCACCTATGTCCGCATCCGCGCCGGTATCCACCGCGCCGCCGAGATCGCTTCCGCCAAACCCGCCGGAAAGGGCAAGCAATGAGCGCGCGCCAAGACGAGCTGAAATCCGTTCCCGCTTCCGCTTCGCGCCGCAGCTTCCTGCGCCAGTCCGCCGCCGGCGGCTCGCTGCTGGCCCTCGGCCTGTATGGCGGCGGCACCATCGCCGCCCTCGCCCAAGGGCAGGCCGCCGCCCCGGGCGCCGCCACCGAATTCTCGCCCAACGTCTTCATCCGCATCGCCCAGGACGGCATCGTCACCCTGGTGTCCAAGCAGCCGGAAATCGGCCAGGGCATCAAGACCTCGCTGCCGATGGTGATCGCCGAAGAGCTGGACGTCGAATGGAAAGATGTGCGCGTGGTCCAGGGCGACCTGAACCCGGCCTATGGTCCGCAGGGCGCCGGCGGTTCGACCTCGACCCCGACCAATTACGAGAACTTCCACCGCCTGGGCGCCACCGCGCGCACCATGCTGGTCCAGGCCGCCGCCCAGACCTGGGGCGTGCCGGCCGGCGAATGCCGCGCCGAACGCGGCGCCGTGCTGCACGATGCGTCGAAGCGCCGCCTCGGCTACGGCCAGCTGGTGAAGACCGCGGCCGCGCTGCCGGTGCCGGATGCGAAAGGCGTCCAGCTCAAGGATCCGTCCACTTACCGCCTGCTGGGAACGCGCATCGGCGGCGTCGACAACGACAAGGTCGTGGCCGGCAAGCCTCTGTTCGGCATCGACGTCCAGCTGCCCGGCATGCTGTACGCCGTGTATGTGAAATGTCCGGTGCTGGGCGGCGCACCAAGCTCCGCCAACCTAGCCGCCATCAAGGCCATGCCGGGCGTGAAGGATGCCTTCATCGTCGAAGGCACCGAAAACCTGAACGGCCTGCGTCCGGGCGTGGCGATCGTCGCCAACAGCACCTGGAACGCGATCAGCGCGCGTAAAAAATTGCAGGTGCAGTGGGACGAAGGCGAAGGCGCGCACCATAGCTGGGCGGGCTTCCTGGCCCAGGCCCAGGCTGCAGCCAAACAGCCGGGCACGGTCACCATGCGCCGCGATGGCGACGTCGACACCGCGCTGGCCGGCGCCGCCCGCACCGTGGAGTCGGCCTACACCTACCCCTTCATCTCGCATGCGAGCATGGAGCCGCAGAACTGCACCGCCGCCATCGATCCGAAGGACGGCAGCGTGGAACTGTGGGCGCCGACCCAGAACCCGGGCGCCGGCCAGGCCCTGGTCGCCAGCACCTTCAACATCCTGAAAGAGAAGATTACCCTGCACATCACGCGCAGCGGCGGCGGCTTCGGCCGACGCTTGTCGTCCGACTTCATCGTCGACGCGGTCGCCATCGCCCAGAAGGTCAAGGCGCCAGTGAAGCTGACCTGGATGCGCGAGGACGACCTGCAGCATGACCACTTCCGCGCCGGCGGCTTCCACTTCCTGCGCGGCGGCGTCGATTCCGCCGGCAAGCTGGTGGCCTGGCACGATCACTTCGTCACCTTCGCCAACCGCGTCGAGCAGAAGGAAAGCGACGGCACCACCGGCAGCGTGCTGCGGCCGGGCAGCGGCGCCAGCCTGTCGGGCGACGAGTTCCCGGGCCGCTGGGTCGCCAACTGCCTGCTCGAGCAGACCCCGCTCGAATGCCGCATCCCGATGGGACCGTGGCGTGCGCCGGGCTCGAACGTGTTCGCCTGGGTCTTCCACAGCTTCATCGACGAACTGGCCCATGCCGCCGGCCGCGATTCCATAGAGTTCCGCCTCGAGATCCTCGGTGACGCCAACATGGTGGCCGGTACCGGCGAGCGCGGCGTGCCCTATAACGTCTCGCGCATGCGCAATGTGCTCAAGGCCGTGGCCGAGAAGTCCGGCTGGGGCAGGCGCAAGTTCGCGCGCGGCCAGGGGGCCGGCGTGGCCTTCCACTTCAGCCACCGCGGCTATGTGGCGGAAGTGGCCGAGGTCACGGTGTCGAAGGAAGGCCAGTTGAAGGTGGACCGCGTGGTGGTGGTGAGCGACATCGGCGCCCAGATCGTCAACCTGTCCGGCGCCGAGAACCAGGTGCAGGGCTCGGTGATCGATGGTCTTTCGACGCTGATGTACCCCTCGCTGAATCTCGAGAAGGGCCGCATCGTGCAGAGCAACTTCCACGACTACCCGCTGCTGCGCATGCCGGACACGCCGACCAGGATCGAAACCCACTTCCTGAAGACCGATTACCCGGTCACGGGCCTGGGCGAACCGGTGTTCCCGCCGCTGGCGCCGGCCGTCTGCAACGCGATCTTCGCCGCCACCGGCAAGCGCGTGCGCGAACTCCCGCTCAGCAAGACCGACCTGAGCTGGAGCTGAATTGGATGCGGGTTCCCTGCTCCGCCAGGCCGTCGCCCTGCACCAGCAGGGACGGCTGGAGCAGGCGCGCGAACTCTACCGGCAGGTGCTGGCGCTCGACCCGCGCCAGTTCGACGCCCTGCACCTGAGCGGGGTCATCGAACGCCAGTGCGGCGATCCGGCACAGGCCGTCGAGCTGATCCGGCAGTCACTGCAGGTCGACCCTCGGCAGGCCCGCGCCCACTGCAACCTCGGCGCCGCCCTGCAGGACCTGGGCCAGGCCGAGGCCGCGCTGCAGAGCGTCGAAACCGCGCTGCGCCTCGACCCGCGTTATGCCCTGGCCTGGAACAACCGCGGCAACACCCTGCGCCGCCTCGGCCGCCTTCCCGAGGCGCTGGACAGCTACGAACGCGCCCTCGCGCTGAGCGCGAATTATCCGGAAGCCTGGTGCCACCGCGCCATCGTCCTCAACGATCTCGGCCGCCATGGCGACGCCGCCGCCAGCGCCGAACAGGCCCTGGCCGCACGCCCCGGCTATGCGGACGCGCTGCAGGCACTGGGCAACGCCCTGCAGGCGCTCGACCGGTTTGCGCAGGCCGTGGAGGCCTACGACGCCGCGTTGACGAGCGCCGCGCCGGCCCGCCAGGCCGAGATCTGGTGCGCACGCGGCGCGGCCCTCAAGAAATCCGGCGACCTGTCCCGGGCGCTGGACAGCTACGAACACGCCCTGCGGCTCCGCCCCGATTACGCGATGGCCGAGCACTACCGCGCCAATGCGCTGCGCGCGCTGGGCCGGCGCGAAGCGGCGATCGCCGCCTATCGGCGCGCCCGTGAGCTGGGCGCCGACCCCGCCGGCATCGATTTCGCGCTGGCGGCGCTGGGCGAAGGCGAGCTGCCCGCTTCGGCGCCCGCCGATTACGTGAAGGGCCTGTTCGACCAGTATGCCGGGTACTTCGACCGTCACCTGGTCGGGGTGCTGGGGTACCGGACACCGGAGCTGCTGGTCTCGATGCTTCCGGCGGGATCGGATACGCCCTTCGATGCCGTGCTGGATCTCGGCTGCGGCACCGGCCTGTGCGCGCCCCTGCTGCGCCCACTGGCGCGGCGTCTTGGCGGCCTCGACCTGTCCGAAAAGATGCTGGCAAAGGCCCGCGAGACCTGCCTGTACGACGAACTGGCCTGCGCCGATATCGTCGCCTGGCTGGACGGCCGGCAGGCGGAATGGGATCTGGTGCTGGCGGCCGACGTGCTCGTGTACATCGGCGAACTGGGAACGCTGTTCGAGCGGGTGGCGCGCGCCCTTCAGCCGGGCGGGCGCTTCGCGTTCTCGGTGGAGACGCTGGCGCAGGAAAGCGGCAGCGCTTACGCGATCACGGCCTCGAACCGCTTCGCGCACGCACCGGCCTATGTGCGCGCCTGCGCCGCCGCGGCCGGCATGACGGTGCACGAACAGCGCGACGCCGTCCTGCGCCAGGAACATGGGGCCGACGTCGCCGGCAAGCTGTTCCTGCTGCGCCGCCCCTGATTCCTCAGGCCACCGACAGCGCCATCATCCCGAACTCGCCCAGCCGCACCGGCACGGCGCCGCGCGCCACCATGCGGTCGAGCGCGCGGGTGCCGTCGCCCGCCCTGACGTCCACCGCGCGCATCGCTTCCGGCACCACGATGGTGTCGAAGCCCTCTTCCAGCGCGTCGGTCGCGGTATTCAGCACGCAGTAGTCGGTGGCCAGGCCGCACACGGTGACGCGGCCGACGCCGCGCGCGCGCAGCTGGGCCGCCAGGTCGGTGCCGGCAAAGGCCGAATAGGCGTCGACCGCCGCGGTGTCGGCCTTCGAGACGACGATGGCGTCGTCCGGCAGGGCCAGCTCGGCGGTGAATTCGGCGCCCGGCGTACCGGCCACGCAATGCGGCGGCCAGGGGCCGCCCTGGGCCGTGAACGAGCAATGGTCGCCCGGGTGCCAGTCGCGCGAGGCATAGATCGCCAGGCCCTGTTCGCGGAACAGTTCGATCAGGTGGTTGATCGGCGCGACGACTTCGTGTCCGCTGGCGACGCCGAGGGCGCCGCCGGGGAGGAAGTCGACTTGCAGGTCGATGATCAAGAGGGCGTCGGTGTTATCGAGATGGATGGCGCTCATATTTTTTCCACTGGCTTGAGGCACAGGATTCCGTGCTTCGACAACACTATAGCGTATTCGACAGTACAACTTCGGCCGCTCGGCATGGGGAAAAGAGCCCGCTGGGCTCTTTTCGCTTTCGCGGGAACGACGGTATTAATGCCGATGCGCCGGATCCGGATCCAGCGCCCCCAGCCTGTCCAGGATCGCCGCCGCGCGCGCGGCCTGGGCGGCGTCGCCGGCGTTCACCGTGATCTGGCAGTCGTGCACGTCGGCCTGGTCGATCGGCGCATAGGTATAGCGGTAATCGGTGTCGCCCCGGACACCGGGGTCACCGACCGAAAAATTGCCCCGCACGCCGCCGGTCTCGTCGATGCGGACCTTGACCTCGACGTCGTCGGCCGGGATGCCGGCGGCGAGCAGCTCATTGCGCGCCTCTTCGGCGGCGCCCGTGTGGATGAAGGTCCGCACAACCACATTTTCCATAGCCATGGCTTAGCTCCAACAAATGATTCGGTCCGGTCCACCGTACCAGAAACGGCCGCCGCGCGGCGCTCGCGCCAGCGCCGGTTGCGCACAGGGATTGCCAAAAAGTTACATGTGTGTCTCGTGCGTCACAGATTTTTAAAACCAGTACAATCAAGCAACACTCGAGTCCAGGGTGGCAAGAAACCCAGCCTTTCAAACGCTTACGGAGACAGACAAGAATGCACACATCGGCCCGGATCGCTTCCTCCCGTCCACTTGCCACGACTGCCATGCATGGGCGGGTGGAAGCCTTGCGTGCGGAGGGTCAGCCGGTCATCGATTTTTCGATCGCGATCTCGCACTTCCCGGCGCCGCGGCCAGTGCTGGACGCGGTCGCCCACGCGGTCGAACGCGAGCGCACCATGCCCTATACCAGCGTGGTCGGCGCCCTCGACGTGCGCGCCCGCCTGGCCGCCAAGCTGCGCGAGGAGAACGGCATCGAGGCGTCCGCCTCCGAGATCATCGTCACCAACGGCGCCAAGCAGGCGCTGTACGAAGCCCTGTACACGATCGCCGATCCGGGGGACAGCGTGCTGATCTTCAAGCCGCACTGGCCGGCCTATGTCGCCACCTCCCAGTTGCTGGGCCTGCGCCCCATCCTGGTCGACCTGCCGGACGCCATCACGCCGCAGCTGCTGGACAGTCTGGAAATCCCGAAGGTCGTCATCATCAATAACCCGCACAACCCGACCGGCAAGGTGTACACTCGCGACGAACTGGAACACATTCGTGCCTGGGTGGAACGTATTGGGGCCAAGGTGATCGTCGACGAAAGTTACGAGCACCTGATCTTCGAAGGCGAACACACCAGCCTTGCCGCGCTGTGCGACTGGCGGAAGATCGGTGTCATCACCATCTTCTCCGCCTCGCAGAGCTACGCGATGATGGGTTGGCGGGTCGGCTTCGCGCTGGCCCCGGCCGATGTGGTCGACGCGATGCAGACGCTGCAGGGACCGATCACGGCCGCCGCGCCCCACCTCTCGCAGGTGGCGGCCGTCGCCGCTTTCGCCACCGGCGCGCCCCACGAGATGATGGCGGACTACCGCCAGCGGCGCGACCTGGCGGTGAGGCTGTTTGCCGAGGTCCCCTGGATCGTCATGCACGCGCCGGCATCCGGCCCGTACCTGTGGGGAGACGTGCGCAGCCTGACGATGGATACCGTCGGCTTCGCGGAGCGCCTGATCGAAGACAAGAAAGTGGCCATCATGCCCGGCGACGCGCTGGGCGTACCGGGCTTTATCCGCCTCGGCTACATTTCCGACGACGTGGCGACGCTGCGCGACGGCATTCGCAGGATTGTGGAATTCGGCGATTTGAAGAAATAGATAATGACATCTGGGTTGGGCCGCAGCTTCGCGCAGGGCCGTTTTCGCTTGAACAGCCTGCGCAGCAGGCTCATGTTGCTGGTAGCGCTGGCGATGATGCCGCTGGCCGTGATGACGATCCTGTCGGGCATCCGCGAGCGCGAGCATGCCATCAAGGCTTCCGAGGAAAACCTGCGCCGCCTGACCGGCATGGCGGCCGCCAACGAGGCCCAGTCGATCGAGGGCGCGCGCCAGATCCTGGTCGACCTGGCGTCCGTGCCCGACCTCATGGGCGATACCGCCAAATGCACCTCGCTGCTGTCGGATGTCCTCGACCGCAACGAGGGCTTCGTCAACTTCGGCCTGATCCAGCTGAACGGCGACGTCACCTGCTCCGCCGTGCCCCTGCTCCACCCGGTCAACCTGGGCGACCGCAGCCACTTCCGCCGCGCGATCTCGGAGCGCCGCTTCATCGCCGGCGACTACGTGTTCGGCCGCGTGATCAAGAAGCACACCATCAACCTGACCTATCCGGTGATCGACCGCACCGGCAAGGTCCTGGCCGTGGTGTTCGCGGCGATGGACCTGGAAGGCCTGGACACCTTCATCAACGACATCAACCTGCCGCCCGGCTCGGTGCTGGCGACCGCCGACGCGCGCGGCACCGTGATCTCGCGCCGTCCCGAYCCGGAACGCTATTTCGGCACCCGCCTGTCGCCCGCCACGCTGGAGGCGATGTCCACCGCCGGCCAGCGCGCCGTGACCATCCGCGGCGACGACGGCGTCGAGCGCCTGCACACCTTCGCCCGCGTCGGCGCCCCGGCCCTGACCGACTACACCGTCACGATCGGCATCCCGACCGACACCATCACCTCGGCCGCGCGCCACGACCAGCTGATGTCGCTGCTGGGCCTGGCCGCGACCACCCTGCTGGCCCTGCTGGCGGCCTGGCTGGTGGGCGACGTCCTGATCGTGCAGCGGGTGCGCAAGCTGATGGCCACCGCCGAGCGCATCGCCGCCGGCGACCTCGACGCCCGCTCCGGCATCGACTACGCCAACGAGGAGATCGGCAACCTGGCCCAGGCCCTCGACCGCATGGCCGCCTCGCTGCAGAAAAAAGAATCCGCGCGCTCGCTGGCCGAACGCGAGCTGCGCGCCGCCGACCAGCGCAAGGACGAATTCCTGGCGATGCTGGCGCACGAGCTGCGCAACCCGCTGGCGCCGATCAGCACCGGCGCCCACCTCCTGAAGCTGCTCCACTCGGATAACACCCAGATCACCCAGACCTGCTCGATCATCGTGCGCCAGGTCGACCACATGACCAGCCTGGTGGACGACCTGCTGGACGTCTCGCGGGTCACGCGCGGCCTGGTGTCGCTGTCGACCCAGGTACTGGACCTGCGCCGCGTGGTCGACGACGCCGCCGAGCAGATCCGCCCATTGGTCACCGCGCGCCGCCACCGCCTGGTGATCGACCTGCCRCCCGAGCCGGCCCACGTCAAGGGCGACCACAAGCGCCTGGTGCAGGTGATCGCCAACCTGCTGAACAACTCGACCAAGTACACGCCGGAAGGCGGCTCGCTGCAACTGCGCCTGGACACCAGCGGCGAGGAATACGTGCTGACGGTGCAGGACGACGGCATCGGCATGGACCCGGTGCTGGTGGAGCGCGTGTTCGACCTGTTCACCCAGGCCGAACGCACCCCGGACCGCTCGCAGGGCGGCCTCGGACTGGGCCTGGCCCTCGTCAAGAGCCTGATCGAGCTGCACGGCGGCAGCGTGTCCGCCTACAGTCCGGGCCTGGGCAAGGGCTCGACCTTCACGGTGCGCCTGCCGCGCTACAGCCAGGACGTGGTGCTGACCGCGCAACCGGCCGGCGAGCGCGCGGACAACGGCGCCGTCCCGCTGCGCATCCTGGTGGTGGACGACAACGTCGACGCCGTCCACACCCTGCAGCTGTTCCTGCACTCTGCCGGCCACGAAGTCGAGGTCGCGTATTCGGCCGGCGACGCGCTGGCGCTGGCCAAAACCATGGCGCCGGAAGTCTGCCTGCTCGACATCGGCCTGCCCGACTTCGACGGCAACGAGCTGGCGCGCCGCCTGCGCATGCTGCCCGAGGCCAGCAACGCGACCCTGATCGCGATGACCGGCTACGGCCGCCAGCAGGACCGCGACGCCTCGATGGCGGCCGGCTTCGACCACTACCTGGTCAAGCCCGTCAATACGACCCAGCTGTCCGACATCCTGGGGGCGGCCGCGGAGGCGAACATCAAGCGCTAAGGTTCTAAAGTCCGGCGCTCAGCCGCCGCATCCCTTATCATCGGGTTTTGACAAGGAGGTAAGCGGATGGAGTCGGTCGAAGTCGTCCTGGCAATGCTGCTCGCGGTGATCGTCAGCGGGTGGGTGGGACGGATGCTGCCGTTCGCGATCCCGCTGCCGCTGATCCAGATCGCCCTGGGCGCCGTCATCTCGGGCATGTTTCACCATGGGGTTGCGCTCGAACCCGACATCTTCTTCCTGCTCTTCCTTCCGCCGCTGCTGTTCCTGGACGGCTGGCGCATCCCCAAGGTCGGCCTGTTCCGCGACAAGGGCACGATCCTCGAACTGGCCTTCGGCCTGGTGCTGTTCACCGTGGTCGGCGCCGGCTTCCTGATGCACTGGCTGATCCCCGCGCTGCCGCTGCCGGTCGCCTTCGCGCTGGCGGCCATCGTCGCGCCCACCGATCCGGTGGCGGTGTCCGCGATCACCAGCCGGATTCCTGTGCCGCCGCGCCTGATGCACATCATCGAAGGCGAGAGCCTGCTGAACGACGCCAGCGGCCTGGTGTGCTTCCGCTTCGCGGTGGCGGCCGCCGTCACCGGGGTGTTCTCGCCGACCCAGGCCGCCCTCACCTTCCTGTGGGTGGCGCTGGCCGGCGTCGGCGCCGGGGTCACCGTCACCTGGGCCATCTCGCGCCTGCACAACTTCCTGCTGCGCCGCTTCGGCGAGGACGAAGGCATGCCGATCCTGATCAACCTGCTGACGCCCTTCGGCGCCTACCTGGCGGCGGAACACATCGGCGCATCCGGCATCCTGGCCGCGGTGGCGGCCGGCGTCACGATGAGCTATGTGGAGCTGGGCGGCTCGGCCACGCCCTCCACCCGCATCCGCCGCAACGTCATCTGGGACGCCCTGCAGTTCAGCCTGAACGGTGTGATGTTCGTGCTGCTCGGCGAACAGCTGCCGGACATCGCGCGAGGCGCCCTGCACCCGCCCGGCGGCGGCGCGCCCTTCGATCCGTGGTGGCTGGCCGGGAACGCGCTGGCGCTCAGCCTGGGCCTGGTGCTGCTGCGCTTCATCTGGGTCTGGGTCTCGCTGCGTCTCACCATCCTGAACCAGCGCCGGCTGGGCCAGCAGGTGTTCAAGCCGCGCATGCGCCTGATCCTGGCGACTTCCTTCGCCGGCGTGCGCGGCGCCCTCACCATGGCCGGCGTGCTGACCCTGCCGCTGGTGCTGGAAGACGGCACGCCCTTCCCGGGCCGCGAGCTGGCGATCCTGTTGGCCAGCGCGGTGATCGTGGTCTCCCTGCTGCTGGCCAGCGTGGCCCTGCCGCGCCTGCTGCGCGGACTGGAAGTGCCGCCCGAGACCTCCGCCGAGCAGGAGGAAGACCGCGCCCGCCACGCCGCCGTGCTGGCCGCTGTCGACGCGGTCGAACAGGCCGCCCGCCGGCACACCGGCGCCGACAGCGAAGTGCAGGCCAACGCCAGCACCACGGTGATCAACCTCTACCGCAACCGCCTGCGCAACATCCAGCTGGGCGACGGCGCCGGTCCCGACGTCCACGCGGCGCGCAAGGCCGAGCGCGACTACCGCCTGACCGCCCTGCGCGCCGAGCGCGACACCATCCTGCGCCTGGGCCGCCGCGGCGAAATCTCCGACGAGACGGCGCGTAAACTCCTGCGCGAAATCGACCTGGTGGAGGCGCGCTACCGGGAGGCCTGAAGGCCGCCGGCTTCAGTGGTGCAGTTCGGTCCTCGGCGAGGCCTGGGCGGCCGGTTCGGGCAGGAAGGCCTGCACGGTCGACGCGGTATCGGTCAGCGCCTGGCAGCGCACCATCTGGCCGTCGCGGATGGTGAACACATGCACCCAGGGCGAGTCGAGGCGGCGTCCGGTCGACCTCACCAGCCAGCTGGCTTCGCCCATGGCCACCACCTTGTCCCCTTCCGCAATGAAGTCCAGCGGTTCGAAGCGGATCGCCTGCATGTTCTCGCCCAGCTTGGTAAAGAAGTCGGCGAGTCCCTGCCTGCCGTGGAAGTGTCCCGAGAAGGGAACCAGTTCCGATTCCGGACTGATCCAGTCCGAATCGTCGCTGCTGTGCGCGAGGATGCCCGCGATGTCGCCCTGCTGGAACATCCGGTAGAGCTGCTGGACCATCTGTTTGTTTTCTTGCGCGGTCATGGTGTCTCTCCAGTAGATCGGCCTCGGACGGCAATCGCGGCTGCTCATGCCGGGGATGGTCGATCAAAGCAGCCTAGTACGCTTGCAGGAGAAGTCAAGCCAGCATTTCAGGCGCCGGAATCCGCAGTTCATCGCAAATTGCTGACTTTACTTTTCGTTAACTGTACATTATCTCTAGGGCAACAATTTTTATAACCTGGAGAAACGTCGATGCTATCCATCAAGCAGCTCAACAAGACGTATGCGAATGGCGTCAAAGCCATCAACAATGTCAGTCTCGAGATCCCGAACGGCATGTTCGGCCTGCTCGGTCCGAACGGCGCCGGCAAGTCCTCGCTGATGCGCACCATCGCGACGCTGCAGGATCCCGATAGCGGGAGCATCCATTTCAACGGTCTCGACGTCCTCGCGAACAAGGAAGGCCTGCTGCGCCAGCTCGGCTACCTGCCCCAGGACTTCGGCGTCTATCCGAAAGTCAGCGCCGAGAAGCTGCTGAACCACTTCGCCGTGCTCAAGGGCCTGACCGTCAAGGGCGAACGCAAGGAAGCGGTCGAAGCCCTGCTGCACCAGACCAATCTGTGGGACGCCCGCAAGCGTTTGCTGGGCACCTATTCCGGCGGCATGCGCCAGCGCTTCGGCATCGCCCAGGCCCTGCTCGGCGCGCCGCGCCTGGTGATCGTCGACGAGCCGACCRCCGGCCTCGACCCCGACGAGCGCAACCGCTTCCTCAACCTGCTGGCCAGGATCGGCGAGCAGGTGGTCGTCATCCTGTCCACCCACATCGTCGAGGACGTGACCGACCTGTGCCCGCGCATGGCGATGATCGCCAAGGGCACCGTGCTGCTGCAGGGCGAACCCCAKGCCGCGATCGACACGCTCAAGGGCCGCGTGTGGCGCCGCACCGTCAGCCAGGAAGCGCTGGCCGACTACCAGGAACGCTTCAACGTGCTGTCGACCCGCCTGGTGGCCGGCCGCCCGCAGATCAACGTCTACGCCGAAGCGCAGCCGGACGACGGCTTCACGAACGTCGAGCCGGACCTCGAAGACGTCTACTTCCAGCAGATCCGCAACGCCGGCCGGACCGCCGGGCCGGCGCCGGCCGCCGCCTCGCCCGCCGCCGCGGTGCCGGCATAAGGAGCGGCCATGTTGAGAGAATTCTTCAGCTTCGAGCTGGGCACCCAGCTGCGCCAGCCCCTGCTGTGGGTCTGCGCGCTGGTCTTTGGCGCCCTGGCCTTCGGCGCCAGCACCACGGACGCGGTCCAGGTCGGCGGCAGCATCGGCAACGTGAACCGCAATGCGCCGGTCGTGGTCGCCCAGATGCTCGGCATCTTCAGCCTGATGTCGATGTTCGTCGTCACCATCTTCATCGCCGGCACCGTGCTGCGCGATGCGGAAGTCGGCATCGCCGACATGCTGTTCGCGACCCCGATGAAGAAGAGCGACTACCTGGTCGGCCGCTTCGGAGCCGGCCTGGTGGCCTGCCTGTTCATCTTTGCCGTGATCGTCATCGGCATGATCGTCGGGCCGCTGATGCCCTGGGTCGATCCGCAGCGCGTCGGCCCCTTCGCCGGCGCCGCCTACCTGTGGGCGCTGGGCGTGCTGGTGGTGCCCAATCTGTTCTTCATCGGCGCCGTGCTGATGCTGCTGGCCTCGACCACGCGCTCGATCATGCTGGTGTACGTCGGCGTGCTGGCCTTCTTCGTCCTGTGGGTCGTGGCCGGCAAGTTCACCGCCAACATCGACAACGAATGGATCGCCGTCCTGACCGACCCCTTCGGCATCCGCGCGCTGGGCCGCGCCACCCGCTACTTCTCGACCGCCGAGGCGAATGCCGGCCTGCCCGACGTCACAGGCTACATGCTGGCCAACC
Organism: Massilia sp. 05N420; assembly: GCF_056397205.1. Classification (NCBI taxonomy): domain Bacteria; kingdom Pseudomonadati; phylum Pseudomonadota; class Betaproteobacteria; order Burkholderiales; family Oxalobacteraceae; genus Massilia; species Massilia sp. 05N420. Next base: position 44,398 of record NZ_JBFTMX010000037.1, read on the forward strand.
GCCTGCTCTGGACCGCCGTCGCGCTGGCGCTGTTCGGCCTGACCCTGGTCCTGTTCAAGCCGCAGCGCGCCGGCACCGGCAAGCGCCTGTTCGGCAAGGCAAAGGCGCCGGCACCAAGCGCCGCCATGCCGGCCCACCTGGCCCTGCCGCGCATCGAGCCTCGCTTTACCGGCGCCACCCGCTGGATCCAGTGCTGGCACATCTTTACCTTCGATGCCGTGGCGGTGTTCAGGAGCGTACCCTTCCTCGTGATGCTGCTGTTCGGCGTATTGAACATGGTCGGTTCCGGCTCCCAGATGGGCAAGATCTTCGGCACCTCGGTCTACCCGATGACCCACCTGATGGTCGAACTGCTGAACAACAGCTTCAACTTCCTGCTGCTGATCATCGTGACCTTCTATGCCGGCGAGCTGGTGTTCAAGGAGCGCCAGGTGAAGATTGCCGACGTCACCGATGCGACCCCGGTGCCGAACTGGGCGCCGCTGGTGGCCAAGAGCCTGGCCGTGGTGGGCGTGGTGCTGGCATTCATGCTGGCCGGCGTACTGGCCGCGATCGGGATCCAGCTGGTCAAGGGCGGCGCGCCGGTCGAGCCGCTGGTGTACCTGAAGGGCGTTCTGATCTCGGGCCTGCCCTTCATCCTCATGGGCCTGTTCGCGGTCGTGCTGCAGGTGATCACCAACAACAAGTTCATCGGCTACCTGCTGATGATCCTGCTGATGGTGTCGCAGATCGTCATGGGCGTCATGCACCTGGACCACAACCTGTACAGCATCGACGGCCTGCCGCGGACTCCGTACTCGGACATGAACGGCTACGGCCACTTCATCACGGGCTGGGCCTGGTTCGCGCTGTACTGGACCCTGTTCACCGTCGCCTCCTTGGTCCTCGCCCAGGCCTTCTGGGTGCGCGGGCTGTCGGTCGAGTGGCGCTTCCGCGCGCGCGAAGCCGGCCGCCGCCTCAAGGGTCCCCTGGGCGCGGCGCTGGCCGCATGCGGCATCGCCTTCGCCGGCGCGGGCGGCTGGATCTTCTACAACACGAACATCCTGGCGCACTACGAGGCCGGCGACGTGGCGATGGACAAGCAGGCGCAGTACGAAAAAACCTACCGCAAGTACAAGGACCTGCCGCATGCGAAGATCACGGACGTGCGCGCCGCGGTGGACATCTATCCGGAACAGCGCCACGTGAGGATCAAGGGCAGCTACGTCCTCGAGAACAAGACCGGCAAGCCGCTCGACACCCTGCGCTTGCAGCTCAACCCCGACGTCGAGACCACCCTGTCCGGTCTGCCGGCCCACCGGGTCGAGCTGATTGATGCGAAGTTCGGCTTCCGGATCATCAAGCTGGCGCAGGCCCTGCCGCCGGGCGGACGCCTGCCGCTGGATTTCGTCGTCGACGTGCGCCGTCCCGGCTTCCAGAACAACGGCGAGGCCGACACGATCAACCTGAACGGCAGCTTCTTCAACAACCGCGCCTTCTTCCCGCTGATCGGCTACCAGCCGGACCAGGAGCTGAGGGACCGCAACGAACGCCGCAAGCGCGGCCTGGGCGAACCCGAGCGCATGGCCAAGCTGGAGGACAAGGCGGCGCAGGCGAACTCGATGTTCGGCGCGGATGCGGACTGGATCAATTTCGAGACCACCGTCTCGACCAGCGGCGACCAGATCGCGCTGGCGCCGGGCTACCTGCAGAAGTCGTGGAAGGAAAACGGCCGCAACTACTTCCAGTACAAGATGGACCGGAAGATGATGCCCTTCTTCGCCTATCTGTCCGCCAGCTGGCAGGTGAAGAAAGGCGACTGGCACGGCATCCCGATCGAGATCTACTACGACCGCAAGCACGCGTACAACGTGGACCGCATGATCTCGGCCACGCAGAAGTCGCTGGACTACTACACGGCCCAGTTCACGCCCTACCAGCACAAGCAGGTGCGGATCCTGGAATTCCCGAACTACGCCAGCTTCGCCCAGTCGTTCGCCAACACGATCCCGTTCTCGGAGTCGATCGGCTTCATCGCCGACCTGCGCGACAAGGAGGACATCGACTACGTGTTCTACGTGACGGCCCACGAGATGGCGCACCAATGGTGGGGCCACCAGGTGACCGCCGCCAACGTGCAGGGCTCGAGCATGCTGATCGAATCGCTGTCGCAGTACTCGGCGCTGATGGTGATGGAGAAGGAATACGGCCGCGGCCAGATGCGCCGCTTCCTGCGCTACGAACTCGATCGCTACCTGAGCTCGCGCGGCAGCGAGAAGATCGAGGAACTGCCGCTGATGCGCGTGGAGAACCAGCAGTACATCCACTACCGCAAGGGCAGCCTGGTCTTCTACCGCCTGCGCGACGAGATCGGCGAAGAAGCGCTGAACCGCGCGCTCAAGCGCTTCCTCCAGGACAAGGGCTACCAGGAGTCGCCGTTCACGACCTCCGCCGAGCTGCTCGGCTACATCCGCGCCGAAGCGCCGGCGGACAAGCAGGCCCTGATCACCGACCTGTTCGAGAAGATCGTCTTCTACGATAACCGCGTGCTCGAGGCGAAGGCGAAGCGGCGCGCCGACGGCCAGTGGGACGTGACCATGAAGCTGCACCTGGCGAAGATGGAAGCCGACGGCAAGGGCAAGGAAAGCGCGCGTGCCTATGACGAGCCGGTGGAGGTCGGCGTGTTTGCGCGCGCCAAGGGGGCGAAGGAGGCGGACGAGAAGGTGCTGTTGCTGGAGAAGCGCAAGCTGTCGGGCGACAATCCGGTGCTGACCGTGACGGTGAAAGACAAACCCTTCGAGGTCGGGGTCGATCCGTATAACAAGATGATCGACCGGGTGCCGCGYGATAATCGCAAGGAGGTCGGATTCGACTGAGGCATGATGAACAGGCATTGCGGACAGGGTGTCGCGCTCGGTCGCCTGGCCCCGGTCGGCAAGCTGCTTGCCGAGGGCCGGTTCGCGGTCGCCAGCCAGGCCCGGCATCCAATCGCTGTACAATCGGCATGATCGCTGCCGGCATCGTCCTTACGATCCGCGCTTGAACTTTCCTGGACAACCATGCCTGAACATCTAGCACCTCGACGGGTCTTGCTTGCCGGTGCCACAGGGCTGGTCGGAGGGCATATCCTCCGCGCCCTGCTGGACGACCGGACGGTGAGCGACATTCATGTGCTCAGCCGGCGGCCGCTCGCCGAAGCCGATCCCAGGGTGCAGGTCCAACTCGTGGATTTCACCCGGCTGCCGACCTTGCCCACAGTGGATGAGGTCTACCTGGCGCTCGGCACGACGATCCGGGTCGCCGGAAGCCAGCAGGCGTTCCGGGCCGTCGACCTGGAAGCCAACCTTGCCGTCGCCCGGGCTGCAATCGCGGCGGGCGCCTCGCGCGCCGCCCTGGTGAGCGCCGTCGGCGCCGACGCCGCATCGCCGGTGTTCTACAACCGCGTCAAAGGCGAACTGGAGGATGCGCTCAAGACCCTGTATCCGAACCTGCTGATCGCCCACCCCTCTCTCCTGCTTGGCGATCGGGATCGCTTGAAACAGCCGACGCGATGGGGCGAAAAGATCGCCATGCCCTTTGCCCGGATGCTCGGTCCCTTCGTGCCCGGCCGCTACGCGCCGGTCGAAGCCAGCGCCGTGGCGGCTGCCCTGGTGCGAACGCTTCCTCTGACGCGGGGCTTGAGGGTACTTGCTTCCGATGAGCTTGCGAGGATCGGCAGCGCTGCAAAGCCTGGGCCTTGAACCGGCGAGGCCGGCTCGCCGTCGCCACCCGCCGCCCGCCGGTGACGACAGGCTATTTCGGCGATCGGCCCACCAGGGAAACAAGCTGGCTGTGCCGCGCCGCCAGCTCCCGCTCGAGCATGACATCGCGGCCATAGATATCCGCGGCAAAGCGCGGACTCCCCTTGCCGTCGACGGTGGCGGTCGCGTAGAACAGCACGACGGGCACCGGGCGGGCCAGGTCCACATGCCGGGTCGGCCCCGGCTGCAGGGCGCCCTCGACGGCATCGGCATTCCACTGGCGCTGCTCGGCCAGCACATAGCGCGCCAGCGCAGCCGGATCCTCGACCCGGATGCAGCCATGCGACAGGTCGCGCCGGCTGCGCTTGAACAGCTCGCGTGCCGGGGTCGAGTGCAGGTAGATGTCCATCGGGTTCGGCATCGCGAACTTGATCGCGCCGAGCGAGTTCTTCGGCCCCGGACGCTGCCTCAGCCTGGCCCGGCCTGCCTGCAGATCGGCGACGCTGGCGTTGGGCGGCACCGTCTCCAGCTCGTTCTGCTTCAGATAAGCGGGATTGCGCTGCAATTTGGGCAGGATTTCCCTGTCGAGGATGCTGCGCGGGACGTTCCAGTAGGGGTTGAACTCGAGGTAGCGCATCTGGCCGACGAACAGCGGCGTTTCCGTCTTCGCGGAAGTGCCGACGACGACCCGCATCTCGAGCGGCGGCTCGGCGCTGCCCCGCGGTTGCGCCCACAGCCGGTAAGCCGGCAGGTCGACCACGATCAGCGGACCGGAACCGATATCCGGCAGCCAGCGCAGGCGCTCCAGCGTCAGTTCGAGCTGGCGCACGCGCAGCGTCGGCGGCACATTGAGCGCGTCGATGGTGCCGCGGCCCAGCACGCCGTCTTCATCCAGGCCATGACGGGCCTGGAAGCGCCGCACGCCCTCGTTCATCCGCGCGCCGTAGATGCCGTCGGGCGGCGGCGCCGTCTCTTGCGGCAGGTCGCCCAGCAGCACCAGGCGCTTGTACAGGGCCTTCGCATCCGCATAGGCGCCGCCGGGAGTGACCTTGGCCTGGGGTTTCGCCAGCGCCGGCCAGGGCTGCCTGGCCAGTTCGCGGTAATGCGCCAGCGCGGCCCTGACCTGCACGTACTGCGCGAACTGCGGCTCGGCCGCCTGCACCGCCGCCTGCAGCTTGCCGGCGGCCAGCCCGGTACGCAGGCGTTCGACCGGATCGTACTGCTTCAGGCGCGCATCGGGCAGGCGGGTGTGATATTCGGAACGCACGCGGCCGACGCGCAGGTCGGCCAGGTAGCGCAGCATCGCCGCCGTGAGCGCGACGTCGAACCGGGCACTGTCGGCTTCGCCGGCGAGCAGCTGCCGCTGCAGCGTATCAGCGCCGTAGTCGCGCGGGTCCAGGCCCTGCACCCTGGCCTGGCGCAGCACCCACAAGGCGGCCGCGGCGGTCGAGGTCGTCCAGGCCGGCGCGTACTTGCGCGGGGCGTAGAAACGGTCGAGCCAGCCGCGTTCGTCGTAAGGCCCCGCCGGCGTGGCCGGCGACTGCGCGGCCTGGACGGCCAGGCTGCGGATGGTGGCGGGGACGGGCTGCGCGAGCGTGGGACGGGGAGCGAGCGCCACGGCTGCACAGAACGCGAGCGCGGCGATTTTCAGGCTGGGCTTCATTGATGCTTTCGGACTTCGGCAGGACTACGGTACCGGTCAGCATCATACTCTTCGGGTCCGGGGATGCCCAGCCGTAGTTGTTTGATGTTGCCCCGCGATTCCCGGACACAGGCTGATGCTTAGTTAGCGTCAGTTTCCAGAGCCTGACGCGGTCGCTCTTTTGTCGCTCTTTTCTAAACATGCGTGGCGATTTATAGCCCAGCGCCGAGTGGCTTTGTTGAGTAAATCGAGCAAAGGCCGAGCTGACGCTATTTATAGCCAGCTTTATAACACTGGAACCGTGATCGGGTGCCCAGCCGAGTGAAGCGGTTGAGCACTGCGGCCCTGACCTGTAGCTCGGTGACTTGACGGTCGAAATCACGTGCCATGACGCGTTCGCCCAGCAGTTTAAAACAGCGCATCTTGGTCTCGACAAGGCTCCGCCGATGGTAACCGCTCCATTTCTTCCAGATTGCCCGGCCCAGCTTGCGCGTGCTCTGCAGAATCTCGTTGCGCGCACCGGCACCGCAGCGGTTCGTTTTCCACGGCTTGGCGTTCTTGCGGGTCGGGATGATGGCATGCGCAGCGCGCGAGGCGATGGCCTCGTGGCAGTCTTTCGTATCGTAGGCACCATCGCCGCTGACGCTGGCAATCTGCTCGTCAGCGGGAATCTGATTTAGCAGCGCCGGCAGGACAGGCGCGTCGCCAACGCTGTTGTCGGTCACCTCCATGGCCCGGATCTCCAATGTGGATGCGTCGATCCCGAGATGCACTTTGCGCCATTGGCGACGGTACTCGGCGCCGTGCTTTTTCGTCTTCCACTCGCCTTCGCCAAGCATCTTGATGCCCGTACTGTCCACCAGCAGGTGCAGACCCGTCGTGGTCGGCACCGCGCCGATAGCCACCTGCAGCGTCTTCTGCCGCCGGCTGACCGTGCTGTAGTCCGGCACAGGCCAGTCAAGCCCTGCCAGGCGCAACAGGCTTTCAGTCATCCCCATGGCTTGGCGCAGCGGCAAATTGAAGAGGCACTTCATGCTCAGGCAGAACTGGATCGCCTGGTCGCTAAACGTCTGGCTACGCCCGCGCTTGCCGTTCGGCTGGCCGTGCCAGCACATGGTCGGATCAAGCCAGATGAGCAGCGAACCRCGTGACTTCAGCGCTTCGTTGTAGGCCTTCCAGTTGGTCGTACGGTACTTCTGCGCAGCTGGTTTCATCCGCTCAGGCTACCAGACCAGCACGTTCTATGCTGGCCAAGCTTGGGTTTGTGCAACAAAGCCCAGTGGACGTCACAGTGAACAATTATGTTCACCGGCGGCCGAGTCAGGAGTCAAAACTTATCCCGGCCGTGTTGCTCATTTTTCGAGTCGCGCAAATACCGCATATTCACCATCGACCCTCGGAATTGGCAGTGGTGCATCACACCGCTCGCACGTTATCGACACATCATGGTCGGGGAAACTAGCCATTATTTCTGTTTCGGCCTCCAGCATCGCTTCCGCATCCGCTTCGAAGATTTCGCCATCGAATATTGCACGAGCTCTGATCTCATGATCGTTCCATCGACACAGTATTTTGCGAACTCCACATCCAATGCATCCCAGGAGCGCAACTTGCATTCCCAACAAAACGCTCGCTCGCAGATCATTTGCTTTCATCGTTCGGCCTCGCTGGAACTATGTGAACACCCTTCTTACTCTCGTGAATGATCCCATTCGTGGTAGGGCTTCTTTGCCCAGTAGCTGGATCAACATACACACCAATATTTGTGCCGAAATCGACGCGTTCCCCGGAGCCGGCTTCGCCCACGGGCGTGCTGCCGACATGCTGTCCAGTCCTTTTATGCTCGTCTATAAGGCTTTGAGGATTAGGGTGCGTTAATTCGCTTTTGCCAGGTTCGAAGTTGTTATGCCCAGGAACRTGTTTATCTTGCTTCCCTACTTCGATTTTCGTACCACTATTACCGCCCGAACTTGGCGTACCAGTAGAGCCACTCGTTTTCCCCTCGCTCGAAGAAGCAATCCAAGTGAGCGCTTTCTCACCAGCATAAAGAGCGGCTCCACCAACAATGACCGCGCCTGCGGCGCTGCACCATGGGCCGCATACCGCAAACCCTCCTTCAACGCCCAAAATTGCACCACGGCCCGCGAGCGCCCAACTTCTGCCATCGGGATCTACATATTTATACGGACTATTGTTGGCGTAAGCGTACCGATTGAAGCTGCCACCGGTATTCGCATCCGTCACCACCGGATCAATGCTCAAGAACCGTCCACCCTACGTGCGTTTATCGTAGACGAGCCGATTTCCCTAGCCCGCACAAGGACTTGGCGCAAGTTTTGCTGGCGGCTTTCGCTTAAAGAGCGAATTTTTCCCTAGACCCGATTTGGCTCGCGCACGCGCGCGACAAACTGTTTCTTTTCCTGTTTATTAATGGCCCGGCTTGGCCGCCGGGATCGCATTTGGGTGGATTTCGCCCGACTGATGGCGAAGCGCGGCGGCAAGCGAGGTTGGGTCGGTTTTAAATTTCCATTATTTCCCTTAACCTATCAATTAAATTCACCAATGATGGAGTTTTCTCAATTGCATTCTCATCCACCATTTCCATTAATGTTTCAAGTGCTATTCCATATTCACCTGCATCAAAGAAGACTTTCAGTTGCGCCATATCTGCCTCAGAGAGCAGACCGGACAATCTCTCAAAAAGCGAAATAAATAAATTTTCTATTTCTTGATACTGCATTTTTTCGTCCCCTATGGAGTGCTAGATGGAGTTTGTGGTGGCAGCGTTGCCGGCGGATTGCGCGGAACATTTGTAGGAAATCCCGTAACAATGCGTCCACCTTTAGAACCAGGCTCTGTAACTGTTGTTATATCCACACCATCTCTCGTGCCGGTTGAGATTGTTCGCCCACCTTTTCCAGGGCTATGTTTGGAATCAGGTGCTGTAGCCACCTCAGAAATTTCGCCGAGTATCTTTTCGTCGGTCCAGTTTGTTGGAAACTCGCTTTTTCCCGGACTACCAGTGCCAGGACGATGGCCGCCGCCAGTTTTATCACCATCAAGAATATGTTTTTCACCTTTTTCATCTACGAGGTTAGGCTTCTGTTCGGAATCATTCCTCTTCGGCTCAGAATGATTGTTCCGATTGTTATATGCACGAATAAGTGCTGCACGCTTCTGAGGATCGTTTGAAATTGAAGCCCCGACTATAAGAACCGTGGCGACAACCCCTATTGCGGCTACGGACTGTCTACCATTGGGATCGATATATTTGTAAGGACTGTTGTTGCCATATACGTAACGATTGAAGCTTGATGCATTGTCCGCATCCGTCACCACCGGATCAATGCTCAAGAATTGTCCACCCGACATGCGTTTGTCGTAGGCGAGCCGATTTTCCCTAGTCCGTTCAAGGACTTGGCGCAGGTTTTTGCTGGCGGGTTGTGCGTAAAGAGCGAATTTTTCCCTAGACGCGATTTTGGCTCGCGCGCGCGCGCGACAAGCTGTTTCTTTGCCTGTTTATTAATGGCCCGGCAAGAGCTGGCCGCCGCAGCAGAGCTGCATGTCAACCAGATCCGGCGCTACGAGGCGGGGACGGCGCAACCGACCTTAGAAGCCCTGATTCGGCTCGCCAAGGTGCTGCGCGTCAGCCTCGATGACCTGGTGTTCGGCGAAGGCGAGCGCGGGCCGGACGAGGACCTGCGTTTGCAGTTCGAAGCGCTGGCGGCGATGTCGCCGGAAGAGAAACAAGTGGCCAAGGCCGTGCTCGAGGCGATGATCGTCAAGAACCAGGTCAGCGGGGCCATTGCGGGCACGCTGGCGCGGGCCAATTCGCCGGTGGAGAAGGAGAAGGAAGAAAGCCAGGCTGCAGGCAGCCAGCGCACCAAACGACAGCGCGCCTAGTCGCCAACAACCAGCCGCTAAAGAGAAGCCACTCGCATCCGGGGCACCGGAGGGAGTGGCTTTTTTTGTTTTAAAAAAGACTGATTCGGCCTTGCCTCGTACTGATGCCAGCAGCCGTGGCATTCGCGGGTTTCGGGGCTTTGCCCTGAGTTCAAAGAAAAGCTGCGCGGCGTGATGGGGGCTGCGCCACCAAACGCCGGGCCGCGCCGTATAGCCACGACTCGTCGTGGCTATACGTTTCTCATCCTGTCCTGCACTTACCTGGGCCAGCAGTGGATTACCCGTGGGTTCTGCCGTGGGTACGCCGTGGGTACGCCGTGGGTTCTGCCGTGGGTTCTGCAATGGGCACCGGAGTGGGCACGACAGGAATTCTATTCGGGCCTTTCTCGTTCGTACGAGTTAAGAGGATATTCGGGTTCGAACCGGTGCGGGTCCTCGCCGATACCAAGGATCGCAAGCGAGTAAGGAAAAGCTCCTGCGACGATCACAAGTTCGCGGCCATCTCGGCCGGTTAGGACAATGCCCGATTCAAAGCGATTCATTTCGACCTCGATAAACAGCTTAGTTAGCGTCATTCCTTCGTTAAACCCGCTCGGTGCCTCAACGAACACCTCGTCCGCGAAGGGCGTGCTGACGCGCGTTGCAACCAAAACGCCGACCTCAATCCTCTCTGCAACGTCATGCATAACGGATTCAATTCGTGTCCCGAGCTTCTCCGACTGCCATAAAGTAACTGCTATGGGCCGACAATGCGCTGCCGTACGGATAGATATACGGGCGATTCCTCGCGTTAATCCAAAATCGGCCTGGTCTCCGGACCGATTAATGGTATAGGTCTTTGACATTTTTACGGATCCTTCTTGGGGTAATGGAGAGTCTCGTGGGGCTTTTCGCCGTTAGCCGGGATATCAATCCGAGGACCTGTTTTACCTCCAGGTCGCAATGCGACTCCATTGTCCCCGACCTGAGTACCCGCAGGGTACTTGCTGCCCTCGGGTGCTGGACCTGACTTTCCGCCGGTGAGATGGTCAAAGTCCTTGCCCGCATCGTTCGTTCCACCATGTTCAGGCGCAAGCGGACCATTATTAACTCTGTTTCCCTGGGTTCCGCTCTTGTCATCTTGAACGCCAACAAGCTTGTCTGGTAATGGAGTGCTCTTACCACCGCCACTTGCATTCGAACTTCCTTGAGAATTGCCCTGGTTCAGAATCGCCTTAGCTACTGCCCGAGCCGTCTCTTCTCGACCCTGTCGCCCCGGCAGCACATAGTGGCCTACAACAGCGACCGTAGCAGTGGCGACATAAGGGACGAACGGTATCAAAAATGCAAATCGCCCATCCGGATCGATGTACTGGTAGGGACTGTTGTTGGCGTAAGCGTAGCGATTAAAGCTGCCGCCCGTGTTCGAATCGGTTGTCACCGGATCAATGCTCAAGAACCGCCCCGCCACCGGATCATAATACCGTTGCTGCATGTACGTCAGCTCGGTATCCACATCGTTCACGTGCCCGCTGAACCCGATCGTCGGCTGCACGCCCGAGGCCACATAGCCATACGGCTCATAGCGCGTCCGGCTGATCACATTGCCCGCGGAATCCGTGCGCGCCACCGGGCTGCCCAGCCCGTCCGTATGGATATAGGTCACCGCGCCGTTGGTGCCCCCTACCGTGATAGAGGTCGTGCTGTACTGGCCGAAGCGCTGGTGGAATTCCCACACCATGCCCCACTGGAAGGTATAGGTGCCGGCGCTCGACGGTGCGCTGACCTGGAAGTTGAAGGTGGCGTTCTGGCCCGGCGCGACGGTGGACGGGC
>NZ_JBFTMX010000038.1:0-53747 GCF_056397205.1 Massilia sp. 05N420
CGGCAATGTGGCGATATCTGAAAGTCTTTCTGGTCGCTGTCGTCGTGATCGCGGTAGCGAAAACCTTCATCCACGACAGGCAGGGCAAGCGGGCCGACGAGGAAATTCCTCAGCTCGTGGCCAAGCAGCAGGCCATGCTGCCGGTGAAGATCAGTGACCAGATCGAGCTGACCGACGTTTCCTACGAAAACAGGACGCTGCACTACGACGCCAAGTCCAGCACCTGGTTCGAACGCTCGCCGGAAGAAGCGCAGTTGGTCGAGAAAGGCCTCAAGACGAAGTATTGCAAGGACATGACGGCCTTCGTGAACGCCGGCGTCTCGGTCGAATTCGAGATCCGGATCCCGCCGAAGACGCTCAACGACCACACCAGCACCACCCGGGTCGCGCTGCATCCGGACGACTGCCGCTGAATAAAGCAGCGACCATGAAAAAAGCCGGGCAAGCCCGGCTCTGTTTTTTCAGCAAAGACTTCGATTACTTCGCCTGTGCGTCGTAGGTCTTCACGCCGTTGAGGATCTCGGCCTTGGCGCCTTCCGGGCCTTCCCAGCCTTCGACCTTGACCCACTTGCCCTTCTCCAGGTCCTTGTAGTGCTCGAAGAAGTGCTGGATCTGGCGCAGGGTCAGTTCCGGCACGTCTTCATGGGTCTTGATGTTGGCGTACAGCGGCGCCAGCTTCTCGACCGGCACGGCCAGGACCTTCGAGTCGCCGCCGGCTTCGTCGGTCATCTTCAGCACGCCCAGCGCGCGGCAACGCACCACCACGCCCGGGATCAGCGGGAACGGGGTGATCACCAGCACGTCGCAGGGGTCGCCGTCGTCGGCGATGGTGTTCGGAACGTAGCCGTAGTTGCACGGATAGTGCATCGCGGTGCCCATGAAGCGGTCGACGAAGATCGCGCCGGATTCCTTGTCCACTTCGTATTTGACCGGGTCGCCGTTCATCGGGATTTCGATGACGACATTGAAATCGTTCGGCACGTCGCGGCCGGCGTTGACGTTGTTCAGGCTCATGGTGGTCCTTGCTTGGTTGCTGTAGGAATAATAAAGGGGGCCATTATAGCGAATCGGCCTGGGCTTGTGCGCCGCACAAGCCCGAGCGGACGCCGCTTACAGCACCGTCGCCAGCGCGCACTGGCGGAAATGGCGGCTCGCCTCGTCCTGCTGGCCGAGGGCTTCGTGCAATTGAGCAAGCTTCAGATGGGCTTCGCGCACGTGCTCCGGATTGGTCGCATCGACCAGCGCGTCCTCCAGGTAGCGCTGGGCCTTGCCCCACAGCTTCTGGCGCAGGCACAGCGCGCCCAGGGTCAGGGCCAGCTCGGGGTCGCCCGGGTGCTCGCGCAGCCAGCCCTCGCACTTCTCGATCTGGGCCAGCAGCGTGGCCGAGCCTTCCGGGCCGGCGGCTTCGCGGTAGGCGCGCACCACGCGCTCGTCCCACTCGGACGCCAAGGCGTTCTCGACGATCAGGCGGGATTCGTCGTGCAGGCCGCGCGCATTGAAGGCGCTAGCGGCGCGCGCCGCGATATACGGCTTGCAGCGGTCCACGTTCGGCACCGTCGACCACATGCGGCGCAGCGATTCGGCATCGTGGCCGCCTTCCGACAGCAGGGCCTCGTAGGCCATCTCGCGCAGGCGGCTCGACAGCGCCGGATGCAGGGCGTTGCGCTTGTCCAAGGTGCGCACCAGGCGCAGCACCTCGGGCCAGTTGCGCGCCTGCTGATTGGCCTTCATCGCCCACTGCAGGGCGTGGATGTGGCGCTGGCCGCTGGCGTTCAGCTCGGCCACGGCTTCCAGCGCGCCTTCCGGCTTGTGCTCGTCGACCAGCAGTTCGGTCACCGTCATCAGGCGCGCGGTCTTGAGCGACTGGTCGTGCACGATCCCGGCCAGCCAGGCGTCGCGGCGCGCCGGTTCGCGCATGCGGTGGGCGGCGCGGGCGCCGATCAGGGCAGCCAGGCCGGCGTTCTCGGGCAGTTCGGCGGCGCGCTTGGCGGCCTTTTCGGCGTGGCCGAAGCGGCCCTCGAACAGGGCTTTCAGGGCTTCGCGCAGGCCGCGATTGGCTTCGCGCTCGCGCTTGCGCTGGCGGTACTCGGCCACGCGCTCGGGCATGCCGAGGGTGGCGCGCACCGCGCGCAACAGCACGTAGAGCACCAGGAACAGCAGCGCCGCCAGCACCACGAACAGGTTCAGCGACAGATCGATCCGGTGCGGCGGGTAGAAGAACACCACGTTGCCGGGGTTGAAGCGGGCGGTCACGGCGATGCCGATCGCCGTCGCCATCAGGGCGACCAACCAGAGGAGCAAGCGCATCGTCAGCTCCTCATGGTTTCGATTTGTAGTTGCGCACCGCGTTCAGGCTCTCCGACAGGTCCGGCACCTCGATGGTGACGTTGTTGGCCTGGACCTGGCGCAGCAGTGCCTGCACCGACTGGGTCGAGCGCGCCTTGGTGTCGAAATACCGCGCCAGCGTCTCCTGGGCGCTGCCGATGTCGTCGCGGAAGGTGCCTTCGTTGCGCGACAGCAGGGCCAGGCGCGCGTTCAGCAGGCGCAGCTTGAGGTTCTCGCGCACGAAATAGGCCTCGCCCGGCGACAGCATCAGCGCCTCCGGATGGTCGACGGTGCGCACGCGGATCAGCTGGCGCATGTCGTCCCACATCTCCTGGCTCCAGTTGCGCCAGGTGCCGATCATGCGCCGGCCCAGCGACATCTCTTCCGCCGGGACCGCGTTCGCACCGGCCACCGCGCCGGTCGCCGGCTTTGCCGCCTTTGCCGGCGGATTCACGCGGGTCTGCGCGATCGGCTCGGCCGGCTTCTCGTCGGCCAGCAGCGGCAGGTTGTCGATCTGCGAGATCGCGTTGTCGAGGCGCAGGGCGATGCCGGCCTGGTCGACCTGGGGCAGCGCCTTCAGCTTGTCGATGTCGCGCGCGATCGCGCGGCGGATCGTGATGAACTGCGGCTTGTCGGAGCGCGACAGCGAGCGGTCGGCGTTGGCAAGCGCGATCAGGGCGCCCTGCACGTTGCCGGCCAGCTGCAGCTGCTGGCTGGCGGTCGACAGCACCTGCTCGATCTCGGACAGCGCCCATTCGTCGCGGTTCTTCGAGATGTCCTGGTACATCTGCTCGAGCGCGGCCTGCTGGCTGGCCGACTCGGTCTGGCGGCTTTCCAGCACGCCGACCTTGACCTGCAGCTCCTTGGCCGTCTCCTGGGTGTCTGCCACCCGCTGGGACGTCTCGGCGTTGGCGGCGTTATCCTTCTGCAGGGTCTTGGCGACGTCTTCGCGCAGCTTGTTGAAGCGGCTGTGGGTCGACCAGGTCTGCAGTCCCAGCAGCAGGGCCAGCACGATGATGGCGACGTTCTGCGGCTTGTTCAGCAGCCCGCCCACGCGGGGGCCTTCCGGCACGCGCGGTTCGGCGGGCGAAGGCGAGATATAGGTCTCCGGGACCACCTGGCCGCCCGTGCTCGGTTGTTCGGAATGTTTGGGCAATTCGTTCATGCTTGTGATTGTAACGCGGCAAGGAGGCGTTCGTCGCCGGAACCGGTGAGGACCAACTGTTCGAACCCGAGCGCGAGCGCCGTCTCGTGGATGCGCGCATGCGGCACGATCAGGCGCTGGCGACGCAGCCGCTGTGGGGATTCGCCCATGCGCTCGACCAGGGATACCAGTCCGCGCAGGGCTTCCGAACTCGTGATTATCCAGTCGTTCGGCGCGGCCAGCAAGCCGGACAGCTGTTCGGCCAGCGCCTGGGTCAGCTCGGGCACCGCGCGACGGTAAGCCGTTACCGTCTCGACCGTGGCGCCGGCGCCGCGCAGCGCGTCCGGCATCAGCTCGCGCCCGCCGTCGCCGCGTACCACCAGCACGCGGCGGCCGGCCAGCGCCCGCAGGTCGAGCGCCTGCAGCAAGTGTTCGGAATCGCTGTGGGCCGGGTCTGCCGGGCAATGGACGCGCACGCCGGCATCCGGCACGCCGTACCTGGCCAGCGCCGCGCGGCTGCCTTCGCCGACCACGCCGATGTCGACGCCCTCGGGCCAGCGCGCGAGGTGGGCAAAGGCGGCGTCGATCGCGTTCGGCGAGACGAACACCACCAGCGCATAGGCGTCCAGGCCGGCCAGCACCCCGCGCAGCCCGCCCTGCTCCGTTTCAGAAAGCGGCGAGATCTCCAGCAGCGGCAGCAGCACCGGCCTGCGGCCGAGGGCGGCCACGGCGCGCGCCAGCGGCTCGGCCTGCTGGCGGGGACGGGTGATGACGACCGCGCCGGTCATCAGGGTGCGGCCGACTCGGCCTTGCACTCGGCCAGGATGGCGTCGGCGTCCTGTTCGCGCAGGCGGTCCGATACCTGCTGGCCCAGCTGTTCAGGTCCATCCACCGGACCGTGGCTTTCGGCGAAGGCGCTGCGGCGTCCGTCCGGGGTCGCGACCATGGCGCGCAGGTGCAGCGTGCCGCCGTCGACGGTAGCGTGGGCGGCCAGCGGGATCTGGCAGCTGGCGCCGAACACGCGCGAGACCTTGCGTTCGGCGGCCACGGCGCGCGACGTATCGTCGTGGTTCAGCGGTGCCAGCAGTGCGCGCAGGTCGACGCCGTCGCTGCGTTCGGCGGAAGCGATCTCGATCGCCATCGCACCCTGGCCGGCAGCCGGCAGGCTTTCTTCCAGCGGCAGACAGGCGCGGATGCGGCTTTCCAGGCCCAGGCGCTTGAGCCCGGCGGCGGCCAGGATGATGGCGGCGTAGTCGCCGCGGTCGAGCTTGCCGAGGCGGGTGTCGAGGTTGCCGCGCAGCGGCTTGATCACCAGCTGCGGATAGCGCGCCGCGATCAGGGCCTGGCGGCGCAGGCTGCTGGTGCCGACCACGCTGCCGGCCGGCAGTCCGGCCAGGCTGGCGTAGTCGTTCGAGACGAAGGCGTCGCGCGGATCCTCGCGTTCGAGCACGGCGGCCAGTTCGAAGCCTTCCGGCAATTCCATCGGCACGTCCTTGAGCGAGTGCACCGCCAGGTCGGCCCGGCCCTCCTGCATCGCCACCTCGAGTTCCTTCACGAACAGGCCCTTGCCGCCGACCTTGGACAGGGTGCGGTCGAGGATCTGGTCGCCGCGGGTGGTCATGCCGAGAATATCGATTTGGCAATGCGGATATAATGCCGCGAGGCGGTCGCGCACGTGCGTGGCCTGCCACATGGCCAGCCGGCTCTCGCGGGATGCGATAATGAGGCGGGTTGGAACGCGCTGCGTCGTGTCGTTATTAGCGTTCAAAACAATTTCTTTCACTGTCGTTGTGCCAGGATCGGCCGACGCCGGTTGGCGGCATGCCTGCAACCACAAATTCTAGCATGCGGCCCCTTGCAGAACCGTGGCAACCGCCATGGCATCGTTGTACATCCGTGCCCCCAATGGGACCCCGATCATTCAACCTGTGCTCGATAATGAACAAAGCTGCAAACCTTGATCCCCAAGCCGATCCGCAAACCGCCGCCCCTGTCCAGGCCGGCGACAAGGACGCGCCGCTGAAAGAAGACATCCGCCTGCTCGGCCGCCTGCTGGGCGACGTGCTGCGCAACCAGGAGGGCGAAGCGGTGTTCGACGTCGTCGAGACGATTCGCCAGACCGCCGTGCGCTTCCGCCGCGAAGACGATCCGCAGGCCGGCGAAGAACTCACCACCCTGCTGAAGAAGCTCACGCGCGAAGAGACCAATTCGGTGGTGCGCGCGTTCTCGTATTTCTCGCACCTGGCCAACATCGCCGAAGACCAGCACCACGTGCGCCGCCGCCGCGCCCACCAGCTGGCCGGATCGAAGGCCCAGCCGGCCAGCGTGGCCTATGCGCTGGCGCGCCTGCAGGATGCCGGCGTCGGACGCGAGCAGGTGAAGGCTTTTCTCCGCGAAGCCCTGATTTCGCCGGTGCTGACCGCCCACCCGACCGAGGTGCAGCGCAAGTCCATCCTCGACGCCGAGCACGACATCGCCCGCCTGCTGGCCGAACGCGACCTGCCGCTGACGCCGAAGGAGCGCGGCCACAACCTGATGCTGCTGCAGGCGCGCGTGGCGACGCTGTGGCAGACCCGCATGCTGCGCTACGAAAAGCTGACCGTGGCCGACGAGATCGAGAACGCGCTGTCCTACTACCGCACGACCTTCCTGCGCGAACTGCCGGCCATGTACGACGACATCGAGGACGAGCTGCAGGCGGAGCTGGGCGATGCCACCTATCTGCAGATGGGCAGCTGGATCGGCGGCGACCGGGACGGCAACCCGAACGTCAACGCCGGCACCATGCAGCGCGCCCTGGTGCGCCACGCCACCACCATCTTCGACTTCTACCTCGACGAAGTGCACGCGCTGGGCGCGGAGCTGTCGACCTCGACCCTGCTGGTGCCGGCCGACGCCGCTCTCGAAGCCCTGGCGGCGGCCTCGCCGGACACCTCGCCGCACCGCGCCGACGAACCCTACCGGCGCGCCCTGATCGGCATCTATGCGCGCCTGGCCTCGACCGCCCGGCTGCTGGGCGCCACCAATCCGCTGCGCAAGGAAGTCGGCCACGCCGACGCCTACGGCGGCCCGGCCGAGCTGCAGGCCGAGCTGCAGGTGCTGGCCGATTCCCTGGCCAACAACCACGGCGCCATCCTGGTCAAGYCGCGCCTGGCCGGCCTGCTGCGCGCGGTCGCGATCTTCGGCTTCCACCTGGCCTCGCTGGACATGCGCCAGAGTTCGGACATCCACGAGCGCGTGCTGGCCGAGCTGTTCAAGGGCGCCGGCGTCGAAGCGAATTACGCCGGCCTCGACGAAGCCGCCAAGGTGAAGCTGCTGCTGGCCGAGATCGCCCACCCGCGCCTGCTGACCACGCCCTACGCCGCCTACTCCGACGAGACCCAGTCCGAGCTGGGCGTGCTGCGCGCGGCGCGCGAGATCCGCCAGCGCTACGGGGCGCGCGCGATCCGCAACTACATCATCTCGCATACCGAGACCGTGTCCGACCTGCTGGAAGTGCTGCTGCTGCAGAAGGAGACCGGCCTGCTGCGCCCCGGCGACAAGGAATGCGACGTGATGGTGATCCCGCTGTTCGAAACCATCCCCGACCTGCAGCGCGCCAGCGAGATCATGGGCGAGTGGATGGCGATCCCTGGCGTGAAGGAGCTGATCGAGCACCAGGGCCGGCTGCAGGAAGTCATGCTGGGCTATTCGGATTCGAACAAGGACGGCGGCTTCCTGACCTCGAACTGGGAGCTCTACCAGGCCGAGCTGAAGCTGGTGAAGGTGTTCGAGCAGGCCGGCGTCAAGCTGCGCCTGTTCCACGGCCGCGGCGGCACCGTCGGCCGCGGCGGCGGCCCGAGCTACGATGCGATCCTGGCCCAGCCGCCGGGCACCGTGAACGGCCAGATCCGTCTGACCGAACAGGGCGAGATCATCTCCTCGAAATTCTCGAACCCGGAAATCGGCCGCCGAAACCTCGAGCTGCTGGTGGCCGCCACGCTGGAAGCCGGCCTGATGCCGCACGGCGTCGACCCGGTGCAGGTGGCGCGCCTGGCCGAATACGAAAAGGTGATGGCCGAGCTGTCGGAACGGGCGTATCGCGCCTACCGCAACCTGGTGTACGAGACCCCGGGCTTTACGGACTACTTCTTCGCCGCCACGCCGATCGCCGAGATCGCGGAACTGAATCTCGGTTCGCGCCCGGCCTCGCGCAAGTCGACCCGCCGCATCGAAGACCTGCGCGCGATCCCCTGGGGCTTCTCCTGGGGCCAGTGCCGCCTGCTGCTGCCGGGCTGGTACGGCTTCGGCGCCGCCGTCTCGGGCTGGCTTGGCGAAGATGAAGGCAAGCGCGAGGAGCGCCTGGCGCTGCTGCAGGAGATGTTCAGGCAGTGGCCCTTCTTCGCGACGCTCCTGTCGAACATGGACATGGTGCTGGCCAAGACCGACCTGCCGATCGCCGGACGCTACGCCGAGCTGGTGCCGGACGTGGAGCTGCGCGAGCGCATCTTCAAGCGCATCGCGGCGGAGTACGGCGCGACCCTGCGCTGCCTGGAACAGGTGACCGGCGCTGCCTACCGCCTGGCCTCGAACCCGCTGCTGGCAAGGTCGATCCAGAACCGCTTCGCCTACCTGGATCCGCTGAACCACTTGCAGGTCGAGCTGATCCAGCGGCACCGGGCGCTGTCGCAGGATCCCGAGCAGATCGATGTGCGGGTGCATCGGGGGATTCATTTGTCGATTAACGGTGTTGCGGCTGGCTTGCGCAACACCGGCTGATCCGACATTGCCGTCGTCCCCGCGAAAGCGGGAGCGACGGTTCCCTCCCGCTCAGTTTGCCTTGCGGCCGGCCTGGTCCGGATAGAGGGCGTCGACCGTCTTGATGATCTGCCTGCTCTGGTCGATATAGGCCTGGTAGCGCTCGTAGAGCTGGGGACTGGTCTGCATCTGCCCCACCAGGCGCTTGGCCTTCGGCGCGGTCAGGAAGCGGTAATGCGCCAGGTCGTCATCGGCCTCCAGCTTGTCGTCGCGATAGTCGCGCAGCTTGCGCTGGCGGGTCAGCCATCCTCCCTCCGAGGTCTGGATCTGCGGGAGCAAGGACTGGTAGAGGTTGAGGATGGCGGCCAGCAGCTTCTGGTCCTCGATGTTCGTCAGCTTGCCGCTCATCAGGAAGCCGTCGTAGCGGCTCCTGGTCGGGATGAAGAACCAGTTGCTGTCGAAGCCGGCGTAGGCGGTCCGGAATTTCGCCCAGTCCGGCTGCTTGTCCGGATCGAGGCTGGCCAGGTAGGCATAGTTCGCATCGAAGCCGCGGTAGCCTTCCTTGATGCCGGCAAGCGAGGCGGCATCCTCGGCCAGGTCGCTCTTCAGCCCGATCAGGAAGGTCCTCACCTCCTGCTGCTGGTGATGGTGCTCGCTCAGGCCATGCAGCCAGATGCTCATGGTGACGGCAAACACGATGATCGCGATCTCGATGACGATTTCGCGGATCCGGTGCGAGACCTTGTGTTCCTTTTTCGTCATCAGGTGAATGACGTTCTTGCCGTGCTTGGCGACTTCCAGCTCTGCCATGGCTTGCCTGTGCAAATGTTAAGTTAAAAATATCCTAACATGCCAGATTGCAAGACTGCAATTTGCTCACAACACAGCTGAGGGAAAGCCGGCGGACAGTGTCCGCAAGCGGACACCTGGCCCTGGAATCGCGTCCATCCACGCCTGCCGAAGGAATTCGGACTGTCCTGTTACGCCCTGCTGCATGGCGCCATGTACCTGGCGATCGAGCCGCCGCACTAGCGGCGCAGCGACAGCCCGAAAGCCAGGCTCAGGTCCGGACTRCGGCGGTCGAGCCCATGGACCAGCGAGACGTCGAGCTGGCAATCCTTGTTCACCAGGTAGACCAGGCCGGCGTCGACGCTGGCCTGGGTGCCTCCATGCTTGGCGCTGGCGATCTGGGTCGCCGCCGCTTCGACGAAGCCACGCAGGCGCTCGCTGAATTCCCGGCCCAGGTTGGCGGCCAGGAGGCCGTAGCCGTAGCGCCGGCCCTGATCGTCGCTGTCGGTGGCCAGGCCCGGCATCAGGCTGAAGGTGGTGCCCTGCGCGAGGTCCCAGTCGGCCGCCAGGCGCAGCGAGGGCCGCAGGCCATGGCCGCGCAGCTCGCGGCTGCCGCTCGGCAGGTCGGCGTGCAGCAGCAGGCCCAGCGAGGGCCGGCCGGCCTGGCCTTCACCTTGTGCATCGGCCAGGTGCCACTTGATGCCGAGCGCGGTGTCGGCATAGCCGGCCACGCTCGTGTGCACGCCGCTGGACGGCTCGCTGGCGTGGACCACGGTGCGGCCATCGGTCTCGATGCGCAGCTCGCTGCTCTCGCCCAGGCCGATGCGCAGCAGGGTCGGCGTGCTCAAGGTGCGGGTATGGAGTGCGTCGTCGCGCTGGCGGTCCCACTGCAGGCTGGTCTCGAGCTGGACGCGGCCCTTGCCGACGGTCTGGCTGGATTCGGTAAAGCCGGGACGGTCGGTGGAGATCGCATCGCCGTCATCGGCGCGCGCGCCGGCGGCGGCCAGGCCGCAAAGGATGGCCGCCGCCAGTGAAAGAAGTCGTCGTTTCGTCATGTGACCTATTCTAGCGCGCCTGTGCTGGCGCCCCTGTTCCTGGCAAAAAAACGCCCCGGCGGACCGGGGCGTTTTAGAAGAAAGCGCGAGGCTTACTGATTCTGCAGGAAAGTCTTCAGCTTGTCCGAACGCGAAGGCTGGCGCAGCTTGCTCATCGCCTTGGCTTCGATCTGGCGGATACGCTCGCGGGTCACGTCGAACTGCTTGCCCACTTCTTCCAGCGTGTGGTCGTTCGACATCTCGACGCCGTAGCGCATGCGCAGGACCTTGGCTTCGCGCGGGGTCAGCGAGTCCAGCACTTCCTTGATCACGCCGCGCATCGAAGCGTGCATCGCGGCTTCCAGCGGCGCCAGGGTCGCGTTGTCCTCGATGAAGTCGCCCAACTGGGAATCGCCGTCCTCGCCCATCGGGGTTTCCATCGAAATCGGCTCCTTCGCGATCTTCATGATCTCGCGGACCTTCGATTCCGGCATCTCCATCTTGGCCGCCAGGGTCGCCATGTCCGGCTCGCTGCCGGTTTCCTGCATGATCTGGCGCGAGATGCGATTCATCTTGTTGATCGTTTCGATCATGTGCACCGGCACGCGGATGGTGCGGGCCATGTCGGCGATCGAACGGGTGATCGCCTGGCGGATCCACCAGGTCGCGTAGGTCGAGAATTTATAGCCGCGGCGGTATTCGAACTTGTCGACCGCCTTCAGCAGACCGATATTGCCTTCCTGGATCAGGTCGAGGAATTGCAGGCCGCGGTTGATGTACTTCTTCGCGATCGAGATCACCAGGCGCAGGTTGGCCACCGTCATTTCGCGCTTCGCGGTGCGGGCGCGCTTTTCGCCGGCCGCCATCTGCTTGTTGATCTTGCGGAGATCGGCCAGCGGCAGCGCCACGCGCGCCTGCAGGTCGATCATGCGGCGCTGCAGTTCCATGATGGCCGGCGCGTTACGCGACAGCACGGCGCTGTACGGGTAGGCGCAATCGACTTCGCGCTGCACCCATTCCAGGTCCGTCTCGTTGCCCGGGAAGACCTTGATGAAGTGGGCGCGCGGCATGCCGCAGCGGTTCACGCAGATGTCCAGCACGGCGCGCTCGATCGAACGCACTTCGTCCATCTGGCCGCGCAGGGTGTCGCACAGCTTTTCGACGATCTTGGCGGTGAAGCGGATGCCCAGCAGCTCGGTCGAGATCACGTCCTGGGCCGCGACGTACTGCAGCGAGCCGTAGCCGTGGGTCTTGAAGGCGTGGCCCATCTTGTCGAACTGCTTCTCGATGATGGAGAACTTGTCCAGCGCGGTCTTCTTCAGCGCGGCCAGCTGCTCGGCCGAGTAGCCGGCGGCGGCGCTGCCGGAGGTGGCGCCTTCTTCCTCTTCCTCGTCTTCCAGCTCTTCCTCGTCGTCCTCGTCCGACGATGCGCTGGCCGGCGCGGCCGGGGCGCCTTCGTCCGGCGCCATCAGGCCGTCGACCACGTCATCGATCTTCAGCTCGTCGCTGGCGATCTTGTGCGACAGGGCGATGATTTCCGAGATCGTCACCGGGCAGGCGGAGATCGCCTGCACCATGTCCTTCAGGCCTTCCTCGATGCGCTTGGCGATCGCGATCTCGCCTTCGCGGGTCAGCAGCGACACCGCGCCCATTTCGCGCATGTACATGCGGACCGGGTCGGTGGTGCGGCCGAAGTCGGAGTCGACGGTCGACAGCGCGGTCGCGGCGGCGGCCTCGACTTCGTCTTCGCTGGTCGGGGTCACGACGGCGTCCGACAGCAGCATCATTTCGGCTTCCGGAGCGCGCTCGTAGACGGCGATGCCCATGTCGTTGAAGGTGGCGATGATGCCTTCGATCGCTTCCGGATCGATGATGTTTTCCGGCAGGTGGTCGTTGATCTCCGCATGGGTCAGGTAGCCGCGCTCCTTGCCCATGTTGATCAGGTTCTTCAGCTGGGTGCGGCGCTTTTCCAGCTCCTCGCCCGAGAAGCCCTGCTCTGCGCCCAGCATGGCCGGGATGCCCTTGGCCTTGCGTTCGCGCAGCTTGGACGCCGCCTTCATTTCGGCGCGCTCGACCGCGTTCAGCGCGGCGATCTCGTCGTTCTCCGGCACGAACTCGCTCGGCTTGCGGCCGCGGCGGCCCGGCACCTTCACCTGCGGCAGCAGATAGCCGGAGGTGTCGATCGCGGCCAGCGCGGCGGCGTCGGTGGTGGTGCTGACGCTGCCGGTCGGCGCGGCGGCGGGCGACGCCGACGGGTCGATGCGGCGGGTGCGGGTGCGGACCACGCGCGCGGCCGGCGCTTCTTCGGCGACCGGTGCCGCGGCGGCGGCGGGTGCCGCGGCCGGTGCTACGACGGCGGTGTCGGYGGCGGCTTTCAGGGCGGCCAGCTTCGAGGTGCGCTTGCGCACGATCACCGGCGGCGCGGCCGGAGCCGTCGGCATCGGGACAGGATCGGCGTCGTCGGCGGCGACCGCGGCAACTGCGGCAACCACGGGTGCCGCCTCCGGTGCGGCGTCGTCCATGGTCTCGGCGACGATCTCGGCGGCTTGCTCACCTTCGGCGACGGCTTCCGCGGCGGCGGACCGTTCGAACTGCTCCGGCTGGAGTTGCGCGGCCTGGACTTCGGCGGGGCTGCTGGCGGCGGCCGATTGCTCGGCTTGGGCCGCTTTCAGCGAGGCCAGGCGGGAACGCGTCTTGACCACCGTGACCTTGGCCGCCGGACCGCCTGCCGCCGCTTCCGTTTCGAGGAAGTAGGAGGTCGCGGTTTTCGGCACGGACAGCTGGGCCGTGCTCTTCGCCGGCGCCTTCTTCGCTGTCAGTGTCAATGTCTTGGCGGTGTTTTTCATGATTAACATTCTCCAGTCGAGGCGGGATGCGCGCCTGCGAAGTCAATAAGCCACCTGGTCCGCTTGCGGACCTCGGGCGAGGAATAACGGGATGGCCCTAACTAAGGGCAGACGGCCGGATATCAAGCACTTCGTACAGCGCTTGCCGGCGGACGCGGGACGCGGCCTGGACTGGCGGCATCGGGACGCACGGACGGAGGGCAAGAGCAGCTCGGAAAATGGTTGAAATCGCGGTTTAGCATGTCGGAACGAAAAAAAGCCCGTCAAGGAACGGGCTTGAGCTATTTTCCAAAGGGAGAAATAGAGGAGACAGGCATATTATGCACCAAGGAAATATTTAGCGATAATTGAAATATCCGATAATGGATATAACGAATCCGCATATTGGYGCTGCATTCTCCGACCCCTGGCCGGTCTGCGTCGGCGCAAGCCGTGCGCAAGCAAAGGGGCGGATCATACACGATTTCTTGCTGCCGCGCCCGCCGCACGCGAAGGAAATCACGGTCTGCCGGCGGAGTCGACGAACCCTTACACGGCTCAGCGGTACATCTGCCGCCTTGCCATGCTATCCTTCCGCTTCCTGTTCTTACCATGAAGTCAATGAATACGATTAGTAACGTCGCCGAATCCCCCGAGGCCAACGAAAACAACGCTGCCGACACCACGCCGGAGCCGGTCGCTGCCGCCACCACGCCGGCCGATGCGCCGGCCGCCGGAGCGCCGGCCGCCGGGACGCCGGCCGCGGATTCTCCGCGCGCCCTGCTCAAGCAGCTGCAGCAGCAGTTCGAAGCGTTCCGCAACTGCCTGCCGCTCGAGATCGGCATCGACAAGCAGTTGCTGGCCCGCCTGCCCAGCCTGAACCGCAAGCTGATGCGCGCCGCACTCGGCATCCACACCGGTTCGATGCGCTACCTGCGCGCCATGGAAAAGGCGACGGTGCGCTACGACCTGGACGGCAAGCCGGGCGCCGAGGTGACGGACACCCATCGCCAGCACGCCAAGGAACTGTTGCAGCAGCGCTTCAAGAAGGAAGCCGAGCGCAAGAAGGCCGAGCGCGAAGCCGCGGCCCAGCAAGAGGCGGAGCGCAAGCGCCAGGAAAAGCTGCAGCAGCTGGCGTCGAAGTTCTCGCGCAAATGAGCAGATTAAACTGATCATATGAGCGAAACCATCCCGGCCGCCGAAGACGAGCTGCCGCCCTACCAGGGCATCGCACTGGCGGACGTGCGGCTGGTGCGTTCCAGTGAGGATGCGCAGGCCGCGCTTGCCGCCCTGCTGGCCGCGGATGCGATCGGCTTCGATACCGAATCGAAGCCGACTTTCCAGAAAGGCGAAGTATCGACCGGGCCGCATCTGGTGCAGCTCGCGGACGACCGCCGCGCCTGGCTGTTCCAGACCGGCTCCGCCACCGCGCCGCACCTGGCCGAGGTACTGCGCCAAGTGCTGGAGTCGCCGGCGATCCTGAAGGTCGGCTTCGGCCTCGGCGACGACCTGCGCCGCCTGCGCGCCAAGCTCGGCATCGACACCCGCAACGTGATCGACCTCGCCACCGCCCTGCGCTCGGTCCAGCCGCGCGATCGCAACGCCTGGGGCGCGAAGACCGCGGTCGCGCGCTTCTTCGGCAAGCGGCTGCAGAAGTCGCGCCGTATCACCACCACCAACTGGGCGCTGCCGCGCCTGTCCGAACAGCAGATCCAGTACGCGGCCGACGATGCCCACGTGGCCCTGCGCATCTACCGCCACTGGCGCGAACACTTCCCGGCCGCGGCCGAGAGCGCCGCCGGCAACGCCGCCAGGCTGGCAGTGCGTGCCGCGGCGCAAGCCGAGGCACAAGCGCAAGCCCAGGCCAGCGCCTGACGCCGCCCGCCGGGCTGCCGGTCCGGTCTGGGCCGGCAGCCTATAATCGCGGCATGAAGCATTTTGTCACTCTCCTGCTCGCAACATCGCTGCTGCAAGGCTGCGCCCCCTCCGGCACCGACGCCGCCACCGGCCAGCGCATCTTCCAGCAATGCGCCTCCTGCCACCAGGTCGGCCCCAACGCTCACGGCGGCTTCGGCCCCCAGCTGAACGGCCTGTTCGGCCGCCGCGCCGGCTCCACGCCCGACTACGCCTATTCCACGGCGATGAAGAACGCCGGCATCGTCTGGAACGAACAGACCCTGGCCGCCTTCCTGCGCGACCCCGGCAAGGCGGTGCCTGGCACGAAGATGCGCTTCTGGGGCATCAGCGACGCCAACCAGATCCTCGCGCTGCAGGCCTATCTGCGCAGCTACCAGGATGCGCGCTAGCGGTCATTCGGCGGCTATTCCGCGCGCCGCAGCGCGGCCAGCAGCTTTCCGATGTCAACCTGGTAGAAGGCCGTGCGCATCCGGTAGGGTTCGGGGCAAGGCGCGCTGAGCGTGCCGCCGTCCTTCAGGCCCAGCACCAGCGCATGGCGCGCAGTGCAGGCGGCCGTCATGGCGGCACCGGTGGCGGGGTCGCCGAATACCGGCAAGCCCTCGATCGTGGTGACGTAGGCGTCGCGGGAGAAGGTCTTGCAGGACTTCATGCCGTCGAGGATGACGCCGTCCGGCGTTTCCGTGGTGCCGCTGGCGCCGCCGCAGTCGTCCTTCATCAGCTTGATGATGGCGCGCAACACCATCGCGTTCTGCTGCGCCCGGGTCGACGCCACCGGGGCGGCCAGGCCGGTCTCGCCGAACAGGCCCGCCCATTGCGCCTCCATCGCGCCATCCGCGCCCAGCAGCGCCGGAAGCCGGCGGGCCCGGCATGCCGGCGTCTCGCCGCATTCCAGTGCCTGGGCAAAGTCGGGCTGGCGGCCGGCGCCCAGTTCGCGGTAGAAGCCGTCGATGCGCGCGAATGCCGTGCCGCTGCCCTGGCGCGCCGCCAGCACATACGCCCAGGCCGGCAGGCCGCAGCGGTATTCGAGGCGGTTGCCGGCGATCTCGCGCGCCGACAGCGAACGCCAGCTGCGCCCCTCGGTATACAGCATGCAGTCGGCCAGCGCCTGGTCGAGGTCGGCCGCCGCCTTCTCCGGCGTCAGCCAGCCCTTCTGCAGCGACACCATCCAGCGCAGGAATTCGCCCCCGCCCTCGTGGATCAGGCGCGCGTCCGGGTAGACGTCGACCGCGTCGCGCAACTGGAAACGGTGGCTGAATTCATGCGAGACCAGCCGGGTCAGCTGGGCCTGCTCGTTCGGTCCCGCTTCGCGCGGCCAGTTGAACAGGGCCAGGCGCAGCACGCCGGCGGCGTCGCCGCCGATGTTCGGGCCGCCCGGCTCCTCGGCATAGGCCGCGGCCACGATCGGGCGCGTGAAGCGGGCATGCGGCAGCGCGCCGTGCAGGACTTCGACGGTGCCGTCCGCCACCGCCCTGATCTGCGCCACCGCGGCGGCCGGCAGCCGGGGATCGAAATAGGCCGGCACCGCGCCTTCCCGATCCGGGAGCGGCGCCATCAAGAGCAGGACCGCGGCGTCGGCGCCCTCGGCGGCCACCGCGGCATCCCGGTAAGCGTGTCCAGCGACGGCGATGCCGGGCGCCGCCAGCCGGTATGTCACCTTGCCGCAACTGCCATCCACCGCATAGTTCGACAGGTGGACGTACAGTCCCTGCCCGACCGGAAAGGCGGCCGGAAAGCCGATGTGGCGGGTCCCGGCCGGCACCCGGAAACGCAGCGTCGCCGGCGCCGAAGCGGACGCTTCGCCGCGCCGTTCGAGCCGGTCGGCACCGGCCACGCCTTCCTGCCCCTGCGGCAGCCAGCCTGCGCGCGTCTCGCGGCCGGCCTCGCCGCCCTTCAGGAATGCCAGGCCATGGCAAGCGGGAGGCAAGGTGTAGCTGACTTCCAGCGCATCCGCAGCCAGCAGGCGCAGCCGGACATCGACTTCGGCGGCGTGGCCGGCGCCGGCCCAGGCGGCCGCGGACAGGATCAGGGAAGACAATTTATGCATGTAGCATATTTACAGAATTGCAAGTAAGAAAATTTAGCATAAAAACATTGCCGCGGCAGAAGGAAGCGACACCGACCGCACTGCCGCCTCCAATGCTTATTCGTTTACAATATTGCTCGGAAGACAAAAACGCCGCGGCCGCGTGCCGTGCCCTAGCAGCATTCCCAACCGGAATTCATCATGCGAGGTTTCATCCGCCCCTTCCTGCTTGCCTGCGCGCTGGCGGGTCCCGCCGCGGTGCAGGCGCAAGTACAGCCACAGCAACAGCGCGTGCCAGGCACCCTGGCCCAGCGCCTGGCCGCCTGCGCCTCCTGCCACGGCAGCGCGACCACGCCGCCGGCGGCGGCCGGTTCCGGCAGCGAGCGCCAGTACTATCCGCGCATTGCCGGCAAGCCGGCCGGCTATCTGTATAACCAACTGAGCAATTTCCGGGAAGGCCGGCGCCAGTACCCGCTGATGACCTGGATGGTCCAGCACCTGTCCGACAACTACCTGCGCGAGATCGCCGACTATTTCTCGGCCCAGCACCTGCCGGCGCCGGTGCTCGACCGCGCCAGCCTGCCGGCCGCCGAACTGGAACGCGGCCGCCAGCTGGTCACGCGTGGCGATACCGCCTTGAAGGTGCCGGCCTGCATCGCCTGCCATGGCGAGCGCCTGACCGGCGCCCTGCCCGCCATCCCCGGCCTGGTCGGTCTGCCGCGCGACTACATCAACGCCCAGTTCGGCGCCTGGCGCAACGGCAGCCGCCACGCCCTCGCCCCGGACTGCATGGGCAGCATCGCCTCGCGCCTGAGCCTCGCCGACGTCTCGGCGATCTCGGCCTGGCTGGCCAGCGAAGCCTTGCCGGCCGACCCGAGCCCGGCGCCATCCCTTTCCCGTCCCCTGCCGCTGGCCTGCGGCAGCGCCCCGGAGCCGAAGCCATGAAGCGCCGCATCCTGATCGCCCTCGGCGTCCTTCTCGTCCTCGCCGTCGCCGCGGCATTGCTGGCCTGGCCGCGCGCCGAATTCATCCCCTCGCGCTCGCCGCAAGCCTGGGCGTCGGAGGCCGGCAACATCGCGCGCGGCGCCTACCTGGCGCGCGCCGGCGACTGCGCCGCCTGCCACACGGTGCGCGGCGGCGCCGCCTATGCCGGCGGACGCGCGGTCGACACGCCCTTCGGCCGGGTGATGGCGCCGAATATCACGCCCGACCGCGAGACCGGCATCGGCGCCTGGAGCGCCGACGATTTCTGGAACGCCCTGCACAACGGCATCGCGCCCGGCGGCCGCCTGCTCTATCCGGCCTTCCCCTACCCGAACTATACGAAGGTCACGCGCGACGATGCCGACGCCCTGTTCGCCTACCTGCGCAGCCTGCCGCCGCAGCGCAATGCACGCCAGCCGCACGCGCTGAGCGCACCCTACGGCAGCCAGGCGGCGCTGGCGGCCTGGCGCCTGCTCTACTTCAAGCCCGGCGTCTTCACACCCGAGCCCGCGCGCGGCGCCGACTGGAACCGCGGCGCCTACCTGGTCGACGGACTGGGTCACTGCAGCGCCTGCCACAGCCCGCGCAACGGCCTGGGCGCCAGCGGCGAAGGCCTGCACGGCGGCCTGATCCCGGTGCTGGGCTGGTATGCGCCTCCGCTGGCATCGAACGATCCGCAGCTGGCCCAGTTGCTGCGCAGCGGGGTCTCGCCGCGCGGCGCCGTGTTCGGGCCGATGGCGGAGGTGGTCGGGCAGAGCCTGCAGCACCTGTCGGACGGCGACATCGGCGCGATCTCGGTGTATTTGACATCCCTGCCGGCGGACGCCGCCGAGCGCGCGCCGGCGGAGCCGCCGCCGGAGGCGCTGATGAAGCTCGGCGGCCGGCTCTACGGCCAGCATTGCGCCGACTGCCACGGCAAGGATGGACGCGGCGCCGCCGGCGAGGATGGCGGCCCAGCCTATCCGGCCCTGGCCGGCAACCGGACGCTCCAGCTGGCGAATCCCGTCAACGCCATCCGCATCGTGCTGAACGGCGGTTTCGCGCCCTCGACCGCGGGCAATCCGCGCCCTTACGGCATGCCGCCCTACAGCCCGGTGCTGAACGATGCCGAAGTCGCGGCGGTGGTGAGCTATGCGCGCGCGAGCTGGGGCAATGCGGCACGCATGGTGACGCCGGCCGAGGTCAACGGCTATCGCGCGGTGCCGCTCGATTGACGTGGCCAGGTTTGTCGAGATTTTTTACACTCGATAATTTAAATGCTTTTAGGGCAATGTGAGTTTACTAACGTAACTAAAAAACCCCCCATGAATACAAGGACTTACGATAGCTCAACTAATTGCTGGCACGAAAGCTGCTTAATGTGGAATGGGGTAATCGTCGTCAACTTCTTATCCATACTATGAAAAAAATTCTCCTTTCCTTAGCAGCCGCCTTCGTTACCGCCGGCGCTACCGCCGCGCCRGCAACTCCTCTGCCAGCCGGCCCGATTTACCTGAAATTCACCGGTCAGGAGCAGATCGCCATCAACGGTGCCCATACCTGGTCCGATGGCAAAGAAATCAACTGGGGCGTGTTCGTCGTCTCGACCATGGAAACCGGCGACGTCAACACGCCGCACGACTCGATCGATCCGAGCGGCGACGGCGCCTTCTTCGTGAACAAACTGAGCGGCGGCCAGATCACCGGCATGTTCTACGGCATCCAGGCCGGTTCGCCATCGGCAACCAACCCGTTCCCGGCCACCGGCGGCTACCTCGACCTGTACTGGCGCGACCTGAGTGTGCCTGGCACGACCGCCACCTCGCTGGCCTCTTCCGCTGCAGGCATCCGCTGCGGCTACTCCTGCGCCAACGGCTACACCGACGGCACCCTGCTGGCCCGCCTGTATTTCGACACCGGCATGGACACCGGCAATGCCTCGAACACCATCGTCGGCAGCGTGGTCCCGAGCAGCAACGGCCAGACCGGCATCGCCGATTCGTATGCATCGGTCGACATGTCGACCAAAGGCCTGTGGAGCGAGCAGCTGAACTCGGACTATTTCGCCAACACCCTGGGCCTGCGCGACCTGCGCTTCAAGAACAGCTATAACTACAATTCCAAGTGGAATGGCGGCACCAACATCCTGGGCTTCCGCGTGGACGATCCGGGCCAGGCATACGCCCTGCCGGAACCGGGCGCGCTGTCGCTGATGGGCCTGGCCATGATCGGCATGGGCGCCGCACTGCGTCGTCGCCGCGGCTGATTTCCTGCCGGCAGGCTGGCCCCGCCAGCCGCCGGCAAGCGATAAAAAAACCGGGCAATGCCCGGTTTTTTCATGGCCGATCGCAAAACAGGCCTTACACCATCTCCGCAAAGCCGATCCGGTCGGTGGTCGCCGCGCGCGCCTCGTCGACGCCGACCTTGTGCGAGGCCAGCAGACCTTCCAGCACGCTGTTCATCGTGTGGCAGCCCGGCTCGCGGCCGGCGTTCATGTGGGCGCGGATGGCGCCCAGGTCGCCCTGCTCGATCATGGCGGCCACTTGCGGGCTGATGCTCAGGCATTCGGTGGCGAGATGGTAGCGGTTGCCCTGCCTGGACGGCAGCAGCGCCTGGCACAATACGCCGCGCAGGGCGTGCGCCAGGGCCTGGCCCTGAACGTCGGAATTGCCCAGCAGGCGCAGCATCTTCTGCAGGCCCAGCTCGGTCGAGCGCGCGTGCAGGGTGGCCAGCACCAGCGGGCCCGATTCGGCCAGCGCCAGCGCTTCCTGGGCGGTCTGGGCGTCGCGGATCTCGCCGATCACGATCACGTCCGGGCGCTCGCGCAGTGCGTCCAGCGCGCCCAGGTAATAGCTGCCGACGTCGGCATCCTCGCCCACTTCGCGCTGGGTGATGATGCACTTGCGCTGGGGAATCAGGGTCTCGACCGGGTCTTCGATGGTGATGATGTGGCCCGATCGCTGCTTGTTGATCTCGTCCAGCATCGACGCGATGGTGGTCGACTTGCCCTGGCAGGTGTCGCCGATGATCAGCACCAGGCCGCTGGTCAGGCGCGCGAATTCCTGCTCGTCCGGATGCAGGCCGAGGGTATCGAGGGCCAGCGGCTCCTTCGGGAAGCGGCGGATCACGCAGCCCAGGCGTTTCTTGCCCTGGAAGCTGAAGCAGTTGGCGCGGATGCGCGCCGTGTGCAAATCGATCGAGCGGTCGAAGGCGCGTTCCTGGATCCGGTCGGCCCAGTTCGGCTCGATGACGTCGAAGAACTCTTCCAGCTCTTCCTTGGTGATCGGCGAATCCGTCACCGCCACCAGGCCTTTCGGCTGGCGCAGCATCAGCGGACTGTTCTGGTGAATGATGATGTCCGAAAACACCAGCTTCGAATTCAGCAGGTGCAGGATCTGCTCGACCAGGGTACCGAAGACGGGATGGTCTTCGTTTTCGATATACGTCAGGGTGGGAATCTGCGAGGACTGGTGGTGTTCCATCGGGCGATCGATGATTGAAGTGGAAACTTACGATGCATTAATTATAAAACCAGCAGCGACCGGAAAGTTCCACTTGGAAAGAGAATTTTTCGTGTGAAAAACTTACAACAACTCAGCGGTCGAGCGCCTGGACGATGCGGTCGCCGAACAAAGCCAGCGCCACGCCCACGATCATGACGGCGGCCCCGGCCAGGCGCACCGCCGACACCTTGCGCATGGCGACATTGACCAGGCCGAAGTGGTCGATCGCCATCGAGGTCAGCAGCTGGCCGGCGATCACCAGCACGACCAGGTTCAGCAGGCCGATGCGCGGCACCAGCAACACGGTGCAGAAGATGAAGGCGGCGCCGAGGAAGCCGCCGGAGAACTTCCACAGCGGCTGCTGCGGCAGGACCGCCAGCGCATCCGGCAGCCCGCCGCGGACGAACGCCGCCACGGCCAGCGCCGCCGTGCCGCACATGAAGGACACCAGGGCGGCGACCACCGAATTGGCGCCGACCGCGGCCGCCATCTGGCTGTTGATGGCGGCCTGGAAGGATACGGCGATGCCGGCGCCGAAAGCGATGAAGAACAACAGGAGATTCATGAGGAATTTCGGACGAAAAAACGCAGGATTGTAGCGAAACCGGACAGGCATGCGAAGCCGTATGGCTAGTCAGACAACATGTCTGCGCATATACTGCGCGTCGTTACGTTCAAAATGTGCCCGAYGACGACAACCAGCAATGCGCGCCTGGCCGATCAGCCGATCCGCTGGCCGGTCCTGTTCCTGTTGTTCGCCCTGCTCGCGCTGTCGCTGATGATGTGGCGCTGGGGCGGGACGATCGAGGATTCCCAGGCCTACTTCGACACGGCCCGCTATTTCCGCGGCGAGATCGGCATCGCCCAGCTGCGCCCGCCCTTCCCCTACCGCACCCTGGTGCCCGCCATCGCCGCCGCCCTGCCCGGCGACCTGCGCCAGGCGTTCGCCGGCCTGAACTGGCTGTTCATGAGCGCCAGCGCCTGCCTGATGACCGCGGCGGCCCTGCGCGCCGGCCTCGACAGCAAGCGCGCGACCGGCGCCGGCGTCCTGATGCTGGTGGCGCTGCCGACCTTCTGGTATGCCCCCTATCTGCTGGTCGATCCGGGGTCGATCYGCGCCCGCAGCGCCTTCGTGCTGGCGGTGCTGGCGGGCCAGCCCTGGCTGGCCGCCCTGGCCGGCCTGCTCGGCACCGCGGTGCGCGAAGAGAACATCCTGCTGCTGGTCTGGCTGCTCGCCATGCGCCGCATCTCGCTGGCCGGCGGCCTGGCGGCGCTGGCCGCGGCCGGCGCCTGGCTGCTGGCGGTGCGCTTCTGGCTGATCCCGGGCCTGCCCGCCTATACCTGGGCGCCGAGCTGGTGGACAGTCAATCACGCGCTGCGCGACGTCCGCTCGCTGGCCTCGATCGGCGGCGCCTGCCTGCCCATCGTGCCGCTCGCGGTCCTCGGGTGGCGCCAGGCACCGGCGCCGCTCAAGCCGCTGCGCAGCCTGCTGTTCCTGATGGCCCTGCCGCCGCTGTATGCGGCCCTGTGCGTGCGGGTCGAGGGCCGCATCGTGTGGGGACTCTACCCCTTCCTGATCCCGTTCGCGGCCTCCTACCTGCGTCCCCCGCAGGCGGAACCGCGATGAAGCTGCATTCGCGCCGCCTGTTCCGCCTATCCGCAATCCGGCCCGCCGGCCGTGCAGTTCGTCGCAAAGCGCCCGCGCTCCCTGGCGGGCTTGTCTAAGATGCACCCATCGATCACCGACAACAATAAGCAAGGAGGAAACATGACCCAGACCCCGACTTCGCCGAACCGCCGCCGCCTGCTGGCCGCCTGCGCCCTCGCCCTCGCGGCCGGCACGGCGAGCGTGCCGGCACTGGCCGAATGGAGCTTCGGCCGCAGCGAACAGGTGCAGGGCAACGGCAAGATCGTGCGCCAGGCGCGCAACATCGGCCACTTCAACGGCCTCGCGATGGCCTTGCCGGGCGATGTGGAAATCCGTACCGGCAACAGCGAAGGCCTCAGCATCGAAACCGACGAGAACCTGCTGCCGCTGATCGAAACCGTGGTCGAGGACGGCACCCTGAAGATCCGCAGCAAGCGCAAGGTCAACCTCAAGACCCGCAACCTGAAGATCGTGGTGCAGGCGCGYGAGCTGGACCGCCTGGCGCTGGCCGGCTCCGGCAATATCGATGCCGACCGCGTCGCCGGCAAGCGGGTGCGTTTCGACGTCGGCGGCTCGGGCAGCATCAAGGTCGGCAAGGCCGAGGGAGAATCGATCGACGTCAACCTGGGCGGCAGCGGCGACCTGAAGGTGATCGAGGGCGGCGCGCGCAGCCTGTCGGCCTCGATCGGCGGCTCCGGCACCATCGACATGACGCGGGTGCGCGTCGACAGGGCCAGCGTGACGGTGGCCGGCTCGGGCGACGCGACCCTGTGGGTGCGCGACAGCCTGAGCATGACGGTGGCCGGTTCCGGCGACGTCAATTACTACGGCGACCCGCAGGTCAGCAAGTCCGTGGTCGGCTCCGGCGGCGCGCGCCGTCTCGGCCCGGCGCCTCGCTGATCGCGTAGGTGGGCACGCCGTGCCCACCTACGAATTAATGAGCTGGCGGCGCCGTATAGGCCAGCGGCTTGACCGGTACCGACAGCGCGATGTTCTCGCGCTTGCCGGCGGCGTCGACCACGGTCAGGGTCAGCGGCACCTGCTCGCCTTCCTTGAGCTGCTGCTTCAGGTCGAACAGCATCAGGTGGTAGCCGCCGGATGCCAGGTTCACCGTCTGGCCGGCCGGCAGGTCGATGGACTCGACCTGGCGCATGCGCATGGTCTGGCCTTCCATCGCCATCTGGTGCAGCTCGACCCGGCCGGCGACCGGGCTCTTCACTTCCACCAGCTTCACCGGTTTCGCGGACTTCAGCTGCATGAAGGCGCCGGCCACCTTGGCCTGGGGCACGGTGGCGCGGATCCACGGTTCGCTGAYGCTGACCTGGGCCAGYGCCGGCAGGGAGACGAGGCTGGCCAGGGCCAGCGCGAGAAGACGTCGGTTCATATTCCGCCTGTTCGATCAATAATTGCGTTCTGAAAGCAGTGTATCGCGTTCGACCTGCACGGTCTCAAGGCCGTCGGTCAGCCATACCTGGCCGTCCTGGATCGTGCACTGCAGCTGCATATTGCGCTTGCACATGCGCTCCAGCGCTGCGGCGGTCTCGGCCGCGATGTTGACGATGGTAATGTTGCGGGCGCGGTCGATCTGTTTCGCCACCTGCTTGAACCAGATGTGGCTGACGGCGCTGAAGCTGTACACGACCACGTGCTCGGCGCGGCCGCTGGCCTTCATCATGCGGCGTTCGTCCGGCTGGCCGACCTCGATCCAGGTCTGGATCGCGCCGGTCAGGTCCTTCAGCCACAGGGCCGGCTCCTCGACGTCGAACAGGTCCTTGCCGAAGGTAAGCGCCTCGTCGGCGTGCAGGGCGAAGGCGAGCAGGCGGATCATCACCCGCTCGTCGGTCTCGGACGGATGGCGCGCAATGGTGAGCGCGTGCTCCTGGTAGTAATTGCGGTCCATGTCCGCGATGCTCAGGTCTGCCTTGTAGATCGTTGCTTTCAGGGCCATCTGGTTCTTCTGTCTTTCAGTGTAATCAGCTGAACACGACGGTCTTGTCGCCGTTCAGCAGGATGCGGTGTTCCACGAACCACTTGACCGCGCGCGCCAGCACCACGCTTTCGACGTCGCGCCCGATCGCCGTCAGGGCCTCGACGCTCATCGCGTGGTCGACCCGCTCGACGTCCTGCTCGATGATCGGCCCTTCGTCCAGGTCGCCCGTGACGAAGTGGGCCGTCGCGCCGATCAGCTTGACGCCGCGCCGGTGCGCCTGGGCATACGGGCGCGCGCCCTTGAAGCTGGGCAGGAAGGAGTGGTGAATATTGATCGCCCTCCCCTTCAAGGCTTCGCACAGTCCCGGCGACAGGATCTGCATGTAGCGCGCCAGCACGACCAGGTCGATCTGGTGCCGGTCCAGCAGCTCGATGATGCGGCTTTCCTGCGCCAGCTTGTCGGCTTCGCTGGCGCCGGCCTCGAGCGGCAAGTGGTGAAAGGGGATATTGTAACTGGCCGCGAGCTGGTAGAAGTCCATGTGGTTCGAGACGATGGCCGGAATCTCCACCGGCAGCAGCCCGCTGCGGTAGCGGAACAGCAGGTCGTTCAGGCAGTGGCCGATCTTCGAGACCATGATCAGCACGCGCGGCTTGCGCGCGGCGTCGTGCAGCTGGCCGGCAGCATTCAGGTGGGCGCACAGGGCGTCGAAGCCGGCGCGCAGGGTGGCGTCCGCGACGTTCGGATCTTCCAGCGCGAAGTGGATGCGCATGAAGAACAGCTTCGATTCCGGGTCGCCGAACTGGTCGGAATCGATGATGTTGCAGCCGTGCTCGGCCAGGAAGCCGGACACGCGCAGGACGATGCCGCGCTGGTCCAGGCAGGACAGGGTCAGGATGAATTCGGGGTGCTTCATGGTCTTGGAAGGTCGTGGAGGATGAGGACGGTCGGAGCATTGTCGCATGAGTTGCAGGATGAGCATGTACGCGACATTCGCACCTCGTTCCGCTATAGTTGACAAGCCAACATGTCAAACAAGGAGACCCCCATGTCCACCCAAACCAACCAGCAATTCCGCCTGGCCTCCCGCCCTGTCGGCATGCCGACCGCGGAGAACTGGCAGCTCACCGAAGAAGCCCTGGCGCCGCTGGAAGACGGCCAGGTGCGCGTGAAGGTGCTGTACCTGTCGCTCGATCCGGCCATGCGCGGCTGGATGAACGAAGGGAAATCGTATATCCGCCCGGTGGCGATCGGCGAGGTGATGCGCGCCGGCGCGGTGGGCGTGGTCACGGAATCGCGTTCGCCGCGCTTCGAAGCGGGCGACCACGTCAGCGGCCCCTTCGGCGTGCAGCGCTTCTGGACCGGCCAAGCCGACGACCAGGGCAGCCTGGCGAAGATCGACCCCGGCCTGGCGCCGCTGCCGGCCTGGCTGAACGTGCTCGGCATGCCGGGCATGACCGCCTACTTCGGCCTGCTCGACATCGGCCAGCCGAAAGCCGGCGAGACGGTGCTGGTATCGGCCGCCGCCGGCGCGGTCGGGGCCACGGTCGGGCAGATCGCGAAACACCTGGGCTGCCGCGTGGTGGGCATCGCCGGCGGCGCCGACAAATGCCGCTTCGTGGTCGAGGAACTCGGCTTCGACGCCTGCATCGACTACAAGGAGGGGCCGATCGGCCCGGGCCTGAAGCAGCATTGCCCGGACGGCGTGGACGTCTATTTCGACAACGTCGGCGGCGAGATCCTGGACGCCGTCCTTACCCGCATCAACCTGAAGGCGCGGATCGTGATCTGTGGCGCGATCTCGCAGTACAACAACACCGCGCCCGTGCGCGGCCCGGCGAATTACCTGTCGCTGCTGGTGAACCGCGCGCGCATGGAGGGCATGGTGGTGTTCGATTTCTCCCCGCGCTATCCTGAAGGTGTGGCCCGCCTGGCCCAATGGCTGCGGGAGGGCAGCGTCAAGCACCGCGAGCACGTGGTCGACGGCCTCGAGAACTTCCCGGCCGCGCTCTTGATGCTGTTCGAAGGGAAGAACTTCGGAAAACTGGTGCTGAAGATCGCCGACGCCTGAAACGCGCCATTGCCGTCGCCATCGGCCGGAACTATTGCCTCCCCCGCCTCTCTAAACGCACGAGCGCATCCGTGACGCTCGGGTTTGATTGTTCACCGACAGGCACAAGGAGATCGATATGGCGACAAGCAAGGACGGCGGCAAGAGCGCGAGCTCGGGCGGCAACGAGCAGAAAAGCCAGCCTGCCAAGCGCGGTTTCGCTGCGATGGACCAGAACCAGCAGCGCCAAATCGCCAGCAAGGGCGGCCAGGCCGCCCACCAGAAGGGAACGGCGCACGAGTTCGACTCGGAGGAAGCGCGCCGCGCAGGCCAGAAAGGCGGGGAAGTGGTCAGCCGCAACCGCGCCCACATGGCCGACATCGGCCGCAAGGGCGGAGAAAGCCGGCAATCGGCCAACCGCGCCGCGGCCGCCGCCAAGGGAGGCAACCGCCAGGGCGGCAAGGCGGAATAAGATAAGGAAAGCGGCATCGCCAGGCTCCTTACCTGACCAGGGAATGACTGCATCCGTCGCGCCGCCGGCATCGGGCGCGGCGATTCCCTTTACCGGTTGATCTTCACCGGCCCCATTCTTCAACGATCACGCCAAGCGGCTGCGCACTCCGGCTGTCTCATCCTGTGCTAGAGTGCGTAGCCCATGTCCGACCCGAATACCCTTAAATACCTCAAGGCCTATCCCGCCCACCTGCTCGACCAGGTCCACCGCCTGCTGGCCGAGGGCCGCCTGGGCGAGCACCTGTTGCGCCGCTACCCGCAAGCCCACGCGGTACGCACCGACAAGGCCCTCTACGGCTATGTGCAGGACCTGAAGGATGAATACCTGCGCAACGCCGAACCGGTCGCCAAGGTCGGCTTCGACAGCAAGATCGGCATCGTCCAGCAAGCCCTCGGCCTGCACACCGCCATCTCCCGCGTCCAGGGCAGCAAGCTGAAGGCCAAGCACGAGATCCGCATCGGCAGCGTGTTCCGCGATGCGCCGCCCGAGTTCCTGCGCATGATCGTCGTGCACGAGCTGGCCCACCTGAAGGAAAAGCAGCACGACAAGGCCTTCTACAAGCTGTGCTGCTGGATGGAACCGGATTACCACCAGTTCGAATTCGACCTGCGCCTCTACCTGACCCAGCTGGAGCTGGGCGGCGAGCGGCTGTGGGGGTAATGCCGAAAGGTCAAGGCTGGCGCGCAACACTCCGCCATGAGTATCTACGCGGAAATAGTTTCCATGCGGAACGCATGATAGGATGTGCTCATCGGTTGCCCCCGCCCCCGGCGCCGATGACGTCCCGGCCCCTACCCCGCCGTTGTCCATCCGGATTCCTGGAGCGGCCATGCCCCACCCGATCACTTCTTCCGAACAAGACCGACTCAACGCACTCGATTCGCTGCATGTCCTCGACACGCCGGCGGAGCAGCGTTTTGACCGTTTCACGCGACTGGCCGCAATGACCTTCGGGGTCCCGGCAGCGGCGATCTCGCTGGTCGACGGCACCCGCCAGTGGTTCAAGGCGCGCTGCGGCATCGAGGCCTCCGAGACGCCGCGCGCGGTCGCCTTCTGCAGCCATACGGTGACCCTGGACGAGATGCTGGTGATCGAAGATGCAGCCGCCGATCCGCGCTTCGCCGCCAATCCCATGGTGACCGGGGCGCCGCACATCCGCTTCTACGCCAGCCAGCCCCTGCATAGCAACGGCCAGCCGGTCGGCACCCTGTGCATTGCCGACTCGGCGCCGCGCGTGTTTACGGAAGAGCAGCGCCAGGCCTTGCGCGACCTCGCCGAGCTGGCCGAGGTCGAGCTGAACCATGTGAAGACCGTCACCGCCCGCCTGATGGCCGAGCAGGCCCAGAAGGCGCTGAACACCCAGCTCGAGCAGCGGGTGGCCGAGCGCACCGCCGAACTCGAAGGCAAGCTGGCCGAACTGTCGCAGGAGATCGCCCACCGCAAGGCGGTCGAGGTTTCGCTGCAGCACAGCGAGGACTGGAACCGCACCATCGTCGCCGCCTCCTGGAGCGGCTTCGTCGGCGCCGATGCCGAAGGCCGCGTCATCGAATGGAATGCCTCGGCCGAACGGATCTTCGGCTGGCCCCGCGCCGAGGCCCTCGGCCGCAGCCTGTCCGAGCTGCTGGTGCCGCCCCCGCTGCGCGCGCTGCACGACGCCGGCATGCGGCGCTGGCACGCCACCGGCGAAGCCGCCATGCTGGACCGTAAGCTCGAACTGCCGGCGCTGACCGCGAGCGGCCGCCAGATCATGATCGAGATGACCATCAGCAGCTACGAGTGGAAGGGCAAGCGCTGCGTCGGCGCCTTCATCAACGACATCTCGGAACGCATCCGCACCCGCCAGCAGCTTGAGGAAAAGCAGGAACTGGTGGACGCCGTGCTGGAATCGATCGACGTCGGCGTGGTGCTGTGCGACGCGGTCGGCAACCTGGCGTTGTTCAACCGCGCGGCGCGCGCCATCCTCGGACGCGACATGAAGGCCATCGCGCCGGCCGAGTGGGCGCAACACTACGCGCTGTGCCATGCCGACGGCCGCACCCCGCTGGCGATGGACGAGGTACCGCTGGCGCGCGCCCTGACCGGCGAGACGGTGCGCGACGAGGCCGTCGTCATCGCCCGCACGGACGGTCCGCCGCACACCGTGCTGGTCAGCGGCCGGCCGCTGCGCAGCGCCTCCGGCCGTCCGCTGGGCGCGGTGGTGGCGATGAAGGACGTCACCGAAGCGAATGCCTCGCGCGCGCAGCTCGAGACCAACGAGCGCCGCCTGCGCGCCATCACCGAGAACCTGCCGGCCATGATCGGCAAGCTGAACGCGGCCGGCGAGTTCGTCTTCCTGAACGATTACGCGCTCAAGATGTACGGCAAGCGCGCCGACGAGCTGCTCGGGCGCAACGTGTCCAGCGCCTACCGTCCCGAGGACTACGCGCGACTGGTCCCCTGGATCGAACGGGTGGCGGCCGGCGAGCGGGTTTTCTTCGAATTCGTGTCCGGCAGCGACGCCCGGGCCCAGCATTTCCAGTGCTGCCTGGTCCCCCAGCGTACCGCGGGCGGGCAGCCGGACGGCTTCTACGCGATGGCCTTCGACATCACCGAGCGCAAGACCAGCGAGCTGCGCCTGGCCGAGAGCGAGGAGAGGCTGCGCACCATCACCGACAACGTGCCGGTGCTGATCGCCCACCTCGACAGCGAGCGCCGCTACGTGTTCGCCAACGCCGTGCACCAGTCCTGGCTGGGCAAGCCCGCCGGCGAGATCCTCGGCAAGACCATGGAAGAGGCCTTCGGCGCCGACTACCTCGCGCCCCAGGCGGCGGCGCTGGAACAGGCCTGGCGCGGCCAGGCCTCGCAGTGCGAGCACGAGATCGTGCGCAAGAAGCACATGCGGATCGCCCACACGACCTTCCTGCCGCAGCTGCGCGACGGTGCCGTGGCCGGCGTCTACGTGCTGACCACGGACGCCACCGCCTCGCGCATGCACGAGCGCAGCCTGCACGCGCTGGCCCATACCGACACCCTGACCGGCCTGCCGAACCGGCGCCGCTTCCAGGCCGCGCTGCAGGATGCGGAGCGCACGCCCCGGCCGGGCCGCGGCACCGCCCTGCTCTACCTGGACGTCGACCACTTCAAGCAGATCAACGACCGCTACGGCCATGCCGTCGGCGACGCCGTGCTGGTGGAGTTCGCGCGCCGCCTGGGCGGCGCGGTGCGCAGCTCCGACCTGGTCTCGCGCCTGGCCGGCGACGAATTCACGGTGCTGCTGAACGAGGTGGCCGGCGAGGCCGACGTCGAACTGGTGGCCCGCAAGATCCTCACGGCGATGCGCGCCCCCTTCGAAGTGGGCACGCTGATCCTGCAGGTCGGCACCTCGATCGGGGCGGCGCTGGCGGAACAGCCGGAGCTGTCGCCGAGCCGCCTGCTCGACGCCGCCGACCGCGCCCTGTATACCGCCAAGGAAGCCGGGCGCGGCACCTATGCGATGCTGCGCCTCGGCCACAGCCAGGTCCCGGCCCACGCCTGAAGCGGCTCGGACGGCTCAGGCGGCCGCCAGTCCTTCCCGCCGGCGGCGCCAGGCCAGCGCCGCTTCCAGTGCCGCCAGCCCGGCCGCGCTCAGGGCCAGCAGCGGCATCAGCGCGCACAGGCCGATCGCGAGCGCGACGGCGGCAGGCGACGCCGAGCGCCAGGCGCCCGGCAGCAGTGCCGGCAGGCCGGCCAGGCCGGCGCGGCGCCGCTTGAAGAACATCGCCCAGCCCGACACCAGCGAGAACAGCACCCCGGCCGCGAACACGCACAGCAGCACCTGGTTCCAGATGCCCAGCTCGCCGCGGTGGAAGGGGATGCCGACCGTGGTGGCCTTGCCGAAGGCCGTCTGCCGGTCCCAGCCCGCGTAGTACAGCGCCTGGCCGTCATAGCCGTTCAGCACCAGGTCGAAACGGCTGGCCGGATGGCGCCTGTCGGCCGAGGCCACGCGCCAGACCCCATGCGGGCCGCGCGGCGGCATCAAGGACGGCGTCACGCCCGGCACCAGGGCGCGGCTACGGTCCCAGGCCTGCTGGAAATTCATCTGCGGCCGGTCCTGGGGCATCGAATGCAGGCGCTCCGGCACCCGCGGCCCGGCCTGTCCGGCCCAGTCGCGCAGGGTCCGCACGTTGTCGCCGGCGTATTTGCTCCAGGTGAGGCCGGTCAGGACCATCGCCAGGCTCAGCACGCTCAGCAGGGTGCCGAGGAAGGCATGCCACTGGCGCCAGCCGGCGCGCCCGCGCGCCGAGGCACGCGGCAGGCCCGGCTGGCCGGGTCGCGGCCACCACAGGACCACGCCGGTCAGCAGCATCACCAGCATCCAGCTGGCCGCCAGTTCGATCATCCAGCGCAGCGACTCGCCCTGCAGCAGGCGCGAATGCAGGCCCCGCGCCCATTCGCTGAAGCGGTCCTGGTCGCGCTGGCTGCCGAGCACCGTGGCACGGTAGGGGTCGACGAACACGGTGACGCGGTCGCTGCTTTGTCCCCCCCTCCGCCCCGGCCGCGCGCCCGCCGGCGCCGGAGCGGCTGCCGCTGCCGCCGCTGCCTCTCCGGCCGGCTGGCCGTGGCCCGCATGCTCGCCGGCGCCCGGCGCGGGCTGGCCGAAGCTCACCCGTACCGCGTCTTCCGCGGCCGCGGGCGGGATCACCGCCTGCACCACGAGCCCGTCCGGCGCCGCCCTGCGCGCCGCCTCTACCGCAGCATCGAGCGGCAGCCGCGCGCCCTCCGGCGCCACCCGCTCCAGCCCGCCGTACAACCGCGCTTCGATCTGCGGCGTGAAGACGTAGAGCAGCCCGGTCAGGGTCGCCACCAAAGCGAAGGGAGAGGCGATCAGCGCCGCCCAGAAGTGGATGCGCCAGAACAGGCTGCGGCGCCGCGCCGCCAGGCTGGGCAAGCTGTCGACGCTGTCCTCCATGGTCACAGATCCCATTTCAGCTCCGCCACCCAGGTGCGCTGGGGATAAGGGTGGAAGTTCCAGTACCTGTAGTTGTTCAGGTTGTCGATGCCGAGGGCGGCGGACCACTGCCGGTCGATCCGCCAAGTGAGGCGCAGGTCGGTCGTGAAGTACTTGCTGGCGCCCTGATAGGCGAAGCCGTTCGGGTCCGAATTGTCCAGGGTCGAGTACTGGCGCCCGCTGTAGCGCGCCGCCAGCGTGGCCGCCAGCCTGTCGTCGAAGCGCCAGGTCGCCTGGCCGGCCGCGCGCCATTCCGGAATCCGCGGCTGCCACTTGCCGACGCTGGCCGGGAATTTGTCGTTGCGCCCGATCTTCGAATCGGTCCAGGTCAGGCTGGCATTCAGGTCGAGGCCGCGCAGGACGACGTCGCTGGCGGCGTAGGCGACTTCCAGTCCTTTGGTGGCGATGCGGTCCACGTTCTGGACGTTGGTGACGTTGGGCACCACCAGCACATTGGTCTGCGAGTACAGGGCATCGCGGGTGCGCTCGCCGAAGGCCGTCAGGCGCAGCTGGCCGGTCTCGAACTTGCGCTCGGCCGTCAGCTCGCCGGTCCAGGATTTTTCCGGCTTCAGCTTGGGGTCGTTGTTGATCAGGGTGCCGGCCGCGTTGATGCCGCCCTGGTACAGCTCCGACACGGTCGGCATGCGCAGCGCGCGTCCCAGCGAGGCCTTCAGCAGCCAGTCGTCGCTCGCCTGGAAGGCCAGCGCGGCCTTGGGCGAAAAATAATCCTCGCGACGGCTGCCGTGGCTGACGGTGGTGGTGGCGTTCGAGGTCCTGCCCTCGCGCGCCTCCCAGCGCTCGTAGCGCAGGCCCAGCACAGTCTTCCAGCGCGGTGCGAACTTCCAGGTGTCCTGGGCATACAGGGCGTCGATGCCGGTGCGGCCGCTGAAGGCCTGGTTGCGCGCGCCGGGCGCGCCGTTCAGCCAGTCGGCGGTGGCGTTCTCGATGCTGCGCAGCTTGTAGCTTTCCTCCTGCCAGCCGAACTCGGCCACATGCGCGCCGGCGACACCGTCCGGCCGCCACACAGCCTTGGCCGCGAAGGTGTGCCAGCCGGTGCCGTGCTGGTCGACGATGCGCCCCGCCCCGCCGTTCGCGGCGGCCGGCAGGGCGACCGTCGGCGCGCGCAGGCTGTCCTTGTCGTAGTCGTAGAGGCTGGCGGCGACTTCCCAGTCGAAGCTGCCGCGGGTGCTGCTCTTCACGGTCAGGCCGTGCATCAGGTGGTGCAGGCTTTCGTTCGACTGGTTGAAGTCGGCCGGTGCCAGGGTGTAGGCGCGGCCGCCGATATTGACCATGCCGCTGTAGACGGGCTGGCCGGCGGAATCACGCAGGTAGGACT
The DNA here is from genome assembly GCF_056397205.1 of Massilia sp. 05N420. Lineage (NCBI taxonomy): Bacteria > Pseudomonadati > Pseudomonadota > Betaproteobacteria > Burkholderiales > Oxalobacteraceae > Massilia > Massilia sp. 05N420. The sequence goes on from NZ_JBFTMX010000038.1 coordinate 33,702, forward strand.
CGGGACGGCCCTGGGAATCGTTGTCCCACAGCCCGAACACATAGGTGGCGCGCAAAGTCGGCGAAAAATCGTAGGCCAGCTTGGCCTTCAGGTGATCCTGCACCGTGTGGTAGCGCGTCGCGGCGCCGAGGATCAGCCAGTCGCGCCCGGTGCGGTCCTGGCCGGGCACGGCGCCGCTCACCGGCGTTCCTGCCGCGGACCCGATAGCGGCCGGGTAGCGGGTCGGGAAGGTCAGCGGCTGTCCGTCGCTGTCGAGGCGGCTGACATTCAAATACCATGACCAGCGGCCGGCGCGGTTGCCGAGCGAGACGCTGCCCTGCCGGCCATGGTAAGTATCGTCGGTGCCGTACAGCTTGAAGGGCTGGAGGGAGGCCGACAGCCTGGCGTGGGCCTCGAAGCGGGACGGCATCCGCGTCACGTAGTCGACCACGGCGCCCACCGAGTTGCCGCCATAGGCCGCCGAGAACGGACCGTACAGCACATCGACCCTTTCGATCTCTTCCGGGCTGACCATGCCCCAGCGCGGCGCGAAGGCCGCGCCGTTGCCGAGGTAGTTGGAGAGCAGGATGCCGTCCGCGTACACGGCCGAGCGGGCGCTGTTGCCGGTACCCGAGGCGCGCGTGGACAGCACCGCGTGGTTGTAGTCGCCGATGTAGCGCTTGCGTACCAGCAGGCTGGGCAGGTATTTCAGGGCGTCCTCGGCGTCGCTGGCGTTGATGCCGCGCGCGATCTCGTCGCCGGTGATGGTCTCGATCGTGGTCGGGATCTGGGTCGGCAGCGAGGTCGGGTGCTTGCCGGTGATGATGACGGTCCCGAGCTGGCTTTCCTGGCCGGGCCCGTCCTGGGCAAAGGCCGTGGACATCGCGGCGGCCAGCGCCGTCAGGGCCAGCGCTGTGCTTGTATTTTTCATTGTTGTTCCTGTGCTTGACCTGGGATTGGTTCAGTCGCCCGATGGGGCGCTCGGCACACGTCAAACCACCAGCCCTTGCGCGAAGCGGGACCGGGGCCTGACGGTGCGGGTCTGGGCTGGCGGCGCGGGGCCGCCGGGGTTAGGCAAGGAAAGGCGGCGCGCGCGGCTGCGCCAGCGACCACGGGAACAGCGGGCGCGAGGCGTGATAGTAGAGCGGCGGATAGACATCCCGGCCGGCAAGCGGGGCGAAGGCGGCATCCATCGGCGGTGGCAGGCCGTGGGCGCTGGCGTGGGCTGCGCAATAGCTGCAATGGTTCATGTTCTTGTGCAGCTTGCCCGAGGTGGACTCGTCGGTACCGGCGGGCGCCAGCACGACCGGCATGCTGGTCATGCCCATCGCGGTGCAGACTTCCATCTCCATCACCAGGGGCGCGCGGGTAGCGGGTTCCATCGCATGCGATACCAGCGGGGCGAACACGTTGAACAGGATGGCCAGGCAGGCGATCCAGGCGATCCGCGCGCGTGTGCGCCAATGCCGTGTCGGGGTATGCATGCCCGAATTATAGAGCACAGTCGGGCGAGGGTTCGAAACGATTCTGCGAGGTAGCTAAATCTTGCCCGACGACGGCGTGGACGAGATCAGCGTTGCCCCACACGATGTTTTATGTCCTTCGAAGGCCACCGGCATTCCTCTATCCAGCACCATTGGATCGCCTTCCGCAATTACACAAGAAGCATGGCCATTGACCGGACAAACACATGCGTCTCCTTGACGGGCCACCGCTATGCCGTTGACGAACGAGGTGCCAGAGGCGGCAATCACCTTGCCGCCGTGGCTGGTTGCGTCACCTAATCGGATAACACCTTTCATCTTCTGCCTCCCAAGCTTGACCGATTGCCCTCGCAGGATTGTTGGATCATCGGTCGCTTACCCACTGCCAGACCGTGTAGCCGTAAGCGGATTTTAGATCGGCCATCGGTTCGCCAGCTTTGTAGAAGCGTCGCGCTGCGCCGGGATCGGTCGATTGCCAAATGCCGGCTTTAGGGCAGAGTTGCCCGGCTTTTGCCCGTAGTTCTTCATTCGTGTCGACAGTGACGGTACGGCCGGATGGGAACAGGGGGTGCCAGGTAGTGGCGACGGCGACCGTTTCCGGGGAAGGAAACATACAGTCTGCAGTTCTAAGTTCTTCCGTAGTTTTAATTATTCGAAAAGCTGGTTGCATCCGTAATCCCTTGATGGCAAAGGTGAGACTGTGTCTTTCCAACCCTGTTATGGGATACCAAACCCCGGTTTGAGGTACCTCCTCTCCCGTTTCGCATGCGATGGTTCTATCAACGACGTATTCCGACAGAGGGTCAGGAAGTACAGGGAAAAACGGGCCTTTTTGTGAATTTTTGTAGTCGTCATACCAGCGTAGTATATCGTCGCCGGGAAATCCATCATCATCGTTACTTCGCTCAGGACAATCTGGATCCGGGTCGAAAAAGCTGTTGGCCCCGACCATCGCATTGTTAAGTACTGCTTCAATTCTTCCAGCATACTTTAATATTCGGCTAATCCTGATATTGCTAAACTCTTTATACTCAGCCTCGGTCATCCAACCATGCAACGGCTGTTCCAGCATACCGTGGACATCTCCGCTGACATAGCCTGCGGTATTCCATATCGACTTAAAATCACCTAACCTCGCCAGTTCGGCGCCACGTCTGAAATCACGTGCCCATTTTTTGCATACGTCATAGATCTGGCCATTTCTTCCATAATTGGCGGCACTACGCGAAACAGCGAGGGTTCCAAACCACGACATCGTATCGTCGCACTCACGCGCAGCAGCTTCGAAAAATTCGGCCGACGCAAAAAGATTCCATATGCCGGCTTCCAAGTTCAGATTTCGCATGTACTCCTTCTCCATAAGTAAAAGTTTACGCTGATGCAGGGACCGTTAACAAAATGCGTTGTGCCTCCTGCGGCGTGTAATCTGTCGCTCCCCATCCGGTTTCGCTCGGACCTTTGATGCGTGGATCTGTAATGCGTGCTCGTAGCTTCACGGAGGTGGATTCCCCGGCCACGTCAACATATTCAATTCTGCGATCTTCATTACCTGCATGATCCCTCAAGGATTGCCCAGTATTTCGATCCACCCTCGGCATCGCGTTAACCATCTCGTCACGACTGCCGGGAAAGAATACTATCTGCTCGCCCCCTCCCTCAAGGTAATATTCAGTCCCTTCAAGCTTTTGACTAGCGGCAGGGCCTCGCCAAACAGGGAGTGTTTCACCAGCCTTCACTTCGTATTCGACGACCCATCCATTCTGATTCCACTCCGGCTTGACGGCGAATCTACTGCGCCATTCATCACGATTTTTGAGCGCCTTGTACTCTGCTTCCGTCATCCAAAAAATTCCCGCGCCCTCATTTGAGGGATCAACAATACGATAGAGCTTTGCTGGCCCCGCAATAGCACCGGCTCGGATACCGCCGTCTTTCTTTGCGAAGGTTTTAACAAGCCAGTCCTGAAGAGGCGGATGGTTCGGGTGTGCTTTCATCAACGCTTGAATTTCCTTGTCGTCCAATTCCAACCGTGGATATTTCGTTTGTCGTTTAATTTTTTTTACCCACTTCGGCGGCTTCCCATTGATCAGCTTCGCCGAGCCCGATTCCGACATCGGTGCGATCCAACCCCGATTAGTCTGGTATGTCTGCACATGCCATGCCTGGTCATCCAGCCGTTTGGCAACGATTTTCAATACGGTCCGCACTGGCTGGATGAGTTCCTGGATTGCGCTGTTCATGGCGCGTCTTTTCGTATCGATCAGCTTGATGAAGTCATCGATACGTTCGCGGATGGTGCTCGGCACGATAGGCCGGATCTTTTGCAACAGGCTCTTCAAGTCGTCGCATTTCGCATTCAGCAGACGCCCCAGCATGGCAGGACTGAGCTTGTCCGATGCTTCGCGAATGGTTGTCGACACGAAACGGTATACGTCAGGCAATTTTCCATCGGTTGCCCATTTCACTACCCGATTGTGCTGCAGATACTCGGTAATTTTAGGGAGGGCGGCATCGCACGCCCGATGGGCAGCAGCCAATAACTTCTCGACGTTAACGATATCGTCGGCATGCTGGATGATCGGCCTGAGATATACCCAGACAAGGCGCAGCGTACTTTTGACGACCGTGCCAATTTCCGGGACAAACCCGACAATCGTCGTCACGATAAAGAACAAGGTGACCTTGTTGGAAGGCTCCTTGCTGAATTGCCGGATGTTCGCACATAGATCGCGGAGGTCGCATACGGTATCGACCACCGGGATCAACGAGACCACCATATCGAATCCGATCTGTCCGGCAGAGCGATCTGCATTGAAGTCGCCTTGCAGCGCACCCCAGACCCATTCGCCCAAGCCGATTTCTTCGGGTTTTTCCTGTCCTTGGACTTCATTCAACGCGCCCAGCGTGTCGTTGGTGGTCGCCATTAGTTGCCTCCTCGTTCTTCGCCCATGAGCGGATCGAGCCCGGACAGGAAGTCACTTGTTTCTGGCCGTGCTGCATCCTTGGCGGCAGGTGCGTTGTGATAGACAACTTTGGTAATGGTTTCCGGCAGGTTGCGCTCTTCGGCCATGCCGTTGCCGTCGAGAGTGCCACTTTTCTGCTGGCCGTTTGCGAAATACAAGGTATAGGGCACGCCAGCCATTGGCGCCCCTTGGTAGCCGTCGAGGTCGAGCTTCAGCCAATTGGTGTGATCGGCAGCAGGGAAAAACGGCAGGTCAGCGTCTTGCCGCGCAGGGCCGTCCCATTTGTGCATCCCGGCTTTCACAATGAAATCACCGCCGCAGCCATGCTCGATCTTGCCGTCCACGATCTTGATATACGCGCCGCCGCATAACAGCGTGAGGCTTTTTTTGGCGGCAATCACGACGTCGCCTTGGCTGGCGGTGATTTTGACATCGCGATCGGCAGCAATTCCGATACTGTCCTGCTGGGCCTGGATGTCGACCCTGCCGGTTCTAGCAATGTGTTTTATCCCATCCTGGTGCGCAAACAGCGCAATACCCCTTCCCGCATTGATATTCACACGCTGCCCGGCAAACGCCTGGATACTCTGTTGCGCCAGAATGTTCTGCTGCCGACCGCTGTAACTGACGGAGGATTTTGGCGTGGCGCTGACAAATCCACCATGTGAATACTGGGCGATCAGCGGGGCACCGCCTTTCTCGGCATCGATCAGGCCTTCCGCCAGCTCGCGGTGTGGCGCGAGATCGACCGGCATGGACTGATGCTGTTCCGCGAACTCGCCTAATTCCTTGAGTAGCGCCTGCGAAGCTCCGAGGAGGGCTTGCAAAGGCTCGCGTTCAAGTTGCTTCCCTGCCGCACCAAGCATGGCTTGGGTAGTCAACAGCATCAACCGGGCGGCGCRTACCACAACGGACTGATCACTCCGTAATTCGGCCCCTTCGCCGCGCGCCTGGCCATCGCCATCGCTTCGCGGATGTGTCAACCAGCCGAGATTCAACTGGCTGTGTCCATGCTCCGAGGCCAGTTGCGCGCTGATCTGTCCAGGGGTGTCATCCAGCCGGAGCTGGTTGTAACGTATGCCATGCACTTCCTTGCTTTTGATGCCCGCAAGGAAGCGGTTGCCGGGTAACCCACCCGTATGGCTGAAGGCGGGCGGAAGAGCGATGGCGCCATGCACGCGAGCCACGACAATCGGCTTGTCTGGATCACCTCCCAGGAAGTCCACGAGTACTTCATCTCCAACCCGTGGCAAGGTAGTGTTGCCCCAACGGTCGCTCGCCCAATGACTGGCAACACGAACCCAGGCCGAATCCCGATCCGTATCACTGGCACCGGCACCATCCATATGGTCTTTTTCGCGCGTTCCAGGAAAGCGCAGCTTGACACGTCCAAATGCATCGCAATGCACTTCTTCCCCCGGCGGTCCGACCACAATCGCTGACTGTAAATGCACAGGCGGAAGGTCGGTGCGCGGATCGAAACCCGGCACCATCGGTATGCCGCGGCGAACGCAAGTGAAGCGGTTGGTGTATTTGACGTCCCGTTCGTTGCCAGCTTGCTCAAGCCCGAAATTATCAGCGCTCTGGTACCAGCCATTAGCGGAAAAAAGGCGTTGTGCGCGTTCGTCGATATCCTCGGGCAGGTTATTTTCTGCTGCCACGAATAGCTCCGTCAGGACGAATTTACGTTCGTCGTTCGGATGTGTATCGATTTCGGGATGCCCATCGAGCCGGAACCATTCACCGACGCACAAATCTCGGACACCGCTCTCGCCACAAAAGCACTTGGCCTCGTACTCGTAGCGCTGCATCCGCAATTCGCCCAGTCTTCGGAAGTCGCTGTTGTCATTCCCAAAGTGCGGTGGGTCGATCCTGTAATCGTCAAGACTGAATGCAAACTGGTCGCCGGCTTCGCCTTGCTGCATGGTGGTCGGGGCGTGCGTGGACATCATTCGGCCTTGAAGATAGTCCCAGCTTTGGCGAGTGGCGTTACCGGCTTTCAAGGAGCGAACGGCACTCCAGTTGAAAATCCCATCACGGGTTTCGGTTCCTGCATCGCGATGAAAGCGCACGGCTCCTGCACTGTTTTGCGCCAGCGCCTCCGGCGTATCGAACAGCACCAATGTATGGACAGGCACAGACGAACTGTGGGGTTGGCCCGACTGGCCAGCCCGAAAGAACCAGGCAATGCCGCGCCGCTTCCATAGCCGACGTACAAAGGCTGCATCCGATTCGTTGTGCTGCATCGCGAACTCACGCGCTGGGTATGTGCCAGAAATGCCAGAAACATCGACTTCAAGAGCATTAGCCAGAATTGGGTTAACGTGGCGCCATTCGCTTACCAACGCCAGGGAAATATCGACTTCGTTTCGACAGCGGAAAACGCGGGTATTGGTTGACTGCTCCATCAAGCTCAGCGCATCACGAATGACCAATTGATAGGTTCCCAGTCCGCCGTCGCTCTGACCCGCCGATGCTTGCACCACAACGCCACAAACCGAACGCAGCTCGCCACGATCCGTGACGAATTGCAGTTCGGCCGGCAGTGCGATGAATTCTTTCAGAGGGAGTGCTGCTTGCATGGAAACGCACAGGAGTCGATACTCGATCCCGCCGCAGAGCGTTTCCTGACCGCTGACATGCTTGACGAGTAAAACGTCCTCAAGAACTGAACTTTGGTGTGCCAAACGTACGCGAATCGGACGATGCGCTTGCGTTGGACCGGGATGCAGCCCAGGCAGGTTCAGTGAATTCATGTGCGCTCTCCAGGTTAAAAAGATTCGCACAAGAACTTGCCACGGTAATCAGCTGCGCCACTTGAGGCTGGTCACTACAAACATCTAGTGCTCTCCGGCGAAAAAATTCTCGAGCTAGTCAGCTTTACCCGTGCTTCGATCTGGACCATTGCCCCATGCCATCCATCACAGAACTCAAAAACTCATGTTGCCGATACGCAACAGATTGATTGATTCCCTTGAGCATTAGAAGTTAGCTATCGACTTTCGGTATCCCTACGTATAAAGTCAATTTCGCTGCCTGCTCCGTCCAATATGTAAGTGATGCCGCAACACTCTCCCGGTCGACTCCAGTTGCTCCCGCCTGCACCGCGCCTCTCCCGCCTGCTCGGTCACGCGCTCGAGACCTATATCGCGCTGCCGCTGTTCGCACTGCTGCCGCTGGTGGCGATCTGGATCGCGGCCTTCCACTTCATCGCCGCCGAGCGCGAAGCCGCCGTCACGGAAGCGCGCGAAGCGACCCGCGAACTGGTCGATACCTACGAAGCCCAGATGGCGCACCGCCTGACCGCGATCGACCAGACCCTGAAGGTGCTGAAGTACGCGGCCGAGCAGCACGGTCCGGCGGCGGCCATCGACGAGCTGCGCCGCGAGGGCCTGTTGCCGCCCGCGCTGGTGTTCGTGGTCGGAATCGCCGACCGCGATGGCCGCATCGTCGCCAGCAACCCGGCCATGCGGCCGCGGGACGTCTCGCACGAGACCTTCTTCACGGCCCACCGCGCCAGCGCATCGGCGGCGCCCTTCGTCAGCCAGGCCGTCGGCGACGCCGCCCGGGTCGAGCCGCACCTGCATTTCTCGCGCCGCATCGACGATGCCGCCGGCCGCTTCGCCGGGGTTGCCATCGTGGCGGCCGCCCCGGCCTATTTCACCAGCACCTACGAGCGTTCGCGCGAGGGCGAGCTGGGGCTGGTCGGCCTGATCGGCAGCGACGGCGTGGCGCGCGCGCTGCGCGTCGGCGACAAGGTCTCGTGGGGCCAGCAGGTGGCGCTCGACAACATGGCCAGCGACGCCCTCGCCCCCCACCCCACCGCGCCCGACGGCGTGGCGCGCTACGTCAGCGTGCGCCGCCTGCACGGCTTTCCGCTGGCCGCCGTGATCGGCCTGGCCGAGAGCGAGGAGATGACGGACTACGAAGAGCGCCGCGGCAGTTTTCTGGTGGCCGCGGCCGCCGCCAGCGCCCTCCTGATCGCGCTGGTTGGCCTGATCAGCGCCTGGTCCTGGCAGCTGGCCAAGGCGCGCCGGCGCGAACGGCGCGCCCAGGAAACCTATGCGGCGGCCTCGGAGGCCAGCCTGGACGCCTTCTTCGTGCTGCGCAGTGTGCTCGATGCCGACGGCAAGGTGGTCGACTTCCTGGTCGAGGAGACCAACACCCGCGCCGAGCAGGTCACCGGCATCCCCAAGGAACAGCTGCGCGGCCGCCTGATGGGCGAGCTGCTGCCCTTCTACCGCATGAACGGCATGTTCGAGGAACTGGTCTCGGTGGTAGTCGACGGCAAGGCGGTCGAGACCGAGTGGCAGGCCGCCACCTCGCCGGCCGTCGGCCGCTGGCTGCAGCGCCAGATCGTGCCGGTCGAAGGCGGCGCGGTCGCCATGGTGCGCGACATCACCGAGCGCAAGCAGGCCGAGGAGCGAATCCGCCACCTGGCCCACCACGACGAACTGACTGGCCTGCCGAACCGCAGCCTGATCCGCGACCGCCTCGACCAGGCGGTGCTGAACGCCCAGCGCAACGGCAAGCACCTGGCGCTGGCCTTCGTCGACCTGGACGGCTTCAAGCTGGTCAACGACGGTCTCGGCCACAGCGCCGGCGACGAACTGCTGAAGGAGGTGGGCCGCCGCATGCAGGCCTGCCTGCGCCGCAACGACACCCTGGGCCGCCTGGGCGGCGACGAATTCGTGATCCTGCTGCCGGACGTCTCCGACAACGCCCTGGCGCTCACGCCGGTGCTGGAAAAGATCCGCCAGGCCGTCACCGAGCCGGTGCCGATCGGCGACCAGGCGGTCCAGATCAGCTGCAGCATGGGCGTGGTGATCTACCCGCGCGACGGCGACGATCCGAAGACCCTGATGATGAACGCCGACGCCGCGATGTACCGCGCCAAGGACCTGGGCAGCAACAACTTCCAGTTCTATACCCGCGAGATGAACGCGAGCGTTGAAGAAAAACTGATGCTGCTGGAAGGCCTGCGCAAGGCCTTCGATGCGACCCAGGGCGGCGACTCGCCGGCGGTGCCGGCGCCCGCCGGCCGCTTCTTCCTGATGTACCAGCCCAAGGTCGACCTGCGCACCGGCCGCATCTTCGGGGTCGAAGCCCTGATCCGCTGGCGCCACCCCGAGCACGGCATGGTGCCGCCGCCGCGCTTCATCGGCCTGGCCGAGGAATCCGGCCTGATCGTCGCGATCGGCGAATGGGTACTGCGCACCGCCTGCCGCCAGGCCCAGCTCTGGCGCGCCGCCGGCCTCGAGCCGCTGACGGTGTCGGTCAACGTCTCGGCCCGCCAGTTCGAGGAAAAGCACCTGGTCGAGCGCATCGCCACGGCCCTGCGCGATACCGGCCTGCCGCCCTCCGCGCTGGAAGTGGAAGTCACCGAGAGCCTGCTGATGCGCGACATGACCCAGGCCGTCGAGCGCATGCGCGGGCTGAAGGACATGGGTGTCTCGCTGTCGATCGACGACTTCGGCACCGGCTATTCCAGCCTGTCGGCGCTGAAGTCCTTCCCGATCAGCACCCTGAAGATCGATAAAAGCTTCGTGCGCGACCTGGCCCACAGCCTTGATGACCAGGCGATCGCGCTGGCCGTGATCTCGCTCGGCCACCGCCTGCAGCTGCGGGTGATCGCCGAAGGCGTGGAAACCGAGGAGCAGCGCGAATTCCTGGTCGCCAACGAGTGCGACGAGATGCAGGGCTATCTGTTCTCGCCGCCGGTGCCGGCCGAACGCATCACGGAGATGCTGCTGGCCCAGGTGCAGACGGAGCGCGCCGCATGAACCCATCGGGATGGTCCCGCGCCCTGTTCGGCGCCGACCCCAAGCTGCGCCGCATGATGACCTACTGGGGCGCGACGGCGGCGCTGTACACGGTCTTCATGGCCATCCTGATCGCGGCCGGCAGCCGCGGCCTGATCGACCACCGCGCCGCGCTCGGCCTGTCCGGCTATACCGCCGGCTGCATCGTCCTGTCCTACCTGCTGGTGCGCTTCAGCGCCGGCATCGGGCTGGCGCCGACCGGCGCCGCCGCTTTGCAGGCCGTGTTCGCCATCACCTGCACCATATGGGCGTATTCGATCTTCGGGCCGCTGCGCGGCGCCATCCTGATGGGGCTGATGGTGGTGGTGGTGTTCTGCACCTTCGCGCTGCGCCCGCGCCAGACCCTGGTCCTGACCGCCGCCGCCGTGGGCGCCATGGGCGTCACCATGTGGTGGCACCAGGCCCATGATCCCGACAACTATCCGCCGCTGGTGGAGGCCGTGACCTTCATGATCATGGCGGGCTGCTCGATGTCGGTGACCCTGCTGACGGGCGAGGCCAGCAAGCTGCGCGCCCGCCTGAAGGGCAAGAAGGAAGCGCTGGAGCAGGCACTGGAGACGATCCGGACCCTGGCCACGGTCGACGAGCTGACCGCGCTGTCGAACCGCCGCCACATGAACGAGGTGCTGGCGCAGGAAGAGCGGCGCCACGGCGCAGGCACCGGAACGGCGGACCGCGGGACCTGCATCGCCCTGCTCGACATCGACTTCTTCAAGCAGATCAACGACCGCTACGGCCACGCCACCGGCGACACGGTGCTGCGCAGTTTTGCCGCCGCCGCCCGCGGCGAGCTGCGCGCGGGCGATGTGCTGTCGCGCTGGGGCGGCGAGGAATTCCTGCTGATGCTGCCCGATAGCGGCGAGCCGGAAGCCCGGACCGTGGTCGAGCGCATCCGCGCGCGCGTCGGCGCCCTGGCCGTCGAGGGCGTGGCGGACGGACACCGGATCAGTTTTTCGGCGGGCCTGACCGCGCGCCGCGGCGGCGAAGCGCTGGCCGATACCGTCAACCGCGCCGACAAGGCCCTGTACCAGGCCAAGTCCGCGGGGCGCGACCGCGTCGTCTCGGCTTAGACGAGAGGCTCTGCGCGCGGCGGCGCCGCCGCTTGTAGACGCGCCACCAGGGCGTCCGGATCGGCCTCCAGCAGCATCAGGCCCGCATGCGCCGGGCGCACGAAGCCCTGTTCCACCATGTGGCCGACGAAGGCCGACAAGCCGTTCCAGAAACCGTTCGCGTTCAGCAGGCCGATCGGCTTGGCGTGGATGCCCAGCTGGGCCCAGGTGACCATCTCGAACAGTTCTTCCAGCGTGCCCATCCCGCCCGGCATCGCGATGAAGCCGTCCGCCAGGTCCGACATCATCGCCTTCCGCTCGTGCATGTCCTTGACCACGAACTGGCGCGTCAGGCCGGTGTGGCCGACTTCGCGCTCGAGCAGGGCGCGCGGGATCACGCCGGTGGCTTCGCCTTTCAATCGCAGCACTTCGTCGGCGATCACACCCATCAGGCCGACCTTGCCGCCGCCGTAGACCAGGCCGATGTTGCGGCTCACCAGCACACGGGCCAGGCCGCGCGCGGCGTCGGCATACAGGGGATCGGCGCCGGGCGAGGCGCCACAGTAGACGGCAATGGCTTTCATGCTTTTCCTTCGGGGGGCAGCTGCTTCAGGTAGTCGTCGGCGAGGCGCTCGAACAGGTCACGGGTCTCGCCGCGCAGGTAGGGGCCGAGCATCGACAGCACCTGGTAGCAGCCGCGCGCGAGGGCGTCGGCGATCGCCTGCTGTTCGCTGTACTTGCGCGGGTTGCGCACGTATTCGTAGGACAGCCAGTAGGTTGCCACCACCACCATATTGGTGGCCATCGCGCCGATCTGGCTGTCGCCGGCTTCCAGCGACCCTTCGCTGCGCAGGTCTTCGCACAGCTGGCGCGCGACCTTGATCTTGTGGGCCAGGATGGCCTTGAAGTGCAGTTCCAGCTTGCGGTTGCGCGACAGCAGGTCGTTGAGGTCGCGGTAGAAGAAACGGTAGCGCCAGATCAGCTCGAACATCATGCGCAGGTACAGCCAGACGTCTTCCAGGTTCGAGCGGCGTCCGGCCGGCACGGTCAGCATGCGCCCGATCTCGGCCTCGAACTGGGCGAAGATCGAATTGACGATGTCGTCCTTGTTCCGGAAGTGGTAATACAGGTTCCCCGGAGAGATGTTCATCTCTTCGGCGATCACGGTGGTCGTGATGTTCGGCTCGCCGAATTCGTTGAACAGCCTGAGCGACAATTCGAGAATCCGTTCGCGGGTCCGGCGGGGCGCTTTTTGTTGCATGGAAGACGGCATGGTTGAACTCACCCGCAAGGATAACACCGACCGTCGGCCTCGGCCATATCGGCGGGCGGGCCGGTCTTCGGCTCAGCTGCCTGCGCTGCGCTCCCGGAAGGCGGCGCGCAGGTCCTCGCGCAGGGCGCCGGCGGCCCAGGGTTTGGCCAGGTGGCGGTCGACCAGGCCGGCGGCGCAGGCGCGCTCGATCGGCTCGCGCTCGGACAGGCCGGACAGGATCAGGCGCACCGTGTGCGGATACAGGCGGCCGACATGGGCCATCAGTTCGGTGCCCTGCATGCCCGGCATGCACTGGTCGGACAGGATCACGTCGACCGGATGGCGGGCCAGCAGGTCGAGCGCCTCCTCGGCCGAGCCGGCGCTGAGGATGCGCCAGGGCTCGCCCGCGAGGCTGTCGACCAGCACCTCGCGCATGAAGCTGTCGTCGTCGACCACCAGCAGGGTCGGCAGCGCCGGCGCTTCAGGTGCTGTCAGCAGGAAGGCCTCGACCTCGGCGACGAAGCTGGCCGGTTCGATCGGCTTGCACACATAGCCGTCGAAGCCGGCCGCCAGCACCCGCTCGCGGTCCTGTTCCGGGCGCAGCGTGCTCACGGCCAGCAGCGGGATCGCCGCGCAGCCGGGCTCACGCTTCAGGGCGCGCGCCACCGCATAGCCATCCATCGAAGGCAGGCGCAGGTCGCACACCACCAGGTCGGGCCGGCCGTCCAGCGCCAGCCGCAGGCCTTCCGCGCCGTCGCCGGCCTCGCTCACCGTGTGCCCGGCCGCGTGCAACAGCCATGCCATCAGCTCGCGGGTGGGCGGGTCGTCTTCGACGATGAGGATGCGCGCTGGCATGGTGGACTCCACGGTTCGGCCTTGTCTTTACACGTCTTACTCTAGCACCGGGGCGCGCCGGAAGCCAGTGCCGCCAGCTCGTCCATGACCGCGGCCAGCACGCGCGGATTGCTGCCGAGGGCGACGTGGCCGACGCCGCCGAATTCGATGTTGCGCGCGCCTTCCAGGCGGCTCGATTCCTGCGGCGACACGATGTTGTCGTGGTGGGTGTAGAGCGAGGTAACGAGGGCGCGGTCGGCGCCGTCCTCGCTTGCCGCCAGCGCGCGCAGCCAGTCGCTGCCGGGCCGCATCTGGAAGGCATTCTTGCCCAGGCCGAAGCGCGCCAGCGCGGTGCCGTGGTGCGGCGTGCCGAGGGTGATCACGCGCGCCAGCGCCGCGCTGCCGTGGGCGCGCATCCAGGCCCGCGCCACCAGTCCGCCCATGCTGTGGGCGACGATCGCCACCCGGTCGGTGCCGGCGGCCGCGCACAGCTCGCGCACCGCGAGTTCGACCTGCGGCACGTAGTCGTCGATGTCGCCGGCCACCGGTTCCAGGTCCACCGTCGCGTGGCTGATGCGGGCCGCATCCAGCAGCGGTAGCAGGTGGGCCCAGTAGCCGCTGTTGCAGCCGTAACCGTGCAGCAGCAGCACCGGCGGCTGGCGGCTGTCCGGGTAGATGCGGGTGGCCGCGCGCGCGCAGGGCACGAACCAGGACGTCACCAGCATGCTGGCGCGGAATTCCTCGGCCAGCAGGCGCAGGCGGGCCCTGGCGCCGAGGCGGAAGGCCGGCGGCGTGGCGCTGGCGAAGTGGGCCGCCATCACGAAGTTGTTCATGTTGATCAAGAGGCGCACCAGCACCACGCTGCCCGCGCCCAGCAGGGCCGCCCGCCAGGGCGTCATCTCCAGGAAAGCCACGGCGCTCCAGCCGATCAGGAGCGCCGCCGCCAGCTGCACCAGCAGCAGCGCCCGCAGCAGGCGGCGCGCGCTCTTCATGCTGCCCTCACGCGGCCGCGGGCTGGATCGCGGCCACCGGCTTGCCCGCTGCCGGCGCCGGTGCGGCGACAGGGCGTGCCGCCGGGCGGCCGGTGAGCGACTGCGCGAGCTGGCTGGCCAGGCGCGCGGTGATGCCGTAGATCGACAGCTGCGGATTGGCGCCGATCGAGGTCGGGAACAGCGAACCGTCGTGCACCGAGAGGTTGGCCAGTCCGTGGTAGCGCCCGTCCTGGCCGGTGACGCCGGCGCGCGGGTCGCCCGCCATCATGCAGCCGCCCATCACGTGGGCCGAGGCCACCTTGGGCAGGTGCGAGCGGTAAGGCAGCGCAGCGATGCCCTCCTTCGCTTCCTTCCACGACGCGTAGCGCGGTGCGGTCTCGTGCGCCACCTGCACGGCGTCGGCGCCGGCCGCGAACTGGATCTCGGCCATCGTCAACAGCGCGCGGCGGGCGCCGTCCCAGACCGGATCGTTCAGCGGATAGTCGAGCACCGGCGCCCCGCCCGCGCCCAGCTGGACGCTGCCGCCGCGCGAGTCCGGGTGGAAGCCGTCGCGCAGCAGGGCCAGCATGCCCTGCAGGTGGGGGAACTGGCGCATCATCTCCGCATGCCGGACGCCGAAGCCGGTCATGGTGGTCGACAGCAGCACCGGGTGCAGCGGCGGCGCCTCCAGCTTGTAGCCGAGCGGGCCGTCGATCGCCTGGGTGTGCAGGAAGTGGTCCGAATACACGGTCTGCGGCGCGCCCGCATAGCCTTCGACGCGCTCGGGGAAAATCGCGGCCGAGATCAAGGTCGGGTGCAGGAAGGTGCGCTTGCCCAGCAGTCCGTTCGGATCCGGCGCTTTCGAGCGCAGCATCAGCGCCGGCGAGTTGATCGCGCCGCCCGCCAGCACATAGTGTTTCGCGCGCAGGCGCAGCTTGCGGCCGGTGGGCTGGATGCCGCCGGCGTCCAGCAAGCTGCAGTCGAGCGCCGCGATCCTTTCGCCTTCGATCTGGAAGCGCTCGGCGCGGGCGCGCGTGACCAGCGTGGCGCCATGGTCGAGGCTTGACGGAATGGTCGATACCAGCATCGACTGCTTGGCATTGGTCGGGCAGCCCATGCCGCAATAGCCGAGGTTCCAGCAGCCGTTGACGTTGCGGCGGATGAAGCCGGTCGGGATGCCGAGCCTGTCGGCGCCGCGCCGCAGCAGGTCGTTGTTCTCGTTCGGCGCGGCCTGCCAGTCGCCGATGTGCAGGCGCGCCTCCATCAGCTCGAACCAGGGCTTGAGGTCCTGTTCGCTGTAGGTGTCGAGGCGATGGCGCTGCTGCCAGAACTTGAGGGTGTCGGGCGGGGTGCGGAAGCTCGAGGTCCAGTTGACCGTGGTCGAGCCGCCGACGGTGCGGCCCTGCAGGATGGTGATCGCCTTGTCCTTGGTCTTGCGGGCGGCCGATTCCTGGTACAGCGTGGGGTAGGCGTCGGCTTCGCGCATCTTGAAGTCGCGCGAGGATTTCAGCGCGCCCTCTTCCACGATGATCACGGACAGTCCGCTGAGCGCCAGGATCTCGGCCGTCACGCCGCCGCCGGCGCCGCTGCCGACGATGACGACGTCGGCGTCGAGCGTGCGATCGGTGTCGAGGCGGGCGCCGTCGACGATCTTCCAGCCGCGCGCCAGGCCGGCTTCGTATGGGTCGGGGATGATGGCGGTATTACTCATGCGCGCTCCTCATGCGAGTTCCTTCATCGGTCCCGGATAGCCGATCGCCGCCCAGTTGGCGTCGTCGCTGTACCAGCTGCCGAGCACCAGGTCGTGCAGGGCCTGGTAGGCGGTGCGGAACAGGGCCAGCCGGTGGGTGCGCCAGTCCTGCAGCCAGGCGCTCACTTCATCGTCCTTCGCCTCCAGCCAGCCGTGCGGGATACCGGTCAGCAGGCGCCGCGCCGGTCCCAGCGCGAGCAGGCCGAACAGATCCTGCACCTCCTGCTGGGTGGCCAGCGGCAGGCCGTGGATGGTCTGGTTCAGCCTTTCCGTCGTTGACGCGATGGCCCTGGCGCGCTGCGCCGGTTCACTGGGCAGCACGCCGGCCAGGACCGCCGGCACGATCGCATGCAGGGCATTGCGCGCCTCGCCGTCGAGCACGAAACGCCGGGGCGCCGGCGGATGCGCATAACGGTAGAGGCCGCCGCCAGCGGCCAGCACGAGCGCCGCCAGGGCGCCCGCCTTGAGGAAGGATCTGCGGCCAGTCTCCATATCGAACCCCTATCTTGCTTTTTTGCCTAGTGTAAGCGAAAGATCCGACAGCAAAACGCCGAAAACTAGAGCGCCGCGTCTAGCCGCCAAAATTCGGGGTCAAAATTCGGGGTCAGAGCACATTTCCGACTTAATTCGGGGTCAGAGCGATTTTCACCTTGCAGGCCCAGGCGAAGCTCGTTTGCACGGACGGCCCGAATGCCAGATTTCGTTTGCGCTGGAGGCCTGGACGGCAAACTTCCTTTGCCTGCCATTCCGGTGAGCCCTTGTTCAAAAAGTGCTCTGACCCCGAATTTAAACAATAAAGTGCTCTGACCCCGAATTTTAGTCGCGGTGCTTTTGCATCTGGCGGGCGATGCCGCGCAGGATGTTGACTTCTTCGGTTTCGAGCTGGGTGCGGGCGAACAGGCGTTTCAGGCGCGGCATCAGTTTTTTGGGGTTGTCGGCGTTCAGGAAGCCGATGGCGACCAGCGCTTCTTCGAGGTGGGCGTACATGCCTTCGATCTGCGCCATGGTGGCGGCCTCGCCCTGGAAGCCGATGCCGGCCTGGGTGCGGTTCTCCCCTTCCGCGGCCAGGCGGCATTCGTAGGCCAGCACTTGGGCGGCCTGGGACAGGTTCAGCGAGGAATACGCCGGGTTGGCCGGAATGTTGATCAGCACGTTGCAGCCGGCGACGATGTCGTTCGGCAGGCCGACGCGCTCGTTGCCGAGGATCAGGGCCGGGCGCAGGTCGGCCATCGCGGCCACATGGGCAGAGAAATCGCGTGGTGACCACACCGGCGGCGAGAATTCGCGCAGCCGGGCCGACACCGCGGCGGCGAAATTGCAGCCCTCCAGCGCTTCCTGCACGCTGCCGACGATGCGCGCCCCCTCCAGCACGTCGATGGCGCCGCTGGCGAAGGCGACCGCCTCGGCATCAATCAGCGGACTGTCGCAGCGCGGCGACACCAGCACCAGGTCGCTGAAGCCCATGGTCTTCATGGCGCGCGCGACCGAGCCGACATTGCCCGCGCGGCTGGTTTCCACTAGCACAAAGCGTAGGCGTTTAAAGAGAGATATGTCAGTTTCGGTCGGGTTCATTGTAAAATAGCGCCATCGCGCGGTGACGAGCGGTTGAAATGCAGCCTGGGTCGAAGGATCCGGCGGCGATTTTAACGGTTTCGGCACCGCTTTGCTCTTTGTCATTCTCGTTCATGGATCGTTCACGGCGCCTGCTGCGCGGTGGGCGTCAGCATTTTTCAGGAAGCCCTCATGCACCCAATGCTCAACACGGCCATCAAGGCCGCCCGCCGCGCCGCCACGGTCATCAACCGCGCATCGTTCGATCTCGACCGTATCACCATCAGCGAAAAAAGCCATAACAATTTCGTCACCGACATCGACCAGGCGTCGGAACAGGCGATCGTCGAGACCCTGCTGAAGGCCTACCCCGACCACGCGATCCTGGGCGAAGAGACCGGCGCATCAAGCAACCTGAACGACGAGAGCGAATACGTCTGGATCATCGATCCGMTCGACGGCACCACCAACTTCCTGCACGGCTACCCGAACTACTGCATCTCGATCGCGCTGCAGCAGCGCGGCATGATCACCCAGGCCGTGGTCTACGACCCGGTCCGCAACGACCTGTTCACCGCCACCAAGGGCGCCGGCGCCTACCTGAACGAGAAGCGCATCCGCGTGCGCAACCCGGAACGCATCAACAAGGCCCTGATCGGCTCCGGCCACGGCACCGACCCGCGCGCGCTGGCCGAATACCTGCGCATGTACGAAGTGGTGGCCCAGCGCTGCCACGGCGTACGCTCGAGCGGCTCGGCCGCGCTGGAACTCGCCAACGTGGCCGCCGGCCGCGTCGACGGCTTCTTCGAGAAGGGCCTGAAGATCTGGGACATCGCCGCCGGCTCGCTGCTGGTGACCGAAGCGGGCGGTATCGTCGGCGAATTCAGCGGCGAATCCGAATACCTGAACAAGGGCGACATCATTGCCGCCGGCCCGAAGGTCTTCGCCGGCATGGTCGCGGTCCTGAAACCGTTCGCATAAAAACGTTCTTGCGGCCTTTCGCGTAGAATAGAGGCCGTGTCAGTCCGGGCGCTCGCAAGAGCAGGCCCGGCGCGGCCAGTGCTTCAGCGCCAGTCACGGCGCCGCGCTGCCCGCTTCCACCGGCARTGTCGCCGCGCTAAAATTTCCATAGCGAAACATTTTTAACTATAATGCCGTGTGGCGCCGACCCTCTTTTGCCGGCGCCGCGCCTCTCGGTGTGTGCCGGCTCCAGTACCGGCCTCCTCGTGTCGTGTAATCCGATCGGCTGGACTGGCGTCTTCGATGCGAGGACGACGGGCCGATCCCTACAGAAAAACTATGTCATTCAATACTCTCGGTCTGACCGACGCCCTCGTCCGTGCCGTTACTGAAGCGGGTTACACCGCGCCGACCCCGATCCAGGCACAGGCCATTCCGGCCGTGCTCGGCGGCGGCGACCTGCTCGCCGGCGCCCAGACCGGCACCGGCAAGACCGCCGGATTCACCCTGCCCGTGCTGCACCGCCTGTCGACCGACAAGGCCGGCCTGGCGCTGGCGAATAAAAGCTCGAAGCGCCCGATCCGCGCCCTGGTGCTGGCCCCGACCCGCGAACTCGCGGCCCAGGTCGAAGAAAACATCCGCACCTACGCCAAGTACACCAACCTGAACTCCGCCGTGATCTTCGGCGGCGTCGGCATCCACCCGCAGATCAAGCTGCTGGCCAACGGCGTCGACATCCTGGTCGCCACCCCGGGCCGCCTGCTCGACCACGTCGGCCAGGGCACCATCAAGCTCGACAAGATCGAGATCCTGGTGCTGGACGAAGCCGACCGCATGCTGGACATGGGCTTCATCCACGACATCAAGAAGGTGCTGGCCGTRCTGCCGCCGAAGCGCCAGAACCTGCTGTTCTCGGCCACCTTCTCGGACGAGATCAAGGCCCTGGCCGACAAGCTGCTGAACAACCCGGCACTGATCGAAGTGGCGCGCCGCAACTCGACCGTGGAAGTCATCGAGCAGATGATCCACCCGGTGGACCGCGACAAGAAGCACCCGATGCTGGCCCACCTGATCAAGACCAACAACTGGAAACAGGTGCTGGTGTTCACCCGCACCAAGCACGGTGCCAATAAACTGGTCGAGCAGCTCGGCAAGGACGGCATCGGCGCGATGGCGATCCACGGCAACAAGAGCCAGTCGGCGCGCACCAAGGCCCTGGCCGAGTTCAAGGACGGCAGCCTGACCGCCCTGATCGCCACCGACATCGCGGCGCGCGGCATCGACATCGACCAGCTGCCCCACGTGGTCAACTACGACCTGCCGAACGTGCCGGAAGATTACGTGCACCGGATCGGCCGCACCGGCCGCGCCGGCGCCACCGGCGAGGCCGTGTCCCTGGTCTGCGTCGACGAACACCAGATGCTCAAGGAC
>NZ_JBFTMX010000039.1:0-52547 GCF_056397205.1 Massilia sp. 05N420
ACCAGCGCCGGCACGACCTCGAACAGGTCGCCGACGATGCCGTAATCGGCCACCGAGAAGATCGGCGCTTCCGGATCCTTGTTGATGGCGACGATGGTCTTCGAGTCCTTCATGCCGGCCAGGTGCTGGATGGCGCCCGAGATGCCGACCGCGATGTACAGTTGCGGCGCGACGATCTTGCCGGTCTGGCCGACCTGCCAGTCGTTCGGCACATAGCCGGCGTCCACTGCCGCGCGCGATGCGCCCATGGCGGCGCCCAGCTTGTCGGCCAGCGGTTCCAGGATCTTGAAGTTCTCGCCCGAGCCCATGCCGCGGCCGCCCGAGACGACGATCTTGGCGCCGGTCAGTTCCGGACGGTCCGACTTGGCCAGCTCGCGGCCAACAAAAGAAGATTTGCCGGAATCGGCAACCGCCGGCACGTTCTCGACGGCGGCCGAGCCGCCTTCGCTTGCTGCGGCGTCGAAGCCGGTGCCGCGCACGGTGATCACTTTCACCTTGTCGCTGGACTGCACGATGGCGATGGCGTTGCCGGCGTAGATCGGACGCTCGAAGGTATCCGGGGCGTCGACCTTGGTGATTTCCGAGATCTGGGCCACGTCCAGCCGGGCGGCCACGCGCGGCAGGATGTTCTTGCCGTAGGCCGAGGCCGGGGCCAGGATGTGCGAATACGAACCGGCCACCGCCAGGATCTGCTCGGCGACGTTCTCGGCCAGGCCGTCGGCGAAATGCGGCGCATCGGCGACCAGCACTTTCGAGACGCCGGCGACCTTGGCGGCTGCTTCCGCGACCGCGCCGCAGCCCGAGCCGGCGACCAGGATGTGGACTTCGCTACCGCACTGGGCGGCGGCGGTGACGGTGTTCAGGGTGACGGCCTTCAGCGAGGCATTGTCGTGTTCAGCAATAACGAGTGCGACCATGATGTTCCCTTATATTCTTTAGATGACTTTGGCTTCGGTACGCAGCTTCGACACCAGGGTCGCCACGTCCGGCACGGTGATGCCGGCCGAGCGCTTGGCCGGCTCCGACACTTTCAGGGTCTTCAGGCGCGGGGTCACGTCCACACCCAGGTCTTCCGGCTTGATGGTCTCGAGCGGCTTCTTCTTCGCCTTCATGATGTTCGGCAGCGTCACGTAGCGCGGCTCGTTCAAGCGCAGGTCGGTGGTGACGATGGCCGGCAGGCTCAGGGCCACGGTTTCCAGGCCGCCATCGACTTCGCGGGTCACGGTCACCTTGCCGTCTTCCAGCACGACTTTCGAGGCGAAGGTCGCCTGCGGCCAGCCCAGCAGGGCGGCCAGCATCTGGCCGGTCTGGTTCGAATCGTCGTCGATCGCCTGCTTGCCCAGGATGATCAGCTGCGGCTGTTCCTTGTCGGCCAGGGCCTTCAGCACTTTCGCCACGCCCAGCGGCTCGATCTCGGCACCGGTCTCGACCAGGATGCCGCGGTCGGCGCCGATCGCCATGCCGGTGCGCAGGGTTTCCTGGGCCTGGGTCACGCCGCAGGTCACAGCCACGATCTCGGTGACCTTGCCGGCTTCCTTCAGGCGGGTCGCTTCTTCCAGGGCGATCTCGTCGAACGGGTTCATCGACATTTTGACGTTGGCGATATCGACACCGCTGCCGTCGGACTTGACGCGGACCTTGACGTTGTAGTCGACCACGCGTTTGACGGGTACCAGGACTTTCATGTTCATCTCCATTTCATACTGTTTATACTGATTCTCAGGCGATACCCTTGTCGTGCAGGGCCGCGATCTCGCCATCGGACAGGCCGGCCAAGGTGGACAGGATGTCCTGCGTATGCTGGCCCAGCGTCGGCGGGGCGTTCTTGTATTCGATCGGCGTCGCCGAGAACTTGATCGGGTTCGCCACCGAAGGCACGGTGCCGGCCTGCGGATGCGGCAGGTCCAGCTTCATCTTGCGGTGCTTGACCTGCGGATGCTCAAAGGTCTGGGCGATGTCGTTGATCGGCCCGGCAGGCACGCCGGCGGCTTCCAGCGGCGCGACCCATTCGGCCGTGGTGCGGCCCAGTAGCACTTCTTCCAGCATCGGCACCAGGGTCTCGCGGTTGCGCACCCGGTTGTTGTTCGTCGCGAAGCGTTCATCGGCGGCGAATTGCGGGCAGCCGGCGATCGCGCAGAATTTGGCGAACTGGCGATCGTTCCCGACCGCGAGCACCATGTGGCCGTCGCGGGTGCGGAACACCTGGTAGGGCACGATGTTCGCATGCGCATTGCCCTGGCGCTTGGGCACCTTGCCGGACACCAGGTAGTTCATGTTCATGTTCGCCATCGCGGCCACCTGCACGTCCAGCAGGGCCATGTCGATGTACTGGCCTTCGCCGGTCTTGTGGCGGTGTTCCAGCGCGGCCAGGATGGCGACGCTGGAGTACATGCCGGTCATCAGGTCGGAAAAGGCCACGCCCAGTTTCTGCGGGCCGCCGCCCGGCAGGTCGTCGCGCTCGCCGGTGATGCTCATCAGGCCGCCCATGCCCTGGACGATGAAGTCGTAGCCGGCAAAGGCCGACATCGGACCGTCCTGGCCGAAGCCGGTCACCGAGCAGTAGACCAGGCGCGGATTCAATTCCTTCAAATCCTCGTAGGACAGGCCGTAGCGCGCCATGTCGCCGACCTTGTAGTTCTCGATGAAGACATCGCTTTCCATCGCCAGCTTGCGCACGATGGCCTGGCCCTCCGGCGTCGAGATGTCGAGGGTGACCGACTTCTTGCCGCGGTTGGTGGACAGGAAGTAGGCGGATTCTCGGGTGTCCTGGCCGTCCTGGTCCTTCAGGTAGGGCGGGCCCCAGGCGCGGGTATCGTCGCCGCTGCCGGGCCTTTCGATCTTGATCACCTCGGCGCCGAGGTCGGCCAGCATCTGGCAGGCCCAGGGGCCGGCGAGGACGCGCGTCAGGTCGAGGACGCGGATGTGTGACAGTGCTCCAGACATGCTGCTCTCCAGTCAGACGCGTTCGATGACGACGGCCAGGCCCTGGCCGACGCCGATGCACAGGCTGACGACGGCGTAGCGGCCGTTGCGGCGCTGCAGTTCTCGCGCCGCGCTCAGGGCCAGGCGGGCGCCGGAGGCGCCGAGCGGGTGCCCGATCGCGATCGCGCCGCCGTTCGGATTCACGCGGGGGTCGTCGAAGGACACATCCAGCATCTTGAGGCAGCCGAGCACCTGGGTGGCAAACGCTTCGTTGATCTCGATGACGTCCATGTCGGCCAGGGTCAGGCCGGCGCGCGCCAATGCTTTCGGAATGGCGTAGGCCGGGCCGAGGCCCATCACGCGCGGCTCGACCCCGGCGGCGGCGCCGGCCAGGATGCGCGCGACCGGCTTGGCGCCGGCCTTGTCGCCGGCCGCGCGGCTGCCGATGAGCAGGGCGGCGGCGCCGTCGTTCAGGCTGGAGGCGTTGCCGGCGGTGACCACGCCGCCTTCCTGCAGCACTTTCAGCTTCGCCAGGGACTCCACGGTCGATTCCGGACGCGGCTGCTCATCGGCGGCCACGATCCGCGGCGGCGTCTTTTTCCCGGTCGGGACCTCCACCGGCATGATCTCGCCGGCGAAGAAGCCGTCGGCCAGCGCCGCGGCATAGCGGGACTGGGAGAGGGCGGCGAAGCGGTCGCTGTCCTCGCGGTTCAGTCCGAGGTCCTCGGCCACGTTGTCGGCCGTTTCGGGCATGGTGTCGCCGCCGAACTCCTTGGTGATGCGCGGGTTCGGGAAGCGCGCGCCGAGGGCCGAGTCGAAGACCTTGAATTCACGCCCGAAGGCGGACTCGCTCTTGGCGACCACGAAGGGCGCGCGGCTCATGCTCTCGACACCGCCTGCCACATACAGCTCGCCTTCGCCGCTGGTGATGGCGCGTGCGGCGTCGAGCACGGCCGCCAGGCCGCTGGAGCACAGGCGGTTGACGGTCTGGCCGGGCACCGTGTGCGGCAGGCCGGACAGCAGTACCGCGTGGCGCGCGATGTTGCGGCTGTCCTCGCCGGCCTGGCCGGCGCAGCCGAGGATCACGTCCTCTACCTGTGCCGGATCGAAGGGCGAATCGTCGACCAGCTTGCGGATGACGGAAGCGGCCAGGTCGTCGGGACGGACCGGGGCCAGGGCGCCGGCGAGGCGGCCGAACGGGGTGCGCAGGCCGGAGTAGATGTAAGCGTCGAGCATGATATTCCTTGATTGATCAGTTTTCCGGGGTGAGCAGCGAGACGCCCAGCAGGGCGCGGCGCTTCAGCCACGGACTCGGGCGATAGCGGGGATCGCGGTAGAAGTCGAACAGGCCGTCCAGGATGCGCAGCACGGTGGCGGCGCCGAGCGCATCGCCGAGCGCCAGCGGTCCTTTCGGGTAGCCGAGGCCGAGGGTCACCGCCTTGTCGATGTCTTCCGGGCTGGCGATGCCTTGCTGGGCGATGTCGGCGCCGATGTTGACGATGGTGGCGAGCACGCGCTGGCACACCAGGCCGGCGCTGTCGCGGATCCTTGATACCGGCGTGCCGTCGGCGGCGAACAGCGCGTGGGCGGTATCGCGGAAGGCGTCATCGGTCAGCGGCGTGGTCATCAGGGTGCGGCGGCCGGAAATGAACAGTGGATCGAGCGCCACGGTGCGGACCGGATCCAGGCGCGCGGCCACGGCCAGGCTGGTCGCGTCCTGGCCCACCGGCAGCACCAGGCACAGGGAGTCCCCGGCCGGACGCTCGCCGCGGTCGCGCGTCGCCCCCAGCGCGTCCAGCAGGCGGTCGACCGCGGGCCAGGCGTCCGCATCGGCGGCGCTCAGCCAGACCGGCACGTCGCTGCGAGAAGGAACCGGAACGGCCGCAGCGTCCTGCTTCTGGCCGTCCTGGTAAACATAGAAGCCGCGGCCGCTCTTGCGGCCCAGCAGTCCGGCCGCCAGGCGCTGGCGTGCGATCGGCGAGGGGCGGAAGCGCGGCTCCTGGTAGTACTGGGCGTAGATCGATTCCATCACCGGCTGCGAGACGTCCAGTCCGGTCAGGTCCAGCAGCTCGAAAGGACCCATGCGGAAGCCCGCGGCCTCGCGCAGGATGCGGTCGAGTTCCGGATGCGCGGCGATGTTCTCGCCCAGGATGCGCAGCGACTCGGTCAGGTAGCCGCGGCCCGCATGGTTGACGATGAAACCGGGCGTGTCGCTGGCGCGCACCGGCGTATGGCTCATGCGGCGGGCGATCGCGGTCAGGCGCTCGGGCACGCCGGCATCGGTCAGCGGTCCGGCGATCACCTCGACGATCTTCATCAGCGGCACGGGGCTGAAGAAGTGGAAGCCGGCGACCCGGCCCGGCGCCTTGCACACGGCGGCGATGGACGTCACCGACAGCGAGGAGGTATTGGTGGCGAGGATGCAGCCGGCCGAGACCACGGCTTCGAGCTGGCCGAACAGCTCCTGCTTGGCGTCGAGCTTCTCGACGATGGCCTCGACCACCGCGGTGCAGGGCGCCAGGTCGTCGAGCGACGCGGCCACCGACAGGAGGGCGCCGGCCTCCTGTGCGGCCTGGGCGGAGGTCTTGCCCTTGTCGGCCAGCTTCCGCAGGGTGGCCGTGATGGCGTCGCGCGCTTCCTCGGCTGCGCCCGGACGGGCGTCGTGCAGGATGACGGCCATGCCGCCCTGGACGGCGATCTGGGCAATGCCGCGGCCCATCAGGCCGCAGCCGACGATGCCGATCACTTCGAGGTTTTGTTCAGTGCTGCTCATTCTTTATTGTCCCGTGTAGGAAGGTTTGCGTTTCTCGAAGAAGGCGCGCATGCCTTCCTTCTGGTCCTGGCTGGCGAACAGCAGGTGGAAGGCCTTCCGCTCCAGCATCAGCGCGGCCTCGAGCGAGGCGTCCTGGCCGGCCAGCAGCACTTCCTTGATCTGGCTGGCGGCCAGCGGCGGCATCGCGGCGATGGTGCGCGCCAGTTCCAGCGCGCGTTCCTGCACTTTCGCATCCTCGACCACTTCGCTGGCCAGGCCGCAGGCGAAGGCTTCGCGGCCCGAGATCGGCGCGCCGGTCAGCAGCATCTTCATCGCCTGGAACTTGCCGATCGCACGGGTCAGGCGCTGGGTGCCGCCGGCCCCCGGCATGATGCCGACCTTGATTTCCGGCTGGGCGAAGGAGGCGTTCTCGCCCGCCACGATGATGTCCGCATGCATGGCCAGCTCGCAGCCGCCGCCCCAGGCATAGCCGTTGACGGCGGCGATCACCGGCGTAGAGCAGCCGGCGATGCCCTGCCACAGGCGCTGGACCTGGCGCAGGTGCATGTCGATAGGCGTGGCCTCGGCGATGTCGCGCAGGTCGGCGCCCGCCGCGAACACCTGGTCGCCGCCGGTTAGGACGATGCAGCGGATTTCCGGATCCTGGCCGAGGGCGGTGAAGTGCTCGGCCAGCTGCATGCGCACGCTCTGGTTGAGCGCATTGCGGACGTCGGGACGGTGGATGCGCAGGCAGGCGATGCCAGGTTCCGGGTGGGAAAGGATGAGGTCGTTCATCGAGGTCTCGCTTGTTACCGTCGGTCCGCACAGCGAACCTCGGGTTCGAAAAATGAAGATGCGACCCAGAATATGGAAAAATTCTCGGGTTGTAAAGCCTGAATCCACGCCCTGTATCAGAAAAATCTATCGTCGATATGCGAGGTTCGCATAGCGGACCGATGGTTTGAAAATGCTTGACATCACGAGAATTGATATGACAGGATGAATTAAGAACCGGCGCCGGCAGCCGGCAAACGACAAGGGAGGCAGGGCATGCACATGGTGGATGAAGGCAACGACATCGAGCAGTTCGACGACAAGGAAGAGGGCAAGGACCGGCAGTTCGTCACCGCCCTGGCCCGCGGCCTGGAACTGCTGCGCTGCTTCGGCGCCAGGGAGCGCGAGCTGGGCCTGACCGAGCTGGCGCGTCGCACGGCGATCCCGAAACCCACCGTGGCGCGCCTGGCCGGCACCCTCGCCAAGCTCGGCTACCTTGAACACATGGAAGCCGAAGGCCGCTACCGGCTCGGCGCCGGCGTGCTGGCGCTGGGTTACAGCATGCTGGCGCGGCTCGACGTGCGCGACGTCGCCCGCCCCATGATGCGCGAACTGGCCGAGCGCGCGCAGGCTTCGGTATCGATCGCCGTGCGCGACCGCCTGTCGATGGTGTACGTCGAGTCGATCCGCAGCAGCGCCTCGATCACCCTGCAGCGCGGCGTCGGCACGCGGCTGTCGCTGACCACCAGCGCCCTCGGGCGCGGCTACCTGGTCGGCCTGCCGGCGTCCGAGCGCGCCGCGCTGCTGGAACAGGTGCGCGAGCGCGCCGGCGACGACTGGGCGCGCCAGCAGGCCGGCGTCGAACAGGCGCTGCGCGACTATGCGGAATACGGCTTCTGCATGTCGCTGGGCGAGTGGGACAAGGACGTCTACGGCGTCGGCGTGCCGTTCCGGGCCCCGGACGGCACCATGATGGCCTTCAACTGCGGCAAGCCCGCTTTCAAGTGCAGCCGCGAATACCTGCAGCACGAGCTCGGACCAGCCCTGGTCGAGCTGGTGCGCAAGGTCGGCGGCTCGATGGGACAAACTACGAACTGATTTGGAAAGAAGATGATACGCGACCAGGAAACCATGACTGTGCTGCTCGATACCCTGTCCCGCTTCGTGCGGGAGCGGCTGGTGCCGGCAGAGAATGAAGTAGCGGAGACCGACCAGATCCCGCCCGACGTCGTCGACGACATGCGCGAGCTGGGCCTGTTCGGCCTGTGCATTCCCGAGGAATACGGCGGTCTTGGCCTGACGATGGAAGAGGAAGTGCTGGCTGCCTTCGAGATCGCGAAGACCTCGCCGGCCTTCCGTTCCCTGGTCGGCACCAACAACGGCATCGGCTCCCAGGGCCTGATCGTCGACGGCACCGAAGAGCAGAAGCGCGACTACCTGCCGCGCCTGGCCTCGGGCGAGCTGATCGCCTCGTTCGCGCTGACCGAACCGGGTTCGGGCTCGGACGCCGCCTCGCTGCGCACGACGGCCGTCCGCGACGGCGACTTCTACGTCATCAACGGCACCAAGCGCTTCATCACGAACGCGCCGGAAGCCGGCATCTTCACGGTGATGGCGCGCACCAACCCCGAGATCAAGGGCGCGGGCGGCATCTCGGCCTTCATCGTCGAGAAAGGCACGCCGGGCGTCTTCATCGGCAAGACCGACAAGAAGATGGGCCAGAAGGGCGCGCACACCGCCGACGTCATCTTCGAGAACTGCCGCGTCCCGGCCGCCAATCTGATCGGCGGCAAGGAAGGCGTCGGCTTCAAGACCGCCATGAAGGTGCTGGACAAGGGCCGCCTGCACATCGCCGCGATCTGCGTCGGCGTGGCCGAGCGCATGCTGGACGACGCGCTGCGCTATGCGGTCGAGCGCCAGCAGTTCGGCAAGGCGATCGCCGACTTCCAGCTGATCCAGGCCATGCTGGCCGACAGCAAGGCCGAGGTCTACGCGGCCCGTTCGATGGTGCTGGATGCCGCGCGCCGCCGCGACAACAGGGAAGACATTTCGACCGAAGCCGCCTGCTGCAAGATGTTCGCGTCCGAGATGTGCGGCCGCGTGGCCGACCGCGCGGTGCAGATCCACGGCGGCGCCGGCTACGTGTCGGAGTACGCGATCGAGCGCTTCTACCGCGACGTGCGCCTGTTCCGCATCTACGAGGGCACCACCCAGATCCAGCAGCTCGTCATCGCGCGCAACATGATCCGCGCCGTGCAGCCATAAGCAAGCAAGACAGCAAGACAATTGGAGGAGACATGGAAGTAGCAGCAAACCGCGCGGTGATTGCCGCGGCAAACAAAAACACATGGAAGATCGTCTTTGTCTTCGCCTTCCTGGCGCTGATGATCGACGGCGCCGACCTGATGTTCCTGTCCTATAGCCTGGGCAGCCTGACCAAGGAGTTCGGCCTGACCAAGGTACAGGCGGGTACGCTCGGCACGGTCACGCTGGTGGGCATGGCCCTCGGAGGCATCTTCGGCGGCTGGGCCGCGGACCGCTTCGGCCGGGTGCGCACGGTCGTCTGGACGATCATGCTGTTCTCGGTGGGTACCGCGGTGCTTGGCGCCACCCACAACTTCGAACAGTTCGCACTGTTCCGCTTCATCGCCTCGGTCGGACTGGGCGCCGTCTACGTGGTGTCGAACACGCTGATGGCGGAGTACGTGCCCACCGAGCGCCGCACCACGGTGCTGGGCAGCCTGCAGGCCGGCTGGTCGGTCGGCTATGTGGTGGCGACCCTGCTGGCCAGCTGGATCCTGCCGACCTATGGCTGGCGCTGGCTGTTCTACATCGCCATCATCCCGGTGGTGCTGGCCGTGCTGATGCGGCGCGTGGTGCCGGAACCGGCCGCCTGGATCGCTTCGCGCCAGAGGCTGGCCGCGGACAAGGCGGAAGGCAGGAACAGCACCGGGAAGAAGGCCGGCGCCATGAAGCTGATCTTCTCGAACCCGGCCCACCGCCGCATGTTCATCCTGTGGTCGCTGGCCGCCGGCTTCCTGCAGTTCGGCTACTACGGCGTCAACAACTGGATGCCGACCTACCTGGAAAAAGAGCTGCACATGAACTTCAAGGCGATGACCGGTTATATGGTCGGCACCTACGTCGCCATGATCCTCGGGAAGATCGTCGCCGGCTGGCTGGCCGACCGCTTCGGCCGCCGCGCCATCTTCGCCTTCGGCGCCCTCGGCACCGCCGTGTTCCTGCCGCTGATCGTGTTGTACAACACGCCGGACAACATCGTCTACCTGCTGACCATCTTCGGCTTCCTGTACGGGATTCCGTATGGCGTGAACGCGACCTACATGACCGAGAGCTTCGAGACCACCATCCGCGGTTCGGCCGTCGGCGGCGCCTACAACGTCGGCCGCGTCGGCGCGGCGATCGCACCTGCCTGCATCGGCTACCTGGCCACCAACGGCTCGATCGGCCTCGGCTTCCTGGTGATGGGCGTGGCCTACTTCCTGTGCGGGATCGTGCCGGCGCTGTTCATCAAGGAAAAGCTGTACGACCCGCAGCAGTAATAAACCAGCCGGATACCATCATGACCATATCGCTTTCCGCCGCCGACTTCCAGCCGACCGAGATGTACTTCCTGCTGCGCGACTCCGTCGTGCCGCGCCCGATCGCCTGGGTGTCGACGGTGTCGGCCGAGGGCGTGCCGAACATCGCGCCCTTCAGCTTCTTCAACGTGGTGTCGCCGTCGCCGCCGGTCCTGGGCTTCAGCTGCGGTCCGCGCGGCGACAACCACGCCGGCGAATGGGTGCCGAAGGACACCTATGCGAACATCGTGGCCACCCGCGAGTTCGTGGTGAACATCGTGCCCGAACAGCTGATGGACGAGATGGTCAAGACCGCCGCCGACCTCGCGCCCGGCGACAGCGAGTTCCGCTACGCCGGCCTGGCGGAGGCGCCCAGCAGCATCGTGAAGGCGCCGCGCGTGGCCCGCGCCCCGGTCGCCTACGAGTGCAAGCTGCACGACATCCTCGACATGGGCGCCAACAAGTGGATCATGGGAAGCGTGCAGCACGTGCACATCGACGAGGCCGTGTACACCGGCCGCAAGGGCGAGCAGGATCATCGCGTCGACCTGCTGGAGCAGACCGGCACGCGGCCGGTCGGACGCCTGGGCCGCGCCTACTACGTGCGGCTGCGCGAACTGGAGGCCCGCCTGCGCAGGGACGGGCCGAACAACTGAGCCTGGCTTATACCGGCATCGGCCGGTTGTTGTTCAGGTCGAGGAAGCCGCGGATGATGCGGTAGGCCATCCAGAGCCAGGCCGCCGCACCGACCAGCCAGGCCAGCGGAATCCCGATGATGGTGATCGCCAGCACGAAGGCGACCGCCATCGCCACCACGTACCACCAGAACGAGCGGATCATCCAGGTGTGGTGGGAATAGACGATGGTGCCGGCCGTGTCCGGACGCCTGATGTAATTCACGATCAGGACGATGATGTTCAGCAGCCCCAGTGAAAAGAAGAAAGTCGCGGCATGGGCGAGATACAGGATGCGGGCGAACTGCTTTGCATCCTCGATACCGCGTTCGTAGACGAGTTCCTGGGACATGGCGTCCTCCTGTGATGAGTTGGTGACGTCGTAAAGCCGACGATAGCCGATCGCGCGCTCAGGCGGCGCGCGCCCGGGATTGTACCCAAGAAATAATACTGCCGGCATCCATCGCCCCGGCCTGGCGTGCGATCTCCTGGCCGCCCTGGAACAGCGCGATGGTGGGGATGCTGCGGATGCCGTAGCGCCCCGCCAGGTCCTGCGAGGCCTCGGTATCCACCTTCAACAGGCGCACCCGCGGCTCCAGCCGGCCGGCGGCCTGGGCATAGGCCGGCGCCATCATGCGGCAGGGCCCGCACCAGGCGGCCCAGAAATCGACCAGCACCGGAATGTCGTTGCGGCTGATGTGGCGGGTGAAGCGCTCGCTGTTCACGTCCAGCGGTTTGCCTTCGAACAGCGCTTTCGTGCATTTGCCGCAGACGGGTTGGTCGGCGAGGCGCTCGCTGGCGACGCGGTTGACGGCGTCGCAATGCGGACAGACGATGTGCAAGGGCTCGGTCATTGGGTTTCTCCTGCGAAGTCGATATGCGATTGTTCATATTGTAATGCCGGTCGTGCGACGCGTGCCCGCGCTCCCGGAATAGAATCTGCCCATGAGCGAAACCCCAGCCCCCACCTCCGCCGGCGGCGCGTGCCTGATCGGCTGCGCTGGCTGGAGTCTCCACAAGGACGTAGCGGCCGACTTCCCCGAAGAAGGCAGCCACCTCGAGCGCTACGCGGCCGTCTTCCCCGCCGTCGAGATCAACTCCTCCTTCTACCGCCCGCACCAGCCGCAAACCTACGCCCGCTGGGCCGACAGCGTGCCGCCGGACTTTCGTTTTTCCGTCAAGCTGCCGAAGTCGATCAGCCACGAAGCCCGCCTGCGCGACGCCGACGAGCTGCTCGACCGCTTTGCCGGCGAGGTCAACCACCTGGGCGCGAAACTCGGCTGTATATTGATCCAGCTGCCGCCGAAGGGCGTGTTCGACGAAGAGGCGGCGCGCGACTTCCTGCCGCGCCTGCGCGCAAGGGTCGGCTGCATGCTGGCGCTCGAAGCCCGCCATCCGACCTGGTTTTCGGACGCCGCCACCGACGTCCTGCGCGAACACGGGGTGACCCGCGTGATGGCCGATCCGCCCGCCGGCCAGCCCGGACCGCATGTGCCGACCACGGAGGCCGGCTATATCCGCCTGCACGGCACGCCCAAGGTGTATTACTCGAGCTATCCGCCCGAATTCCTGCGCGAAGTCGAGCGGCGGATCGCGCTGCTTACCGCCGGTGGCGCCGACTGCTGGTGCATCTTCGATAACACGGCGGCCTTCGCGGCGGTGCCGAACGCCCTCGAGGTGCTGCGCGCGCTGCAGCCTGTGATGAGCAAGTGAGCACCATGGTCTGCGCCACCTTCCGCTTCTACGGCGAGTTGAACGACTTCCTGCCGCGCGAGCGCAAGGGGCGCGAGATCACCACCCCATGCGCGCGCATGGCCACCACCAAGCACATGATCGAAGCCCTCGGCGTGCCGCACACCGAGGTCGAGCTGGTGCTGGTCAATGGCGACTGCGCCGGTCTCGATCTGCTGCTGGAAGAGGGCGACCGCGTCGCCGTCTACCCGCACTTCACGCGCTTCGACGTCAGCGACCTGAGGCCGGCGCCGTCGCTGCCGCCGGGGCGGCTCCGCTTCGTGGCCGACGCCCACCTCGGCGGACTCGCGCGCCTCTTGCGAATGGCCGGGTTCGACACCATCTACGACAACAGCCTGAGCGGCGACCAGGTCGAGGCGCTGGCGGCGGACCAGGAACGCGTGGTGCTGACGCGCGACCGCGCACTGCTCAAGCGCCGCGGCATAGACTTTGGCTGCTATGTGCGCGCCCAGCGGCCGGAGGCCCAGCTGCACGACCTGTTCGAACACTTCGGCCTGGCCGAGCGTGCCCGCCCGTTCACGCGCTGCCTGCACGACAACGCGCCGCTGCGCAGCGTCGCCAAGGCCGAGGTCCTGGACCGCCTGCCGCCCCAGGTCGCGGCGGTCCAGGACGAATTCAATACCTGCGACCTGTGCGGGCGGGTCTACTGGAAGGGCTCGCACTGGCAGCGCATGAGCGCCGTCCTGGCGCGTGCCGCACAATGAATGAATCCGACCGTGATGTACACTATGACGATCCTTTGCCGACCAGCGTGAGAGCATGTTGCAACAGGTAAGCTTCCCAATTCGCAGCGAATGTCCGCCAGGCGCCTGCGTCTGCGAGCGCGAGCGCCTGCTCGTCGAGCCCGACGCCGACCTGCGGCCCCTGCGCTTGACGCGCATGGAGGAGCAGAAGCTGATCGGCCGGATCGAGAACATCTCGAGCTACGAGGAGCTCAAGCGCCTGCAGGAGAAGATCCGCGCCAACCTCGGCGTCGAGCTGAAGATCGTGCCGGGCCCGAACGAGGTGCGCACCCTGCGCGGCATCGTCATCCTGCTGGAAGACCGGCCGGGCCTGTGCAAGAAGGTCAGGCAGTCGATTCCGGCGGCGATCCGCAAGGTGCTCGACCGCCATCCCGAGATCACCTGGGCCATTCTCGATTCACACGACCTGTTCGGCATGTAGGCGGCGCCGTCGTCGGGGCTGTGCCGGGCATCGCCGATCACCTATACTCGCAGGGAAGTCCACAAGCCAGGAGACCCATGAAGATCGTCATTGCCCCGGATTCGTTCAAGGAAAGCCTGTCGGCGCTGCAGGTGGCCGAGGCCATCGAGGCCGGCCTGCGTGAGGTGTTCGCGGACGCCGAGATCGTCAAGCTGCCGGTGGCCGACGGCGGCGAGGGCACGGTACAGGCGATGATCGACGCCACCGGCGGCCACCGCGTCGAGCTGAGGGCCACCGGGCCGCTGGGCGAGCAGGTCGGGGCCTTCTATGGCATGGCTTCGTCACCGGACGGCGGCGCGCCGCTGGCCGTGATCGAGATGGCCGCCGCCAGCGGGCTCGAACTGGTGCCGTCGGAACGCCGCGATCCCTTGCGCGCGACCAGCCGCGGCACCGGAGAACTGATCCTGCACGCCCTGGATGCCGGCGTGCGCCGCTTCGTGCTCGGCGTCGGCGGCAGTGCGACCAACGATGGCGGGGCCGGGATGCTGCAGGCCCTCGGCGTGCGCCTGCTCGATGCCGGCGGCGCGGAGATCGGTCCGGGGGGCGCCGAACTGGCGCGGCTGGACCGTATCGACGTTTCAAGGCTGGATCCGCGCGTGAAGGACAGCCAATTCCATATCGCCTGCGACGTCAGCAATCCGTTGACCGGGCCGAACGGCGCGTCGGCCATCTTCGGGCCGCAGAAGGGCGCGACGCCGGAGATGGTCGCTCGACTGGATGCCAGCCTGGCGAACTATGGCCGCCTCATCGCGCGCGACCTCGGCCAGGACGTGGCCGACATGCCGGGCGCCGGGGCCGGCGGCGGCATCGGCGCGGCGATGGTGGTCTTCCTGGGCGGCCGCCTGCGGCCCGGCATCGAGATCATCGCCGAGGCGGTCGGGCTGGAGCAGGCCGTGCGCGACGCCGATCTCGTGATCACGGGGGAAGGGCGGATCGACGGCCAGAGCGTCAGCGGCAAGACGCCGGTCGGGGTGGCGCGGGTGGCCAAGCGCTTCGGCAAGCCGGTGATCGCGATCGGCGGCGGCCTGGCGCGGGATGCGTCGGCCGTGCACGCGCACGGCATCGATGCGGTGTTCGCGGCGGTGTGCCGGCCGTGCACCGTGCAGGAGGCGCTGGCCGAGGCGCGCGAGAACCTGCGTTCGGCGGCGCGCAATGTGGCGCAGGCGCTGCGGATGGGCGCGGCGCTGTGGATGGGCGCGGCGCTGGAGTCAGGCCGGGGCTGAGCGCCGCATCGCCAGCACCCGCTGGCCCGACGCCAGGTAGCGGGCCAGGCGCTCGGACAGGAAGGGCGGCAGCGCATCCTCCGGCGCGAGTTCGAAGCCGGCCTCGCCGTAGAATCCCGTCAGGTGCTCGTAGGGCAGGCACCAGGCCGTGCCGCGGTCCAGCCAGGGAATACAGCGGGCCAGCAGCGCGCGGCCGATGCCCTGGCGCTGGAATGACTGCGCCACCTGCATGCCGCGCAGGACGATGACGCCGTGCTCCTCGCACAGGCGAACGGCGCCGGCCAGGCGGCCGTCCAGGTCTGCGGCGAATGTCAGGTCGGCTGCCGACACGCCGCCGCCATATCCTGCGGCCTCGTAGAAACCGGCAATCCTGGCGAGTTCGCCGGGCTGTACGACAGCGATTTCAAGCATGGGTTTCCTCAGGCGCCGACCGGCAGAGGGCCGCCGCGGCGCAGCCACCCAGCAGCGCGCCCAGCAAGTGCGCCTGCCAGGCCACGGCCACGCCCGCCGGCAGGTCGGTGAATGCAGCCATGTTCGCGCAGGCTTCCCACAGCGTCTTGCTGGCCAGCGCAAGCGCGGCACAGGCGAGCACGGGCCGGCTGTCCGGGTAGCGGTCCCAGGCCGGCACGCCGCCCAGCACCGCGGTCAGCACGGCCAGGCCGGAGGCGCCGCGGTACTCGTGCATCCCCGGTACGAAGATCAACAGGCCGAGCGACAGCAGCAAGGCGCCGCTACCCAGCACAAGGGCATAGCGCCGCGAGCCGATCAACGCTTCGGTCAGCGCACCCAGCGTGAGCAGCGCCAGCACATCGGCGCCCGCATGCGAGGCCGAGAAATGCACGAGGTGGCCGCTCCACAGGCGCCACAGCTCGCCGTGCAGGATGGCGGCGCGCTCCCAGGCGAGTCCGGACGCTGCCTGCTCGCCGGCGCAGGCCAGCAGCAGGCAGATGCCGGCCAGCGCTAACGAGACGGGCGCAGTCTTAAGCACGGCGGCGCACGATCCAGAAAGCCGCGCCGGCGAGCAGCAGGGCCGCCGTCCAGCCGAATCCGCCGGCGCCGCGTCCGCCGCGGTATCCCTCGCCGCGCTCGACCTGGATGCCCGGATCGGATTTCGCCCGTTCCTTGAAACTCGCCAGCTGCATCTGCAGCGCCGGAATCATCCGCTCGACCGCCTGCGCGTAACCGTCCGACTGCGCACCGCGGACCTCCCTGCTGTAGCCGGCCAGGGTCGACGACCCCTTCACCTGACTCATGCCTGGCGCGCGGAACAGCAGCTTGCGGCTGCGGACATCGAACACGGCGGCATCCACCATGGTCTGCACGTCGTACTGGTCGCCTTTGATCAGATAGGCGCCGACCACGGTCCAGTACAGCACCGCCATCCGGTTGGTGTCGTTGAAGCGGATCTGGTCATACGACACCAGCGCGATCACGTCGACGTTGAACATCCGCGCCACCTGGTCGAGGTTGTCGAAGCCGCCGCGCGGGCGCAGGTAGGCGCTCGGGATGACCTCGATGCTGCCGATGTAGTCATACTCCGAGAACGAGGCCTTGACCTTCTCGAGCAGCTGCATCTGCTCGGCGTCCTGCGGCGCGGCGCGTCCGCCGCCCGGCACGAAGGCGATGCCGACACGCACCGGCAGGCGCAGCCTGGTGACGGTCGGCTGCATCTTCGGCGCCTCTTTCGCGTTCGGATACAGGTAGTCGACGATGCTGCCGGCCTGGCGCTCGCCGGTGTGCTGGAACATCGATGCGCAGCCGCCCAGCGCGAGCAGGGCGAGGGCGCAAAGGAGGGTTTTCAAGGGTTTCATGCATGCCTTTCGGTGGAGGCCGGTGGACGGCGGATCGGGGCATGATGACATTTTGTCTTGAACGATCAACTCATGAATGCAGGGATTCGTCTTGTGCTGCTATTGGTAGCATTCCTCGCTACCAGTACCGCCACCGGTGATCAAAGTGGTATCACAACAACAATAAAAAAGTTGCACATCGCCAATAACAAGCAGTAGCATCCGATCTTCGATTTCAATTCAGCGCAATCAAAGGATTCCGGATGAGCACTTGGTGGTATCTCCATAATAATGAACGCATCGGTCCGATCGAACATGATGAATTGAAGCGTCTTTTGCAGCACGGCACGGTCAGCGACGCCACCATGGTCTGGAAAGAAGGGATCGGTGCCTGGACGCAACTGGCTCGGGTGCCTGAGCTGGATGGTTTGCGTGCCGCCGTTCCCCCGCCAATCCCAATCGTCAACCCGCCGCAACTGGTGCTCGAGCGTCCGGTAGCAGGTAACTGGCGGCGTTTCTTTGCTCGGATATTCGACCTCTGGTGGGAAAGCCTGTTACTCGGCTGGTGCGCCGCCTATTTGCTAGGGCAGTACTCTCCAGCGTTTATCACCTGGATAGGCAAACCGGCCAGCAGCCAGATCTATGGATTCCTCGTGTTACCGTTCGCTTTCCTGTTTGACGCCCTCGTCTACGGCGTTTTCGGCAATACGCCAGGGAAGGCCTTGCTGCGTATTGGGGTGGCCGACGCAAGCGGCGGGCGCCTGTCCCTCGGCCGTTATATCGGCCGTAACGCTGCTGTATGGAGCCGCGGCTTCGGGTTTGGAATTCCGCTCGTTAACCTGTTTGCGTTCTACAGGCAAAGCGGGCACGTGCACAAAAGCGGGCGAGCATCCTATGACGAAAACACCGGCGTGCATGTCCACGCCGGCAAGGCCGGGTGGCTGCGCACTGGTCTTTTCCTGTTACTCACCATTGCGCTGACCGTCACAATTGGCATTTTGAAGGAGCAGGACCGGGAAATCGTACGCGCGCACCAGCAGGTGAGCGAGCAGAAGTTCTTTATCTGGCAGAACCCGATGACCGGCCTGAATTCGTCGATCAATGCGCAATGGCGCTATTCCCAGTCGAAGAACGACGATGGCGAACAGGTTTACACTTTCACGGAATTGAATGGCCGCGCGGTCGTCATCATTGGTGTCGAACGCGGTATGGATGTCAGTCTCGGCGGCTATGTCGCAGCATTACAGGAGGCCCAAAAGGCCGATATCCGTTACAAGGATGGCGGGAAATTCCTGCAATTGGATGCCCGCCCATCCTGGCAATCTAGCGGTGTCATGCTGGACGATAAGAGCAATGCCGTGGAAATGCGCGTGACCCAGGTGAACGGCGAATTCTGGCGCATCGTGTCGATCCAGGCGCCGCCCTATGCCTATTCCGACGAGATGGTCGCGAACCTGAAGCGCGAGTTGTGGAAGACGGTCATCCAGGCGAAGCAGAAGACGATAACTTGAGGGAACAGGTCTGCCGGGACGCCGTCGCGGCAGTCCGGCAGCTCAATGCGCCTGCCCGCCCCCCAAATAAGCCGCCACCACCTTCGGATCGTTTTTCAAATCCGCCGCCGGCCCGTGCACGGCAATGGTGCCGTTCTCCAGCACATAGCCATAATCGGCCACATTCAAGGCCGCCTGCGCGAACTGCTCCACCAGCAGCATCGTCACGCCCTCGGACTTCAGCCGCGCGATGATGCGGAAGACCTCGTCGACCAGGATGGGCGCCAGGCCCATCGAGGGTTCGTCGAGCAGCACGACATCCGGATTCAGCATCACGGCGCGCGCCATCGCCAGCATCTGCTGTTCGCCGCCGGACAGGGTGCCGGCCAGCTGGAGGCGGCGCTCCTTCAGGCGCGGAAACAGTTCGAGCGCGCGTTCGAGGTCGTGCTGGATGTCGCCTTTCGGGCGCGCGCGCGTGAAGCGCGGGAAGGCGCCCAGCAGCAGGTTGTCAGTGACGCTCATGGTGGCGAACACGCGCCGGCCCTCCGGCGAGTGGGCCAGGCCCGCGCGCGCGATGCGGTGGGAGTCGAGGCCGGTGATGTCGCGGCCGCCGAGCTGCACGCTGCCGCTCTTCGGTTTGATCATGCCGGAGATGGCGCGCATGGTGGTGGTCTTGCCGGCGCCGTTGCTGCCGATGAGGGTCACCAGCTGGCCCTTCGGGACCTCGAGGGAGATCCCGTGCAGGACGTCGACCTTGCCGTAGGCGGCGTGCAGATTCTGGATCGATAGCATCTTGGCTTGTCCTCTCAATGTGCGGCGGCTTGCGGCGGCGCTTCTGCTGCGCCGCCCAGGTAGGCCTCGATGACCTTCGGATCGGACTGCACCATGCCCGGCGTGCCCTCGGCGATCTTCTGGCCGAAGTCGAGCACGGTCACGGTATCCGAGATCGACATCACGACATCCATGTGGTGCTCGATCAGCACGATGGTGATGCCGTGGTCGCGGATCTTGCGGATGATCGCCATCAGCTCGCGGATGTCGGGCGCGGTCAGGCCGGCCGCCGGTTCGTCCAGCAGCAGCAGGCGCGGATCCAGCGCCAGTGCGCGGCCGATCTCCAGCAGGCGCTGCTTGCCGTAAGGGAGGTTGCGCGCTTCTTCCATCGCCAGGTCGGCCAGGCCGATGAATTCGAGGATGGCCGCCGCGCGCACGCGGGCCGCCGCTTCCTCACGCTTGTAGCGCGGGGTGGACAGCATGGCGTCACCCACCGTCGAACGGAAGCTGTGGTGCAGGCCGACCAGCACGTTCTCGGTGGCGGTCATCTCGCCGAACAGCTGCACGTTCTGGAAGGTGCGGGCGATGCCGCCCAGCGCGATCTGCGACGGCGTGCGGCCGGTGATGGCGTGGCCGGCGAATACGACGCCGCCGGCTGTCGGTTTGTAGATGCCGGTCAGGACGTTCATCATCGTGCTCTTGCCCGAGCCGTTCGGTCCGATCAGGCCATGCACCGAGCCGTGCGCCACGTTCAGGTCGACCTGGTTCAGCGCCTTCAGGCCGCCGAACTGCATCAGCACTTGCTCCACGCGCAGCAGCTCGCCGCCCTCGGCGCCGGCTTCGGCACGCGCACCGGATGCCTTCATGCCGGCGAACGGATCGGCCTCGCCGGCGCCCTGGACCGCGGCGACGTGGACGCGGCCGCGTCCGAACAGGCTCTTGAAGAAGCCGACGATGCCGTCCTGCAGGTAGTAGACGACGAACAGGGTCATCAGGCCGAAGATGGTGAGACGCCAGTCGACCATGCTGTCCAGCCTGTAGGCGAAGACGGCCATCGCGATCGTCCCCACCACCGGCACCGCGGCGCGCGCTACGGTGGTGCGGCGCTTGGCCAGCATCAGCGCGGCGATGACGACGGCGGCGACGGCGGCCGAGATCGCGATCTTGCGGAACACCTCGATGTCGGACAGGAGGCTGGGCAGCATGACCACGATGGTGGCACCGATCAGCGAGCCGAGGCGGCTCTTGCGGCCGCCCATGATCACGGCCAGCAGGAACAGGATGGTCAGCTCGAAGTTGTAGCTGTTCGGCGAGATGTACTGCTCCGAATAGGCGTACAGGCTGCCGGCCAGGCCCGCGAAGCCGGCGCTGATCACGAAGGCATAGACCTTGTAGCGGTACACCGACACGCCCATGCAGTCCGAGGCGATGGGGCTGTCGCGCAGGGCTTCGAAGGCGCGCCCGATGTGGGAGCGCAGCAGTCGGTGAACCAGTAGCAGGGACAGGAACATGAAGCCGGCCACCGCGTAGTAGTACTGGACCTCGGTCAGTTCCGTGCCCATCACGGTGGGCTTCTGCAGCTGGATGCCGAGCGGGCCTTCGGTCAGGAAGGTCATCTCGTTGATCAGGATTTGCACGATGGTGCCGAAGGCCAGCGTCACCATCGCCAGGTAGGGGCCGGTCACGCGCAGGGCAGGCAGGGCAAGGATCACGCCGAACAGGGCGCAGCCGATCACGCTGGCGGGCAGGGTCGCGTACCAGGGCATGGCCAGTTTCAGCACCAGCACCCCGGTGATGTAGGAGCCGATGCCGAACAGGCCGGCGTGGCCCAGCGAGACCTGGCCGGTGTAGCCGACCACGATGTCCAGGCCGTACAGCAGAATGGCGTAGATCAGGATGGTCTCGGCAAGGTGGATGTAGTAGGGATTCGCGAACAGCAGCGGATAGGCCGCGACCAGGACGATGCCCAGCGCGACGGCGACGGCGAGTTTTTTGTTCATGCTCTATACCTTCTTGATCGCGGCCTTGCCGAACAGGCCGGACGGCTTCACCGCCAGCACCAGCAGCAGGAGCACCAGGCCCGGCACTTCCTTGTAGCCGGTCGACAGGTAGAAGCCGGTGGCGGTTTCGGCGATGCCGAGGATGATGCCGCCGACGATCGCGCCCATGCCGGAGGTGAGGCCGCCGATGATCGCCACCGCGAAGGCCTTCAGGCCCAGCGAGGCGCCCATCGTGGCGGAGGTCAGGGTGAGCGGCGCGATCAGGGCGCCGGCGAAGGCCGCCGTCGCCGAGGAGAGGGCGTACGAGAAGGTGATCACCATGCGCGTGTTGATGCCCATGAGGCCGGCCGCGTCGCGGTCGTTGGCGGTGGCGACCACCGCCTTGCCGTAGATCGATTTGCGGTTGAAGATCTCGACCGCCAGCATGATGGCGACGGCGCCGATGATGACCGCCACCTGCATCGGCTGCACGTTCGCGCCCAGCACCGTGAAGGGCTCGGACGACAGCGGCGAGGGGAAGGGCAGCACGTCCTTGCCCCAGATATTCTCGGCCACGTTCTTGAAGATGATGGCCAGTGCGATGGTCGACATGATCCAGCCGAATTCGGACTTGATGCGGATCGCCGGGCGCACCCCGATCCATTCGACGAACATGCCCTGCAGGGCGCCGAATACCATCACCAGCGGGACCATCAGCCAGTAGCTGATATAGGGACCGCCGTGGATGGTCCCGACCAGGGACAGGCCGACCAGGGCGCCCAGCATCAGGGCCTCGCCCTGGCCGAAGTTCAGCGTGCCGGAAGTGGCGAAAGTGAGTTGATAGCCGAAGGCGATGACGGCATAGATCATGCCGAGCGCGATCCCGGAGAAGACCAGCTGGAGGAGGATGTCCATTTTTACCCTAGTGACCGATACGTCTGCCCGTCGTCCCCGCGCAGGCGGGGGCGACGGATAAGTGCGCTAGGTGCGCGGGCTTACTTCACCGGCACAACCCGGCCATTCTGCACTTCGCCGAACTTGGTGTTGTCGAAGTTGATGGCTTCGTGGTCGGTGTGGCTGTAGGGCTTGTTGTAGGTGGTGACCACGCCTTCGATCGGGGTCTTCAGGTTTTCCAGGGCGGATGCGATCTTCGGGCCTTCCGTGCTGCCGGCCTGCTGGATTGCGGCGGCCAGCAGGTAGATCGAGTCGTAGCCCTGGGCCGCCGACACCGCCGACGGCATGCGGCCGTTCGGCGGGTTGTAGGCTTTCACGTAGGCGTCGATGAAGGCCTTGCGTTTGGGCGTATCCGGGTTCTGGATGAAGGTCTGCGGCATCCGGGTGCCGTTGCCGTTGGCGCCGGCGTTGTCGATGAAGTTGGCCATTGCGAGCGTCCAGCTGCCGACGATCGGCACCTTCCAGCCCAGCTTCTGCATGCCGTTGGCGATCTGCGCCAGTTCGGGGCCGATGCCGTAGGTGAGCACGACGTCGGCGCCGGCCTGCTTGGCGCGCAGCAGCTGTGCCGTCATGTCGACGTCGCCGATATTGTACTTCTCGACCGAGACCGGTTTCACGCTCTTCGCGGCCAGTACCTTTTCGAGGTCTTCGCGGCCGAGCTGGCCGTAGTTGGTCGAATCGGCCAGGATCGCCGGTTTCTTGAAGCCGCGGCGGATCGCTTCCTCGGCGATCATGGTCGACTGGATGGTGTCGTTGGCGGAGTTGCGGAAGACGTAGTTCTCGGGCTGATTGGCAAACTGCTTGGTGACGATCGAGCCGGTGGCGACGTTGTTCATCACCGGGATCTTGGCCTGCTGGTAGAAGCGCTGCGAAGCCAGGGCCACGCCGGTGTTGATGTAGCCGACGGTGGCCACCACCTTTTCCTTGTTGATCAGTTCCTGGGCGATCTGCACGCCGCGTTCCGGCTTCGCCTCGTCGTCGCGTTCGACCATCTGGAGTTGGCGTCCCAGCACGCCACCCTTGGCATTGATTTCATTCACCGCCAGGCGGACGCCGTCGCGCATCGACACGCCCATCGGCGCCGAGCCGCCGGTGAAGGGGCCCGACACGCCGATCTTGATCGGCTCCGCCGCCATGCCTGACATCGAAAAACCCAGTGCTACCCCTGCAACCAATGCTTTCAGTCTGAAATCCATTGCTGTCTCCGTAGTTGATTTTTATGCCGCACGCTGGCGCGCGCCGAGGCTGGCGCAGACCTGTCGTCGAGCCATTCTAGGATAGCAATTGGGCAACAGCAAACGATTCATGTGACGCGTTGCACCATGCGTCATTCATGCAAATGCGTAAGAAAAACGTAAGGAAGAGGGTGTATGGCAGGGCGAAAAAAAAGAGGCCGCACCGCAGTGCAACCTCCCCATTTTAGTGCAAATTTTCCGGTTTAGCGATGACCGCGCCAGCGGCCGCCGCCGTGGTAGCCGCGATGGCCGCCCCAGTTGCTCCAGCTGAAGCCGAGGCCGATCGAGATCGGCGGATACCAGAACGGATCATAGACCGGCGCCGGCGCATAGATCGGAGCCGGCACGTACACCGGCTGGGTCACGTAGGTAGGGCCGCTCGGCGCCGGGCTGTAAGTGACGGCGTCCGAGGTGGTGACGCGGCCGGCATTGCCCGAAGCGGCGGCCTGGGCCGCGGTGCCGTTCGGGACCGGGGTCACCGAGACGACCTGCCAGCCGTTCGCGTCCGGGGCTTGCGCGTAGGCGCGCGTGCCGTAGTTGGCGGGACCGGGATACTGGGTCGCGCAGCCGCTCAGTGCGGCAACTGCAAGAATGATGGCGAGTTTTTTCATGGCGGTTCTCCTCACCTGCATACTACCCAGTTTCTTGTGGCGCCCGCTTTTTGATTTACAGGCTGTTACACCTGTTCACTCTCCTGAAACGTGAGGCAAGCTCAGGAGCGGCGGCGCCGGCTCGACAGGGCCACCGCGGCCAGGATCATGCCGAAGCCCGCCACATGATAAAGGTGGGGCGCTTCGCCCAGCAGCGGCCAGGCAGCCAGGGTCGCGAACAGCGGGATCAGGTAGACCGACAT
The DNA here is from genome assembly GCF_056397205.1 of Massilia sp. 05N420. NCBI lineage: Bacteria > Pseudomonadati > Pseudomonadota > Betaproteobacteria > Burkholderiales > Oxalobacteraceae > Massilia > Massilia sp. 05N420. The sequence continues at coordinate 23,954 of NZ_JBFTMX010000039.1, forward strand.
GCTGGCCCGCGCCGGCCCCGCCACCGCCACCAGGCGGTCGAAGCAGAAGTAGGCGCCCAGGCTGGGGACGATGGCCAGGAAGCCGAGCGCCACGTAGAGGCGGCCGTCGCCGAATGACGGCACATCGCCGCTGGCCGCTTCGAGGGCCGCGAACGGTGCCAGCACCAGCGCGCCGCCGCCGATCAGGGCCGCCAGCTTGACGGTGCCGGGCAGCGGCGGCAGCGGCACGCGCTTGTTGAAGACCGTGTACAGCGACCAGCCGATCGCGGCCAGCACCACCCACAGGTCGCCGCGGCCGAACTCGAGCTGGCCGAGGGCGCCGAGGTCGCCCTTCGTCAGTACCACCAGCACGCCGGCGATCGCCACCAGCAGGCCCCAGCCCTGGCGGCGGCCCAGCGGGGCCTTCCACACCAGGCGTTCGACCAGGGTCACCAGGGCCGGACAGGCGGCCAGGATGATGGCGACGTTGGCGGCGCCGGTGTGGCGCGCGCCGATGTATTGCGGGGCCACCGCCATGCCCATGCCCAGCGTGGACAACAGCAGGATGCGCGGCCAGTTGGCCAGCAGGGTGCCGCGCAGCGCCCACATGCGCGGGCCGACGGTCGGCATCAGGATCAGGAAGGCCAGCGCCCAGCGGCCGAAAGCGAGGAACACGGGAGGAATCGCCGCACCCTGGGCCCAGCGCGCGACCACCAGATTGGCGGCGAACAGCGCGGGCGTGATGAGCATGAGGGGCAATTCGGCATTGAAGGCGGCGCCCTGGACACCGAGCCCGCCGCGGGATACTGCTTCCGACACAAAGTACTCCTTACATAAGACGCCGGAATCATACTGCAGCGCACAAAAAATGTGCTTCTGTTGCGGCTGCCTGAGCGGGGGAATATGGATGATTCTTTTGCGTCCGGAGTAAAATGCGAAAGAATTATCTTCAACCATGCCTGTATAGACAAGGAAGACGCCATGAAAGACGGCCAACTCGACGAAATCGACCGCCAGATCCTGCGCACCCTGGGCCGCGACGGACGCATCAGCAACCAGAAACTGGCCGATACGGTGAACCTGTCGCCGACCCCCTGCTGGCACCGCGTCAAGGCGCTCGAGGACGGCGGCTACATCACCGGCTATGCGGCCCTGCTCGACCAGCGCCGCATGGGCGTGCCGGATACCGTGATCATCGAGGTCACGGTGGACCGTCACGACGACGAAATCTTCAAGGCCTTTTCCGACGCCCTTGCCGAGCTGCCGGAAGTGATGGAAGCCTATCTGCTGTCGGGCGAATACGATTACCTGATCAAGGTGGCGGTGGCCGGCACCGAGGGTTACGAGCGCTTCCTGCGCCAGAAGCTGTACAAGCTGCCCGGCGTGCGCCACACGCGCTCGACCTTCACGCTGCGCTGCCTGAAGCGCTCGCCCTCGGTGACCCCGTCCTTCACTGCGTGAAGAGGGCCAGCGGCACCGCCTGCGCCATCGCCTGGTAGCCGGCGCTGTTCGGATGCAGGTGGTCGCCGCTGTCGTAAGCGGCGCGCAGGCGCGTGATGCGGGCCGGATCGCGCAGCGCCAGCTCGAAGTCGACCACGGCGTCGTAGGTGCCGCCGCTGCGCATCCAGGCATTGAAGCTCTTGCGCACGTTCTCCCGCGCCGCCGTGTAGTAGACGTGGCCTTCGAAAGGCGTCAGGGTGGCGCCGACCGCGCGCAGGCCGCGTGCGCGGGCCTTCGCCACCAGCTGCTGATGGCCGGCGATCAGGCTGCCGACCGGGATCGGATTCGCCCCCGGGCTGTAGACGATGTCGTTGATGCCGATGAGCACGACCATCCAGCGCACGCCGGAGGTGGCCGCGATGTCGCGGTCGAAGCGGTCGAGCGCCTTCTGGCCGGTCAGCATCGCCTCCGGATAATCCTTCAACAGGGAGTTGGCGGCGATGCCGCGGTTCGCCACGCCGATATTCCCGGCCACGCCCAGCTCCAGCTGCAGGCGCCGCGCCAGCAGGTCCGGCCAGCGCCGGTTGGTATTCGCGCTGCTGCCCTGGCCGTCGGTGATCGAGTCGCCGAGCGTGGCGACAGCCGCCGTGGCGGCCAGGCCGGAATAGGCGCCGCTGACGTCGACCTCGGTCACGAAAGGCCAGGTGGCGATGCTGCGCGCGACCGGCAGGTTCGATGCCGCGCTGTAGTTGCCGGCGCTCGAGACATAGCCGGCCTGCAGCGCCAGGTTGTGGAGGGTCGTGACGCGGGTCGAGGCCGGCAGGTAGAGGCTGACCGCGAGGTCGGCAAAGGGCGGCAGGTTGAAGCTGACCGGATCTGACAGTACGGCGGTACCGGCGGCGATCGTGACCGGGGCCCGCCCGCCGAACAGCAGCTGGCGGTCGGTGCCGGCAACCAGCGCGGCGCCGCCGGCGCGCAGGGCGATGCGCGCCGCACCGATGGACAATGGCGCGCTGCCCATTTCGTTCGAGATGCGGATGCGCGCCCGGCTGCCGCCGGCGCTGGCATGCGCGATCAGGCGCAGGGTCTGGTTGGCCAGCACCATCGTCGAGGCCGCGGGCGGCGGGCCGGCCGGCGCCGTCCCCCAGGTGGCCACCCAGGCTTCCACCGCCTGGGCCTGCAGCTCCTGTGCCGCGGCAGGCAGGGCCAGCGCCGCGGCGAGTGCGGGGCCGGCGCGGAGAAAATCGCGGCGTCGCGGACTCCGGGGAACTTCAACCGTGGGAGCGGCGTCATTCTCGACGCCATCGTTTTCGGCAAACTGGGTCGGTTTCATGTTCGGCTCCTGGGGGTTGGACGAGCGTTAGACTGCCAATCGCGGAGCCGGAACAGGAAAAGTATTTGCGCCACCTCACACCTCGTGCGAGTGGCGCAGGGTTTATTGCAGGATGGTCAGCAGCCCGTCGAGCCCGGAGAAATTCAGGGCCACATCGGCCTGGGCGCGCACCACCGGCTTGGCGCGGAAGGCCACCGACAGGCCGGCAATCCCCATCATCTTGAGGTCGTTGGCGCCGTCGCCCATCACGATCGCCTGTTTCGGATCGATGCCGAGTTCGGCGCAGACGCGCTGCACGGTGCGCATCTTTTCTTCGGCATCGACGATGCCGCCCACCACCCGTCCGGTCAGCACGCCGCCCTCGGCTTCGAGCACGTTGGCGTGCACGTAGTCCAGCCCCAGGCGGGTCTTCAGGCGCTCGGTAAAGAAGGTGAAACCGCCCGACACCAGCAGGGTCTTCAGGCCGGCCGCCTGCACCGCCTCGAGCATCGCTTCGCCGCCTGCGGAAATGCGCAGGCGCTCTGCGTACACGCGCTCCAGCGCTTCCACCGGCAAGCCTTCCAGCAGGGCCACGCGGCGCTTCAGGCTCTCCGAAAAATCGAGTTCGCCGCGCATGGCGGCTTCGGTGATGGCGGACACCTGCGGCTTCAGGCCCTGCATGTCGGCGATCTCGTCGATGCATTCGATGGTGATCAGGGTCGAGTCCATGTCCATCGCGACCAGCCTGAAGTCGGCCAGGGTGAGACCGGTATCGACGAAGGTGGCGTCGACGCCGGCGGCGTGGGCGGCGGATTCGACCGTCGCCTTCAGCGCGGGCGTGAAGTCGAGGCCTTCGCAGCGCAGCGCGTGCGCGTGGATGGGCGTGCTGCTGCGCGGGCAGGCCGGCGCGGCGACCTGTGCGAGCACGGCCTGGTCGGCCGCGGGGCCCTGGAGGATCAGTTTCTTGGACATGGCGAACTTAAGCTAGTAATTGTTTGATGGTCTGCTTGACCTGGTTCACGCGCGCCTGCAGGTCCGGCATGGCGGCGGTGATGCGCAGCTTGTCCTGGCCGGCCAGCTTGACCTGGCGGTTTTTCTGGATCAGCGTGATGATCCTGATCGGATCGATCGGCGGCTTTTCCATGAACTGCAGGTTGGCGGCTTCCGCGTGGGCGTCGATCTTCACGATGCCGACCTGCTTGGCCGAGATGCGCAGTCGGTGGGTCTCGATCAGGGCCTTCACCGCATCCGGAAGTTTACCGAAGCGGTCGATCAGCTCTTCCTGCATGTCGTCGATGCGGTCCTGGGTTTCGCAGTTGGCCAGGCGCTTGTAGATCGACAGGCGCTCGTGGACATCGCCGCAGAAGTCGGCCGGCAGCAGGGCCGGCACGTGCAGGTTGATCTCGGTGGTCGAGGACAGCGGCGCGCTCATGTCCGGCTCGCGGCCGGCCTTCAGCGCCTTCACCGCCTCGTTCAGCATATCGGAATAGAGCTGGAACCCCACCTCCAGCATTTCGCCGGACTGGTTCTCGCCCAGCACCTCGCCGGCGCCGCGAATTTCCAGATCGTGCATCGCGAGGTAGAAGCCGCTGCCCAGTTCCTCCATCGCCTGGATCGCGTCCAGGCGGCGCTGCGCCTGCTTGGTCATGTTCAGGGCGTCGTTCACCAGCAGGTAGGCGTAGGCCTGGTGGTGCGAACGGCCGACGCGGCCGCGCAGCTGGTGCAGCTGGGCCAGGCCGAATTTATCGGCGCGGTGCATGATGATGGTGTTCGCGGACGGCACGTCGATGCCGGTCTCGATGATGGTCGTGCACAGCAGGATGTTGAAGCGCTGGGCCACGAAGTCGCGCATCACCTTTTCGAGGTCGCGCTCGTGCATCTGGCCATGGGCCACGCCGATGCGCGCCTCCGGCACCAGTTCGCGCAGCATCGCCAGACGGTTTTCGATGGTCTCGACCTCGTTGTGCAGGAAGTAGACCTGGCCGCCGCGTTTCAGCTCGCGGAGAACGGCTTCGCGGATGATGGAGCCGTCTTCGCTGCGCACGAAGGTCTTGATGGCCAAGCGCTTCTGCGGTGCGGTGGCGATCACCGAGAAGTCGCGCAGGCCTTCCAGCGCCATGCCGAGGGTGCGCGGGATCGGCGTCGCGGTCAGGGTCAGCACGTCGACCTCGGCGCGCAGGGCCTTCAGCGCTTCCTTCTGGCGCACGCCGAAGCGGTGCTCCTCGTCGATGATGACGAGACCGAGACGCGTGAACTTCACGTCCGGCGACAGCAGTTTATGGGTGCCGATCACGATATCGACGGTGCCGTCGGCCATGCCCTTGATCGCGTTGTTGATCTCCTTGCCGGTGCGGAAGCGCGACAGCTCGGCGATCTTCACCGGCCAGTCGGCGAAGCGGTCGCTGAAGGTTTGCGCATGCTGCTCGGCCAGCAGGGTGGTCGGGGCCAGGATCGCCACCTGCTTGCCGCCCATGACGGCGATGAAGGCGGCGCGCAGCGCGACCTCGGTCTTGCCGAAGCCGACGTCGCCGCAGACCAGGCGGTCCATCGGGCGGCCGGAGGTCATGTCCTGGATCACGTTCTGGATCGCGGCGCGCTGGTCGGGCGTCTCGTCGAAGCCGAAGCTCTGGGCGAAGTTCTCGTAGTCGACCGCGGAGTATTCGAAGCTGTGTCCCTGGCGCGCGGCGCGGCGGGCGTAGAGGTTCAGCAGCTCGGCGGCGGTGTCGCGCACCTGTTCGGCGGCTTTTCTCTTGGCCTTGTCCCACTGGCCGGAGCCGAGGGCGTGCAGCGGCGCGTCTTCCGGGCTGGCGCCGGAGTAGCGCGAAATCACGTGCAGCTGCGACACCGGCACGTAGAGCTTGGTCTCCTTGGCGTACTCCAGGTGCAGGAACTCGGTATCGCCTTCGCCCAGGTCCATGCTGATCAGGCCCATGTAGCGGCCGATGCCGTGGTTGATGTGCACGACAGGATCGCCGACCTTCAGCTCCGACAGGTCGCGCACCATCGACTCGACCTGGGACGTGGCTTCCTGTTTCTTCTTGCCGGCGCGTTTGCCTCCGCCCGCATACAGCTCGGTCTCGGTGATGAAGACCAGGCGGCCGGTCGACTCCTCGGACAGCTCGAAACCGGCCTGCAGGGGCGCGACGCCGAGGGCCACTCTGGCATCGCTGGCGCGCAGGCCCTCGAAGCCTTCGATCAGGGCCAGGTCCAGTTTGTACTCGTTGAAGTACTGCTGCAGGGTCTCGCGGCGGCCGGCCGATTCGGCGCAGATCATCACGCGGGTGTCCACGCGCATCAGGTAGGAGCGCAGATTCGACAGCGGATCTTCGAGGCGGCGGTTGACGGCAATGTCCGGGATCGGCGCCGACAATTCGGAAGCGGCGGCGGCGGGATCGCGCGCGATGGCCCAGCGGCCGTGCGGCTTGGCGCAGACGAAGAAATCCTCGGCGCCGAGGAAGATCTCCTTCGGCTCCAGGATCGGGCGTTCGCGGTCGGCCTTCAGGAACCTGTAGCGCGATTCCGTATCCGCCCAGAACCGCTGGATCGCGGCTTCGATGTCGCCGACCAGGGCCAGCGGGGATTCCTCGGGCAGGTAGTCGAACAGGGTCGCGGTCTGGTCGAAGAACAGCGGCAGGTAGTATTCGATGCCGGCCGAGGCGATGCCGCTGCCGATGTCCTTGTAGACCGGCGAGCGGGTCGGGTCGCCCTCGAAGCGCTCGCGCCAGCGGCCGCGGAAGGCGGTGCGCGCCTGCTCGTCCATCGGGAACTCGCGGCCCGGCAGCAGGCGCACTTCCTTGACCGGGTACAGCGAGCGCTGGGTATCGGCGTCGAAGGTGCGGATGGTTTCGATCTCGTCGCCGAACAGGTCGAGGCGGTAGGGCAGGCTCGATCCCATCGGGAACAGGTCGATCAGGCCGCCGCGCACCGAGTACTCGCCAGGCGACATCACCTGGGTCACGTGGCTGTAGCCGGCCAGGGTCAGCTGCGCCTTCAGCCTGGCTTCGTCCAGCTTCTCGCCCTGGCGGAAGAAGAAGGTGTAGGCGGCGAGAAAAGAAGGCGGCGCCAGGCGCACCAGCGCCGTGGTGGCCGGCACCACCAGCACGTCGCACTGGCCGTTGCGGATCTCGTGCAGGGTGGCCAGTCGCTCGGACACCAGGTCCTGGTGCGGCGAGAACGCATCGTAGGGCAGGGTTTCCCAGTCCGGCAGCAGGTGGCAGGACAGCTTGCCGTCCGCGAACCAGGGAATTTCGTCGAGCAGGCGCTGGCCGTCGCTGGCGTTCGCCACGATCACGGTCAGCATCTGCCCGCCGGCCTTCAGCTCGAGCGCGGCAAGGGCCAGCGCATAGGCATCCGAGGAACCATGCAGCGCCGGCAGGGCAAAGCGTTGACCGGGTTTGGGGAGGTGTTTTTTCAGGTCGAAAGGCATGCTGGAATTATAGTCGAACGAGGCCGCCGAGCACTCGCGCCGAGCCGGCGTCGAGGCCGGCCACGGCCGGGTCGTCGCCGGCCAGCATGCCGTCGTCCAACAGCAGGCGCAGCAGGGCCAGATTTTCGGCCCGGCCCAGGCTGACGGACAGCGGCTGGGTGGCCGACGGTCCGCTGCCCGCCGCGCCGAGGATTGCGGCGGCGATCGGCGGCGGCAGTTCCCACTGCAGGGCGATGCGGGCCGCCAGCGTGCGGGTGCGCGCCAGCAGCGCGGTGACGAAGGCCGGGTCCTGGGGCAGGGCGTCGGTGTCGAGCATGCCGTCGAACAGGCGCATGGCCACGATCAGGCCGAGGTCGTCCATCAGGCCCGCCAGGTAGGCTTCGAAAGGATCGGCGCCCAGGCCGGGGGCGAGCAGGCTGGCGGCCAGCGCGCATTTCTCGGTATGGCTCCAGATGCGCGGGGCGGCCTGGCGGCTGTGGCGGCCGTTCTGGGTCCCGATCAGCGGGCGGAAGGCGGCACGGGCCAGCAGCATGCGCAAGCCGTTCCGGCCCAGCACCAGCAGGGCGGCGTCGATGGTGCGCACCTGGCCGGAAGAACGGTAGTAGGGACTGTTGGCTTCGCGGATGAGTTCCGCGACCAGGGACGGATCGCGGGCCACCTGGCGCGCCAGCTCCGCGCTCGACGCGGCTTCGTCGCGCAGGCTGCGCAGCAGCTGCGGAATGACTTCGGGGACGCGCGGGACCAGGTCGGCGGCGTGGTCCGGGGAATCGAGCAGGCGGTCGAGTTCGGCCAGCACCAGCTGGCTGTGCCGCTGCGCCCGTGCGGTCGGCGGCGCGGCCGCCACGCCGGCGGTCAGCCAGCGCCACCAGGCCTGGCCGTGGTCCAGGGGCGCCCGGTCGGACGCCGGCGCCGGCGCTTGGGGCGCGGGTGCGCCGGCCCGCACAGGCGTGTGCGACGCGACGGCGTCATCAACGCCGCCGAACAGCCGCGCAATCCAGTTTTTCATTGCTACGCCCCTCGACTATGCCAGGGGCCATTCTACCCGAGGGGCGGCGGCGGACCGGATTGCGGTTGCAGAGCTCAGTGGCCGGCGGCGCCGCTGTCGCTGGAAGCGCGCACGGAGGGAGTGGTATTTCCGGTGCCGTTGGCGTCGGAATTGTCTTTCGCCGCCGCCGAGCCGGTGGCGGTGGCTGTGCCGGTGGTGGAAGCGCCGGTCGCGCCGGTCTGGAATGCCTTCATAGCGGTTTCCCTATGTTGATCGCATGGTGGAGGCCACGGTAAGGCTGGCGGCAAGCGAACCGGGTCGCGGCGACCGGTAAGGCGGGGTGCCGCCATGGTCGCTATTGCCTTCGTTCGGGCCGCACGCCGCCAGGGACGCCGCCAGCAGGAGGGAGGCACCGGCAGGCTGTACGCCTGCCTCGCGCCTTATCTCACTGCGTATTGGTGGGAGGCGGGGTGGTTCCGCTGGTCGTGCCCGAATTGGTGGTGCCGGAAGTGCCGGAACCCGAGGTGCCGCTGCCGGTGCCCCAGTCGTTACGGCCCGAGGTGCCGGTGTTGCCGCTGGCGCCCGAGGTTGCGGTGCCGGAGGCGCCGTTGCCGGAGGTGCCCATGGTGCCGGAGTTGGAAGTGCCGGTCGCGCTGCTGCCACTCGAGCTGCCTTCCATCGAGCCGCTGTCGGAGTTGCTGCCGGTCGAGCTGCAGGCTGCCAGGCCCATGGCCATCGCGGCAGCAATCATCACGCTTTGATATTGTTTCATGATCTACTCCTTCGGTGGTGGATGACGCCATCATGGGGTGGGGGATGGGGTTCCAAAATAGGATGGGTCCGTCCAGCCATGTAGGATAAAGACGACGCTCTTGCTACAAATTTCCCTACAAGAACTGCATTTGGCTTGAACTGTTCGCACAAAGAAAAAGGCCCCGCGGGTGGCGGGGCCTTGGGGGCAGGGAAGCGGAACGGGCTTAGAACAGGCTGTTCTGGAGCTGCTGCTGTTGCGGCTGCGCCGCCTGTTGCTGCGGTGGCGGTGGCGCGTTCGGATCGGCGTTCGGGTCCACGGCCGGCTGCTGGTCGAGGTCGACGCCGCCGAAGGTCGGACTTTCGGCAAACTCGGCGTAGACCCAGTCGTCGTTTTCGCGCACCAGGCCTTCCGGCTGCGGACGCTCTTCCTGCGGGCGCTTGGCCAGGGCCACTTTCATGTAGTCGATCCAGATCGGCAGCGCCAGGGTGGCGCCGAACTCGCGGCCGCCCAGGGATTTCGGATCGTCATAGCCCATCCAGGCCACCGCCACGACGTTGCCGCCGTAGCCCGAGAACCAGCCGTCGACGGCGTCGCTGGTGGTGCCGGTCTTGCCGGCGATGTCGGTGCGGCCCAGGGCCTTGGTGGCGGCGGCGCCGGTGCCGTAGCGGGCCACGTCGCGCAGCATGCTGTCGGTGATGAAGGCATTGCGCGCATCGAGAACGCGCTGCTCTTCCTGGTGCGCCGCCTGCGGTTTGGTCTCCTGGATCACCTTGCCGTCGGCGTCGACGATCTTCTCGATCAAGTAGGGCTGGACCCGGTAGCCGCCGTTCGCGAACACGGCGTAGGCGCCGGCCATCTGCAGCGGCGTGACGGCGCCGGTGCCCAGCGCCATCGTGTAGTTGGCCGGCTGGCGCGCGACGTCGAAGCCGAACTTGCCGATGAAATCATGGGCGTAGGGCACCGAGATCGCGCGCAGCAGGCGCACCGACACCACGTTCTTCGATTCCGCCAGCGCGCGGCGCATGGTGATCGGACCGTCCCACTTGAAATCGTCGTTCTGCGGCGACCAGGTCTTGCCGGCGTCCTCGCCCGGCATGTCGAGCGGGGCGTCGAGGATGCGGGTGGCCGGCGAATAGCCCTTGTCCAGCGAGGCCGAGTAGATGAAGGGCTTGAAGCCGGAACCCGGCTGGCGCCAGGCCTGGGTCACGTGGTTGAACTTCTGGAAGTTGTAGTCGAAGCCGCCCACCAGCGCGTGGTAGGCGCCGGTGTCGGCGTCGATCGCGACGAAGGCCGCGGCCACCTGCGGCACCTGGGTGATAGCCCAGGCGCCCTTGGCATCCCTGGCCACGCGGATGATCGAACCGGTAGAAATGCGGCGCTCTTCCTTGGCGTTCGGGGCCAGCGAGGCGGCCGCGAACTTCAGGCCGGCGCCGCTGATGGTGACGTCGTCGCCGTCGATGGTCTCGACCCGCACCGCCTTGCCGGATGCGGACAGCACCACCGCCGGAATCAGGCCGTCGCTGGTCGGGCGCCTGTTGAGGGCATCGGTAATCGTATCCTCGCGCTCCTGCGGGTCCTCGGGCAGCTCGATGCGGCCTTCCGGTCCGCGGTAGCCGTGGCGCTGGTCGTAGGCCAGCACGTTGCGGCGCACCGAAGCGTAGGCCGCTTCCTGCTCGGCCTTCAGGATGGTCGTGTAGACCTTGATGCCCTTGGTATAGGCGTCGTCCTTGAACTGGTTGTAGACCGCCTGGCGCGCCAGTTCGGCCACGTACTCGGCATGGGTGTCGAATTCCTGGCCGCGGGTGTTCACGCGCAGCGGCTCGGCCAGCGCCTGCTGGTACTGCGCCTCGCTGATGTAATTCAGCTCGCGCATGCGCTTGAGCACCGCATGCTGGCGCTCGCGCGCACGCTTCGGATTCGCCACCGGGTTATGGCGCGACGGGTTCTGCGGCAGGCCGGCCAGCATCGCCATCTCGGCCACGCTGAGCTGGTCGAGGTTCTTGTTGAAATAGGTGCGCGCGGCGCTCGAGAAGCCGTAGGCGCGCTGGCCCAGGTAGATCTGGTTCATGTACAGCTCGAGGATCTCGTCCTTGCTGAGCGCAGCCTCGATCTTGTAGGCCAGCGCGATCTCGTTGACCTTGCGGCCGATGTGCTTTTCGCGCGACAGGAAGAAGTTGCGCGCCACCTGCATCGTGATGGTCGAGCCGCCGCCGGCGCCGAAACCGTGGCGCAGGTTCGAATAGACGGCGCCGATGCCGCGCTGGAAGTCGATCGCGCCGTGCTCGTAGAAGCGCGCGTCTTCGATCGCCAGCAGCGATTTCTTCATCAGGTCGGGGATCTTCTGGATCGGGACGAAATCGCGGTGCTCCTCGCCGAACTCCCCGATCAGGACCTTGTCGGCCGTGTAGACGCGCAGCGGGATCTTGGGCCGGTAGTCGGTGACGGCGTCCAGTGCGGGCACATTCGGCAGCACGCGGACCACGACGTAGCCGACCACGCCGGCGACGAACAGGAGGATGAGGGCCAGGCCCAGAAATATAAAACCACGGAGGCGGTTGGGGCGGCGCGGGGCCGGAGTACTCTTAGTTGCCAAACTTGTCTCTCTGATGACGGTCAGATGACCGGCAGATCGCCGTGCCGACAGGGCGTAAACACGGTCTACGCCAAAATTATAATCCGCTTTTCTTCCATTACGGCATGTGCCATAGTGCGAGTTCAAGGCACTGCTAAGCAGTCCCTGCAGTTCAGAAACACGATACGTCCCAAGGAAAAGATGCCGTACGATCCCCATCCACCCGCGGTCAAGCCGTATATCCCGGCGTCCGCCCACCTCCCGGAATTCACCCTGCGCGCCCTGATCATGGGCACGGTGCTGGGCATGATCTTCGGCGCTTCCTCGCTCTACCTGGTGCTGAAGGTCGGCCTCACGGTCAGCGCCTCGATCCCGGTGGCGGTGATCGCGATCACCCTGTTCGGCATGGCCAAGAAGGCCGGCGGGCGCGAATCGACCATCCTCGAGAATTCGATCACCCAGACCGCCGGGTCGGCCGGCGAATCGCTGGCCTTCGGCCTGGGCGTGACCATGCCGGCGATTATGATCCTCGGCTTCGACCTCGAGATCTCGCGCGTCATGCTGGTCGGTGTGCTGGGCGGCCTGCTGGGCATCCTGATGATGATCCCGATGCGCCGCACCATGATCGTCGACCAGCACCGCGAACTCAAGTACCCGGAAGGCACGGCCTGCGCCGAGGTGCTGAAGGCCGCCGCCACGCCCTCGTCGCGCGAAGCCGCGGGCGAGGTGCGCATCGAAGGATCCGATGAGGAGAAGGCCGCCCGCCATCGCGCCTTCCTCATCTTCGGCGGCTTCGGCATCGGGCTGCTGTACAAGGTGTTGAGCATCTCGCTCAAGCTGTGGAAGGACACCGTCAACTTCGTCTTCAACGCGCCATTGAAGGCCGGTTCGGCCGGCGCCGAGATCTCGCCCGAACTGCTGGGCGTCGGCTACATCATCGGTCCGCGCATCGCGATGACGATGGCGGCCGGCGGCGTGCTGTCCTATCTGCTGCTGATCCCGATGATCAAATTCTTCGGCGAGCTCCTGAGCGTTCCGCTGGCGCCGGGAACCATGCTCATCAAGGACATGGGCCCGGACGACATCCGCAGCGCCTACGTGCTCTACATCGGCGCTGGTGCGGTTGCCGCCGGCGGTTTGATCAGCCTCGCGCGTTCGCTGCCCACCATCTGGAATGGATTGAAGGGCGGCCTGACCGGCTTCAAGGGCGGCGGCAACGGCGACTCGAAGGGGGACGCCGCACCACTGCGTACCGACCAGGACATCCCGCTCAAATGGGTCGTGATCGGCTGCCTGGGCATCATCGCCGTGATCACCTTCGCCACGCCGCTGCACATGAACCTGCTGGGCGCATTGCTGATCCTGGTGTTCGGTTTCCTGTTCTCGACCGTGTCGTCGCGCCTGACCGGCGAGGTCGGCTCGTCCTCGAATCCGATCTCCGGCATGGCCGTGGCGACCCTGCTGTTCACCTGCCTGATCTTCCTGGTGATGGGCTGGACCGGCGGCCGCTACTATGTGACCGCGCTGTCGGTCGGCGCCATCGTCTGCATCGCCGCCAGCAATGCCGGCACCACCTCGCAGGACCTGAAGACCGGCTTCCTGGTGGGCTCGACCCCGCGCCTGCAGCAGTACGCGATCCTGGCCGGCGCCCTGGCATCAGGCCTGATCCTCGGCCCGATCCTGCTGAAGCTGAACGATGCCGGCACCGTCTACGTGCCGGCCGCCCAGGTGGCGCCGCACGTCACCACCGATGCGTCGAAGCTGAGCCAGACCGCCCAGCTGCAGGGTCCGCAGGCTTCCTCCGACCACGCAAGGTATAAAGTCTGGCAGAAGACGGACACCAACGGCGGGCCGGCCGGCAAGTACCTGGTGCGCGACGACGGCTCGCTGGCTTACCTGGTCGACCCGGGCATCAACGGCCAGTTCCACACCCGTCCGGACGGCTCGGAGGTCAAGAAATACGATGCGCCCAAGGCCGTGCTGATGTCTTACATCATCAAGGGCATCCTCGACCAGCAGCTGCCCTGGACCCTGGTGCTGTTCGGCGTGATGATCGCGGTGGTGCTGGAGATGGCGGGCGTGCAGGCGCTGGCATTCTCGGTGGGCGTGTACCTGCCGCTGGTGTCGACCCTGCCGATCGCGATCGGTGGCCTGATCCGCTGGATGGTCGACCGCCGCAACAACAAGCTGCCGCAATACGCCGGCCTGAACGAAGAAGAACTGCAGGCCGCCGGCGACCGCAGCTCGGGCACGCTGCTGGCATCCGGCTACATCGCCGGCGGCGCCCTGGCCGGCATCATCATCGCCATCACGGCGGGTGTGCTGACCGATTTCGACAATGCGATGAACAAGTGGGCGGAGGCTGCGAATCCCTTCTTTGCGGGGGTGAATTCGGATGCGCTGTCGATCCTGCCGTATGCGGCCTTGATCGTGTTGTTGTATTGGGTGGGTCGGGAGAAGGCGGCGAAATGATCGTCGTCCCCGCGCAGGCGGGGACGAGGTTTATGAGGCGCGGGCTTCGTTAGCGTTCGGGCGACTCAGACGAAGGCGAGGTCGTGCTGCCGGATGGTGTGATCCAACCACTCATCGGTATGCCCGAAGCTGTACCCCAGCGCCTTGGCGCGCGACGTATCCAGCACCATCCGCCCCGGCAAATCGAAGGGCGACAGCCGTCCGGCCTCCGCCGGCGCCGCCGCACGCCGCATCCGCACCGGCGACTCCAGCACCTCGCCGACGCGCTCGTACAGTTGCGAAGCCGACAGCGCCCCATCGCAGGCCGCGTTCACCGGACCGGTGAAGTCCTGCATGCCGCTCCAGAACAGGAAGTCCGCCGCCGCATGCGCGGTCATGAAGGACACGGCCGCGCTCTCGTTCGAATAGGGCAGCGTCGCGCCGGCGCGCGCCAGTTCGACGTAGTGGGCGAGGCGGCCGGTAAAGTCTTCCGGGCCGCCCAGCACGTGGGCCAGGCGCGGCGTGACCAGCGGCAGCGAGCCGTCGCGCACCAGGTAGGCTTCGGCCTGCACCTTGCCGCTCACATAGCATTCGGTGGCGCGGCGCGGGTCGTGCCAGGGGTATTGGGTGTCGATGGGCTGGGCCTCGACCGCGAGCCCGGCTTCCGTCAGCAGCCCGGCTGCGCCGAAGCCCAGCACACGGTAGGCGTCGATGGTCGAGGTCATCACATAGCGGCCGACCTGGCCGGCAAAGGTGCGCACGGCGATCGCCGCGTCCAGCGGGCTGTAGCTCATCTGGTCGTAGACGATATCGAAGGGGCCGGCCTTGGCCACGGCGCGCATCGCCAGCTCGTTGCGGCGGTCGGCGCGGATGCGCTGGATGCGGCCGCCGAAGGGATCGGGCGCGTAGCCGCGCGTAGCGATGGTGACACGGTGGCCGGCGTGCAGGAGCCGCTGGACGAGCAGCCTGCCGATGAAACGGGTACCGCCGATCACCAGAATGTTCTTGAACATGGTTTTCCTTACGCTGAAGACGCTGAAAAGCTGGCGGGTTCGTGGTGAATCCGCTATATTTTGTATGCAGCGCAGCAATTGTTCAAACAAGAAAAAAACATTGCAATGAATAAGAAAAACTTATGCATGGTGGGGGCTTGAAGCCCCTGCGCAGCCTTTCCGGGCTGATCGATTTCGAATGTGCCGCGCGTTGGGGCAGCTTCAAGCTGGCGGCACAGGAGCTGCACAAGACCCCGGCCGCCGTCAGCCTGCAGGTCAAGCACCTGGAGGATGCGGTCGGCTTTCCCCTGTTCGTGCGTCATCCGCGCCATATCGCGCTGACCGCCAAGGGCCAGGAA
Source organism: Massilia sp. 05N420 (assembly GCF_056397205.1). Taxonomy (NCBI): domain Bacteria; kingdom Pseudomonadati; phylum Pseudomonadota; class Betaproteobacteria; order Burkholderiales; family Oxalobacteraceae; genus Massilia; species Massilia sp. 05N420. The sequence goes on from NZ_JBFTMX010000039.1 coordinate 39,224, forward strand.
CTGGCGATTGCGGTCGGGCGCTCGCTCGGCGACCTGCGCGCCAAGGTCGCCGCACTGCAGCGTGGCGACGAGGAAGCCATCCTGCGCATCTCGACCACGCACTCCTTCGCCATCAAATGGCTGGTGCCGCGGATGCCGCGCTTCACCAAGCGGCATCCGGAACTCGACATCCGCATCGATTCGAACGACACCCCGGTCGACCTGGAAGACGACGGCGTCGACGTCGCGATCCGCTTCGGTCCGGTCAAGGACGGCGATCCGGCGTTGCTGTTCCGCGAGCGGCTGGTGCCGGTCTACAGCCCGGAGCTGCTGGCCGAGGGCCAACAGGAACTCACGCTTGCCGACCTGTCCCGCTTTCCGCTGCTGTGCGAGCGCACGCCGGAAGCCTGGCTGCAACTCTTGAACGAGAACCGCGCCTTGAAGGGAAAATTCGAGGGCAAATACGATTTTTCGCGCACCTTCAGCCACTGGGGCGTGCTGGCCCAGGCCGCGGTGGCCGGGCAGGGGATCGCCCTGGTGCCTTACGGGATCGCCTTCGAGGACATCGCCTCCGGCAGCCTGCGGGTGCTGCAATGCCGCAGCGCGCCCTATGGCAACGGCTACCGCTTCCTGGTCAATCCGCACAAGGAGGCGATGGCCAAGGTGCAGCAGTTTCGTGCCTGGGTCGATGCGGAGATGGAGGCGATGCGGCGCACGCTCGATGCCGGCAATGGCCGCGCTGGCGAACCTCCGGCGAAGTAAGCAGCGCCCTTATTTACAGCGCCGCTTGCTCCTGTCCATCATCGCGTCCAGCTGCGCCGCGCTCAATACCTTCGGCATCGGCTCGTCGACAGGCCTGGGCGGCGGCTCGTTCGGACATGCCGGCACCGCATGCGGCAGCGATGCCGCCAGCGCGAACAGGCGATCGCGCAAGGGCTCGCGCACGAGGTTCGCATCGATCCATAGCTGGTAATCGCGGCGGCCTTCCTTCCACGACAGCAGCGAGACTGCCTTTCCCGACGGGTCTTCGAGCACGACCAGCCGGGCCGGCAGGCCATTGATGCGCTCCGGTTCGTCCTTCGGATCGCGCCAACTGGTGCTGCCGTCCGCCGACATGTCCTGTTCGAACAGGGTCAGCCGGTGCCCGTCCGGCAAGCGAAAGCCCCGGTACAGGCGGGAACGGACGTCGCCGACCTTTTCGGCGCGGCTGCCGAGGCCTTCGAGCTGTGTAAATGGCGTGTGGCGCAGGTCGACCGGCGTGAAGGCCAGCTTGCGGGTGGCGATGGCGTCCGGCAGGAAGCCGACGTCGAAGCGCTCGAGATCGCCCGGACAGACACGCTCGAAACCGTTGCGCTGTGCCTCGAGCTGGCCGTCGCCGTTTCGCGAGCGGCCCGCCTGGCATTCATATTCCTTGACGCCGGAGCGGACCACCATGGCGCAGGCGCCGATCGCGACGAGGCCGACTCCCGCCAGCAGCCAGCGTTTGGCGGGCGATCGCGCCGGTGCCGGCGCATCGTCGCGCAGGCGTTTCCCGAACCGCGTGCACAGCCAGGCCAGGCCGAGAGCCGGCAGCGCCATCGGCGCACCGGTCACAAGGGCGCCCAGCAGCGGCGCATGTATCCAGATGACGGCACCGAACAGATAGACGGCGCCCGCCAGCGGCACGAGCAGGTTGATGGCGTGTCCGGCGAGCCAAAGCAGGATGCCGATCGTTCTTTTCATGTTTCCTCTCTAGCATGTACGTACGAAAGATGATATTTTCCTACGGTTAATTTTTTTACTTTTCATCATCTTTCCTTATACATATGTCTCGTCACTCCGCGGTCACTGTTCCCTCCGCCTGCAAGGCCATCCCGGCGGCCATCGCCCTGCTGTTCCTGAGCGTCGACGCCGGCGCGCAAACGGCGCCTGCCGCCGACAAGCCCCTCGAAACCAGCGCCGCCAAGCCGGCCGCAACGGCGAAAGCGAAGGAGGCTGATGCGAAAGCTCCGGCCGCGGTGAGCGCCGATGCGCCGCAGCAGCCGCAGGGCCAGATCGCCACCGTGAACGTGGTCAGCGAACGCCAGACCAACCGCGTCGACCGCCAAGTGTACGACATCAAGAATGACGCCAGCACGGCCGGCGCATCGATCGGCGACGTGCTGAACAACGTGCCTTCGGTGAACGTCGACCCGAACGGCACCGTGCGCCTGCGCGGCAGCGAGCGCGTGACGGTGCTGGTCGACGGCAAGCCGACCGCCCAGCTGCAGGGCGAGAACCGCGCCGCCGCCATCAATGCGCTGCCGGCCGAGAACTATGAATCGGTCCAGGTGATCAACAACCCGGGCGCGGAGTTCGGCAACGAGGCGGGCGGCGGCCCGATCCTGAACCTGATCTCGCGCCGCTACACCAAGCCGGGCGGGAACGGGACGGTGGCCAGTAACGTCGGCCCGGGCGGCCGCGCCAACGCCTTCGCCAACGGCAGCTACAGCGCCGGCTATGCCTCCGTGAACGGCACCCTGAACGTGCGCCGCGACGGCAACGACACCGACACCGAACAGCTGCGCGAGCGCATCGATCCGACGACCGGCGCGATCAGCCGCCTGCGCCAGGATTCGCACAACCATGGCATCAATACCTTCGTCCAGGCGGGCATGGGCGGGCGCTACAACTACAACGAGCGCGACACCATCACCGGTTCGTTCTCGGTCAACAAGCGCGGCAACGACGCCGACTCGAACCAGCATTTCACGGACTTCCGCACGACCCAGTCGCCGGTCGTCGACTACACCACGCGCCGCAAGACCGACGGCGATTCGCGCAACCACGAGATCGTCACCGGCTTCGAGCGCCGCTTCAACTCCGATGGCGAGACGCTGAAGATCGACCTGCGCCACTCGTCGAACAACAACAGCGCGGACACCTCGACCCTGTACCAGGCCCTGGCGATGCCGGCCACCGGCGCGCCCACCCTGCGCGACTACGCGCAGAACGTCGACACGCGCGTGCGCATGACCGACCTGAGCGCCGACTATTCGGGCAAGGCCGGCCCCGGCTTCCTGAACGCGGGTGCACGCCTGCAGCGCCTGCAGCAGACCGCCGACAACCGCTACCTGTTCCTGACCGGCGGCGGCCTGGACACCCGGCGCAGCAACCTGTTCGACCTCGACCAGGACGTGGTGGCGGTGTACGGCACCTACGAGATGCCGCTGAATAAGCTGTGGTCCTTCAAGAGCGGCCTGCGGGTCGAGCGCACCGACCAGGACCTGGACCAGGTCACCACCGGCGTCCAGGCCACCAACCAGTACACCAGCTACCTGCCCAGCCTGTTCCTGACGTATAAGCTGGACCAGTACTCGAACCTGCGCCTGTCCTACGCCGACCGCATCTCGCGCCCGACCTCGGGCGACCTGAACCCCTTCGTCAACTACGCCAACGACTATTACGTCAGCTCGGGCAATCCGCACCTGCGTGCGGTCAAGCTGCACTCGCTGGAGCTGGGTTACGAAACCAAGATCAAGGGCCTGATGCCGGTGAGCGTGCGCGGCTACCTGCGCAAGGAATCCGACGTCATCACCGACCGCCGCGTCTTCCTCGACGCAAACACGCTCTTGACCACGCGCGAGAACCTGGGCGACCGCCGTTCGGGCGGCATCGAGTTCTCGGTGATGGGCATGATCCCGCCGAACATGCGCATCAAGGGAATCGCGTTGCCCAACATCCGCTTCATGTTCAACGGGAACTACGGCTTCATCGAACAGGACCGCACCGATGCCATGGGCCTGGCGGGCGGCAAGCGGTCCTCGCCCTCGCTGCAGTTGCAGGGCGGGGGACAATGGCAGATCGGCCCCGACGACGTGCTGACCCTGATGACCTTCCGCCAGGGCAAGCTGCTGTCGGGCGAGGGTTACCGCGAGCCCTTCGGCATGATGAACCTGGCCTACGAACACAAGTTCGACAAGCGCCTGTCGATGAACATTCGCGCCAACGACGTACTGCGCTCGACCGACCAGAAATTCCGCGTCGAGACCGATGTGCTGCGCGACCGCACCGACACCACCGTGCACCAGCGCCGCCTCTACGTGGGCTTGCGCTACACCTTCGGCGGCACGACCGGCAACGACGCGGTGCGCAATGCGATGCAGGCAGCCGGCATCAACGTCGACAGCCCGCAGGCGCGCGAAGCGATGCGCCGGGCGCAGGAGATGCAGCAGGCGCAGGCCCAGGCGGCGAGCGAAGCGCAGAAGGGTGCGCCGGTACCGGCTGCTACGCCGGCTGCCAAGCCAGCCACCACGCCGGCCCAGACGCAGCCGTCCGACAAGCAGTAAGCGGCTGCCGGCTCAGCGCCAGTCCCTCAGCACCAGTCTTTATCCGGCTGCATGTCGAGGCGCTGGGCCGCATCGACCACGTCCTGCAGTTCAACCGGGTCGCTGAACGGATCCTCGTCCAGCCTGGTGACCCGGTTCAGCTCCTTCTGCCAGCGCCGCAGTTCGTCGACGTATTTGCCGTCCGGCACGCGCTTGAGGTCGCCGTTCTCTTCGACCAGGTCGCAGATGCCGTTGTGCAGCCACTCGCCGGTATGCCAGTCCGGCATGTCGACGGCGGGGAAGAGGCAGATCCCTTGCAGGTCCATGCCGCGCCGCACCGCCGCCAGCGATTCGCACATCACGTCGTGCAGCCAGTCGGCGCGGCCGTCGCGCATGCCGCTGGTTTCGCCGATGATCATCGGCCGGCGGTAGCGTTCCCAGACGGTTTGCAGCATGTCGCACAGTGGCGCGATGCGGTCGTCGCCGGGGGCCAGGGGCTTGTGCGGTCCGTGTTCGCGGTATTCCATCTGTCCGAACGAGTAATTGTTGGCGCCGACGATATCCAGGATCTCGGGCGCGCCGCCGAGCTCCGGATGCTCGCGGCCATAGATGACGTCCCAGGCCAGGAAGGTGTCGACCTCGGTCTCGTGGCGCGCGGCCTCGATCTGGTCGGGACGGTCGCGCGGCGCCACCACCCGCACCAGCGGATCGATGTGGACCATGGGTGCATCCGGATCGACTTCGCGGATCGCCTTCACGCCGGCGATCGCGGCCCGGCACAGCGCCAGCCGCAGGCGCATCCGGTCGTCGCGGCTGCAGCGGTAGGGCGCGGCCCATCCCCATTCGCCGGCGCAGAAGGAAAAGAAGGTGATCTCGTTAATCGGCGTGAAGAAGTGCGGCCCGCGCACTTTCGGGACCACGTATTCGGCGGCGGCCCGGCAATAGGCCGCGAAGCGGCTGGCGAAGGCGTCGTCGTACGGATCGAGGTCGTCCGGATAGCCGTAATGGAAAAGGTCCCAGATCGGAATGATCTTCGACGCGTTCATGGCCTCGATGAAGGGATCGACCATCGAGAAATCGTATTGTCCGCCGCCGGCGCGATCGGCCAGGGGCCAGGGAATGCCTTCGCGCGAGACGGCGATGCCGAGCTCGGCGAGGATACGGTAATCCTCGGCGGCGTGGCGGTCGTGCCGGGTTTCCTCGATCAGGTTGCGGCGCACGCCGGGACGCTCGCCCCAGAGGAAATTGGAGCATTCAAAACCGGACAGGAAGAATGTTGGAAATATTCCTGGATGCTTCGCCATGCAGTCTCCTTTCCCGGGCTGGCCGGTCGAGGTCGTAGGATGCCACGAGTCGGATTTCGCCGCGTATCCAGGCGTGCGGAGGTTCGGAACGCGGCGCCGTTCCAGTCCCTGTTGCTTTGGCTATAATGGCAACATGAGCAAGTTATCGTTTAAAAAGACCGTCGCGTTCCTGTGTTTTTCAGCGCTCTGCGGGTGCGCCGGTTCAACGCCGAAAGCGTCTGAATATAATCTCGGCGTCCAGGCTTATAGAACGAAGGACTACGCTTCGGCACGCCAGCACTGGGCACAAGCAATCACGGAAGAGCACGAAACCTCAGCCAAGAACAACCTCGGGTATCTGCTTTACTACGGTTTGGGAGGCAAGGCCGATATCAGCCAGGCTATTTCGCTGTGGACGCAGGCGGCGGAAAGTGGCGATCGGGAATCCCAGTGGCATCTTGGTCATGCAGCCGAAGATGGCAAGGGCGTCGAACAAAGTGTCGTCAAGGCGTATGCCTGGTATCGGTGCGCAGCCACGGCCAACCAGGCGTCTGCGGCCGCCGATGAGCTGGAGGCCCGGATTGCACGCGACGCGAGCCAGTCGCTCGCAAGGCTCTTACCCAAGCTCTCACCGGCCGAGTTCCAGGCGGCCGAAAAGCTGGCCAAGCTCTATATCGCCATTTATTCCAGGGCGACACCGAATCAATAATCGGGGCTTCGTTCAGCCGGCCCGCTTGGCTTGGTGTCCATGTTTCGCCAGCGCCGCGACGACCAGCTCGCAGTGGTCGCCCTGGATTTCGATCACGCCATCCTTGACGGTGCCGCCGGAACCGCAGGCGGTGCGCAACTGCTTGCCCAGCGCCGCCAGCGCAATCGCGTCCAGCGGCAGGCCCTTGACGATGGTGACGCATTTGCCGCCCCGGCCCTTGGTCTGGCGCGAGACCCGGACGACGCCGTCGCCGAGGATCGCGGTCCTGGCCTTGCAAATGCATTCCGCGGCCGGCTGCCGGCAATCGGGGCACATGCGGCCGCTTTCGGTGGAGTAGACGAGGCGGCTAATCGAACTGCTTTTCATGCTGAATCCAGGGATGTTCGGATGTAGAAGGAAAAACGGCGACCCGCAGGCCGCCGTGTCGTCAGGGACGCGGGAAGTTTACTTCACGCCATGCATCAACTTCTGGATCAGCGGCGCGATCAGGAACAGCAGGATGCCGGAACCGATCAGCGCGTAGAAGCCGAAGGTGTAGCCGCCCAGTGCCGATTCCACGCTCATGCCTTTTTCGCCCGAGATGTGGCTGGCGAAAATGCCCGACAGGTTGTTGCCGATGCCGGTCGACAGGAACCAGCCGCCCATGCCCAGGCCGACCAGGCGCACCGGCGCCAGCTTGGTGACCATCGAGAGGCCGATCGGGGACAGGCACAGTTCGCCGATGGACTGGATCACGTAGACCATGAACAGGGTCCAGAACGGGATCTTGCTGTCGGCGCCGACCAGGTGCTGCAGCGCGAACATCAGCAGCAGGAAGGCCAGGCCGTTGAAGATCAGGCCCAGGCCGAACTTGCGCGGGATCGACGGATTGGCGCGGCCCAGCCAGACCCAGACTGCGGCCACGATCGGTGCGCAGACGATGATGGCGATCGAGTTCACAGACTGGAACCAGCCGGTCGGGAAGATCCAGCCGCCGAAGTCGCGGCGCACGATGTTGTCGGCCAGGAAGGTGAAGGAGCTGCCGGCCTGCTCGAAGAAGCACCAGAACATCACGTTGAAGAAGAAGATGACCAGCATGGCGATGGCCTTGTCGCGCGCGACCTTGCCGTTGCGGATGCCTTCGACCAGCAGCATGACCGCCAGCGCGATGAACAGCGCCGAGAGAATGTACTGGATGGTGTCGGCGCCGAGCTTCAGCAGGAAGTAGACGACCGGGATCACGACCAGCGAACCGACGATCACGCCGATCAGGCGGGTCGGGCTGGCCAGCTCGCCGACCGGTGCGCCGATGCCTTTCAGGCCCTTGCGGCCGATCTGGAACCAGACCAGCGACAGCAGCATGCCGATGCCGGCGGCGAAGAACACGACCTTGTAGGCCGGCACGCCGGTGCTGCCGGACATGGCACCAGCCAGCCAGCCGGTCAGGATCGGCGCGACGAAGGCGCCGCTGTTGATGCCCATGTAGAAGATGGTGAAGCCGGAGTCGCGGCGCTCGTCGCCGATGCCGTACAGTTGGCCGACCATGGTCGAGATGTTCGGCTTGAACATGCCGTTGCCGACGATGATGGTGGCCAGGCCCAGCTTGAACACGTTCGGATCGGGCACGGTGATGGCGAACAGGCCGGCCGCCATGAAGGCTGCGCCGACCAGGATCGAACGCTGGTAGCCGATCACGCGGTCGGCGATGTAGCCGCCGAACACGGCGCCGGCGTAGACCAGCGCCAGGTAGGAACCGTAGGTCAGGTTGGCGTCGGCCTGGCCGACGCCGCTGCCGCCGTAGAACTGGGCGACGATGTAGAGCACCAGGGCCCAACGGATGCCGTAGAAAGCGAAGCGCTCCCAGAATTCGGTCATGAACAGCATCCACAGCGGCGCTGGGTGTCCCATGATCTGTTTGAATTCCGGGATCGCTTTCTGTTCGACGGTAGAAGTAGCTGCACCGCTCATGCGGTTCCTCCCCAAATACGTTTTATAAGAATAGGAATGATTGGGCCGCATGCCCGCATCGTGTGCGGGCGCAAATCCAATAGCGTCGCATTTTAGTGGAAATTCTGCTCGTTAAGGCAACTTTTTCCGGATCAATAGTATTGACGCGAAAAGGCTGCGCAAGTGTGGGGGCAAACTCGTGAGAGATGTCGTATATTGGCGAAAAGGCTGTACGGAAACACTGAACAGAAAGGGAAGAGGAATATGACGAACGACGTTGTCGACACATTGATATCCCCGGAGGGGCGCCTGGAAGTGCTGTCGAAGGCGGAAGTGGCAAAGCTGCTCGATACCAGCCAGGGTGGCCTGTACCAGGTCTTTCGCAAATGCGCGCTGGCGGTACTGAATTCCGGCAGTTCGATCGACGACGGCAAGGAACTGCTCGAACGCTACAAGGATTTCGACATCAAGATCATCCAGCGCGAGCGCGGCATCAAGCTCGACATCCGCAGCGCGCCGGCCCACGCTTTCGTGGACGGCAAGATGATCAAGGGTATCCACGAGCACCTGTTCGCGGTGCTGCGCGATATCGTCTACGTGAGCTTCGAAGTGACGGACAATCCGCGCTTCGACCTGCAGCGGCCGGAAGGCATCACCGATGCCGTGTTCCACATCCTGCGCAACGCCAACGTGATCCAGCCGCAGCGCAATCCGAACCTGGTGGTGTGCTGGGGCGGCCACTCGATCAACCGCGTCGAGTACAACTACTCGAAGCACGTCGGCTACCAGCTCGGCCTGCGCGAACTGGACATCTGCACCGGCTGCGGCCCGGGTGCGATGAAGGGCCCGATGAAGGGCGCCACCATCGGCCACGCCAAGCAGCGCCTGCAGGGCGGCCGCTACCTCGGCATCTCGGAGCCGGGCATCATCGCGGCCGAGTCGCCGAACCCGATCGTGAACGACCTGGTGATCATGCCGGACATCGAGAAGCGCCTGGAAGCCTTCGTACGCACCGGCCACGGCATCGTGGTGTTCCCGGGCGGCGCCGGGACCGCCGAAGAGATCCTCTACATCCTCGGCATCCTGCTGCATCCCGAGAACGCGGACATGCCGTTCCCGCTGGTGTTCACCGGCCCGTCGACGGCCAGGGAGTACTTCGAGCAGATCGACCAGTTCATCGGCCTGACCCTGGGCGAAGAGGCGCAGCGCCGCTACAAGATCATCGTCGACGATCCGGCAAGCGTAGCGCAGGAGATGCACACCGGGATCCGCCAGGTGCGCGAATTCCGCAAGTCGCGCAGCGACGCCTACTACTTCAACTGGGGCCTCAAGATCGACCCCGAGTTCCAGCATCCCTTCCGCCCGACCCACGAGAACATGCGCAGCCTGTCGCTGCACAAGAACCAGGCGACGCACCTGCTGGCGGCCAATTTGCGCCGTGCGTTCTCGGGCGTGGTGGCCGGTAACGTGAAGGAGGATGGGATCCGGGCGATCGAGAAGTACGGGAAGTTCGAGATCCATGGCGAGGATGAGATCATGGCGCCGATGGACAAGTTGCTGCAGTCGTTCGTGGAGCAGAGCCGGATGAAGTTGCCGGGCAAAGAGTATATTCCCTGCTATCGGGTGGTCCGTTAATAGCCACCGTCCTGAGGCACAGATCACGCGACGTATGGATCCCCGTTTTCACGGGGATGACGGTTTTACGGATGACGGCATTAAAAAAGGCGCGAACGGTCTCCCGTTTCGCGCCTTTTTTTGTGACGCATCACGCGTCACTCAAGCTCAGTCTTCCTTGCGCAGGTGCGGGAACAGCAGCACATCGCGAATATTCGGCGAATCCGTCAGGATCATGATCAGGCGGTCGATGCCGATGCCGCAGCCGCCGGTCGGGGGCAGGCCGTATTCCAGTGCGCGGATGTAGTCGGCGTCATAGAACATCGCTTCTTCGTCGCCGGCATCCTTGGCGGCCACCTGGGCCTGGAAGCGGGCTGCCTGGTCTTCCGGATCGTTCAGCTCCGAGAAGCCGTTGGCGATCTCGCGGCCCACCATGAACAGCTCGAAGCGCTCGGTGATGCCGGGGCGGTTGTCGGAAGCGCGCGCCAGCGGCGAGACTTCGACCGGGTAGTCGATGATGAAGGTCGGTTCCCACAGCTGGGCTTCGGCGGTCTCTTCGAACAGGGCCAGCTGCAGCGCGCCCAGGCCCGAAATGATGTGCGGCTTGACGCCGAACTTCTCCAGCAGTTCCTTCTTCAGGAACTCGGCGTCGTTCAACTGTTCGCTGGTGTACTCCGGCGCGTACTTGTTGATCGCTTCGACGATGGTCAGGCGGTGGAAGGGCTTGCCCAGGTCCAGCGGACGGCCGCCGTAGGTGACTTCGGCGGTGCCGTGGGCGTCGATCGCGGCCTGGCGGATCACGGCCTCGGTGTAGTCCATCAGCCACTTGTAGTCGGTGTAGGCGGCGTAGAACTCCATCATCGTGAATTCCGGATTGTGGCGGATCGAGACGCCCTCGTTGCGGAAGTTACGGTTGATCTCGAACACGCGATCGAAGCCGCCGACCACCAGGCGCTTCAGGTACAGCTCCGGCGCGATACGCAGGAACATTTGCATGTCCAGCGCGTTGTGGTGGGTGATGAAAGGCTTGGCCGCGGCGCCGCCCGGGATCGGGTGCAGCATCGGGGTCTCGACTTCCATGAACTGGTTGTCCTGCATGAAGCGGCGGATCGACGCGATCGCGGCGGTGCGCGCCTTGAAGGTGCGGCGCGTCTCTTCGTTCATGATCAGGTCGACGTAGCGCTGGCGGTACTTGGTCTCCTGGTCTGCCAGGCCGTGGAACTTGTCCGGCAGCGGACGCAGGGACTTCGACAGCAGGCGCAGCTTCGTCACCTTGACGGTCAGCTCGTCGACCTTGGTCTTGAACAGCGTGCCTTCCACGCCCAGGATGTCGCCCAGGTCGTAGTGGCGGAAGGCTTCCATCGCTTCTTCACCGGTGTTGTCCAGGGTGACGTAGATCTGGATGCGGCCGTCGGCGCGCGGGCCCGAGGCGTCCTGCAGGGTGGCGAAGGCGGCCTTCTTGCCGGCTTCGCGCTTGAGCATCATGCGGCCGGCCAGCACCACCTGCTGGGGTTCGGCTTCGAGCTGCTCGCGGGTCCAGCCGCCATAGGTCTCGACCAGGCCGGCAGCCTTGTGCTGGGGGACAAAGTCGTTCGGGAAGGCCACGCCTTTTTCGCGGATCGCTGCCAGCTTGGCGCGGCGCTCGGCGATGATCTTGTTGTCATCAAGCTGCAGCGAAGTCGCTTGCTGTTCCTGGCTTTGTTCTTGGTTTTCGGTGCTCATATCAGGTATCTATCTATGTTTGGTTCACGTGCAGGTCAGAGGACGCCCAGCAGGTCCTCAACGGACAGTTCGTCGTAATCGTTGACGATCTTGAGCACGTTGTCGAACTCCGCGAACGCGTCGGCAGGCAGGGTGGTCGTGATGACCACGGCGCGCATGCCGGCACGGCGCGCGGCTTCCACGCCCATCGGCGCATCTTCGAAGACGATGCAGTCGGCGGGATTCGCGCCCAGCTTCTCGGCGGCCTTCAGGAACACGTCCGGATGCGGCTTGCCCTGCTTGACGTCGGTCGCGCCGACCACGGCCCCGAAGTGGCGGCGCAGGTCGAGTTCGTCGAGGGTGAAGACGATGTTCTTCGGCGGCGCGGACGTCGCCACGGCCAGCGCCACGCCACGCTCGTCGGCCGCGGTCACGAAGTCGTCGAAGCCCTTGATGGCGGCGCGGTGCGGACCGTACATCTCGCGGTACAGCGCATCCTTCTCCGCTGCCAGGGCGGCGATTTCCTCGTCCGTGACCTCGTCGCCCAGGCGGGCGCGCAGGATCTCGCGGCCCTGGGCGCCGGCGGTCTCGCGGAAGAAGGCCTCGGCCTCGTACTCCTTGCCGCGGCGGGCGAAGAACTCGAGCCAGGACCTGGTGTGGAAGGCCATGTTGTCGACGATGGTGCCGTCCATGTCGAAGATGAAGGCGGGCTTGCTCATCACACTCCCTGCTTCAGCGAAGCCGAGATGAAGTCGTCGAGGTCGCCGTCCAGCACGTTCTTGGTATTGCCGGTCTCGAAGCCGGTGCGCAAGTCCTTGATGCGCGACTGGTCCAGCACGTAGGAACGGATCTGGTGGCCCCAGCCGACGTCGGTCTTCGAGTCTTCCAGCTTCTGCTGCTCGGCCATGCGCTTGCGCAGCTCGAGTTCGAACAGCTTGGCGCGCAGCATGTCGAAGGCTTCGGCCTTGTTGCGGTGCTGCGAGCGGTCGTTCTGGCACTGCACCACGATGCCCGACGGGGCGTGCGTCAGGCGCACCGCGGAGTCGGTCTTGTTGATGTGCTGGCCGCCGGCGCCGGATGCGCGGTAGGTGTCGATGCGCACGTCAGCCGGGTTGATCTCGATCTCGAAGGACTCGTCGACCTCCGGGTACACGAACAGCGAAGTGAACGAGGTGTGGCGGCCGTTGGCCGAGTCGAACGGCGACTTGCGCACCAGGCGGTGCACGCCGGTCTCGGTGCGCAGGTGGCCGTAGGCGTACTCGCCCTCGACCTTGATGGTGGCGGTCTTGATGCCCGCGACCTCGCCCTCGGAGATTTCCATCACTTCGGCCTTGAAGCCCTTGCGTTCGCAATAGCGCAGGTACTGGCGCAGCAGCATCGAGGCCCAGTCCTGGGCTTCGGTGCCGCCGGCGCCGGCCTGGATGTCGATGAAGCAGTTCGCATGGTCCATCGGGTTGCTGAACATGCGGCGGAATTCCATCTGCTCGATGACCTTCGCGATCTCGGCGGCGTCGCCTTCGACGGATTCGATGGTGTCGTCATCGCCTTCTTCGCGGCCCATTTCGAACAGGTCGCGCGAGTCGTCGATGTCGGCGCGGGCTTTTTCCAGCGTCAGGACGACGCCTTCCAGCGCCTTCTTTTCCTTGCCCAGGTCGAGGGCGCGCTTCTGGTCGTTCCAGACGGTCGGGTCTTCCAGTTCCTGGTTGACCTGTTCTAGTTTCTCCGACTTCTTATCGAAGTCAAAGATACCTCCGAAGTTCGGCTTCACGGCTGCTCAGGTCGTTCAGCAGGGCGGAAAGGGCGTTGATGCGTTCAGCTTCCATGGT
>NZ_JBFTMX010000040.1:0-51660 GCF_056397205.1 Massilia sp. 05N420
GGGGGTCCAAGTTCGCCGGCGTTTCGATAGCGCGAGCAAACTTGGATTCCCGCCTCCGCGGGAACGACGAGCTAATTATTCGAAGTTGGACTCGATGAACCCAGCCTTCTTGACGATACGATCGATCTCGACCAAAGTCGTCAGCAATTCCTTCATGCGTCCCAGCGGCACCGCATTCGGACCGTCCGACAGCGCGCAGGCCGGGTTCGGGTGGGTCTCCATGAACAGGCCCGACACGCCGGCGGCCACCGCGGCGCGCGCCAGCACCGGCACGTGCTCGCGCTGGCCGCCGGACGAGGTGCCCTGGCCGCCCGGCAGCTGCACCGAGTGGGTCGCGTCGAACACGATCGGGCAGTTCGATTCGCGCATGATGGCGAGCGAGCGCATGTCCGACACCAGGTTGTTGTAGCCGAACGAGACGCCGCGTTCGCAGGCCATGAACTGGTCCGGCAGGCCCACTTCCGCAGCCGCCGCGCGCGCCTTGTCGATCACGTTCTTCATGTCGCCCGGCGCCAGGAACTGGCCCTTCTTGATGTTGACCGGCTTGCCCGAACGCGCGACGGCGTTGATGAAGTCGGTCTGGCGGCACAGGAAGGCCGGGGTCTGCAGGACGTCGACCACGCTGGCGACCATCGGAATCTCTTCCTCGGTGTGGACGTCGGTCAGGACCGGCACGCCGATTTCCTTGCGCACGTCGGCCAGGATCTCCAGGCCCTTCTCCATGCCCGGACCGCGGAACGATTTACCGGACGAGCGGTTGGCCTTGTCGAACGACGATTTATAGATGTACGGGATACCCAGCGCGCTGGTGATTTCCTTGAGCTGGCCGGCGACGTCCATCGCCATCTGGCGCGATTCGATCACGCAGGTACCGGCAATCAGGAAGATCGGCTGGTCGAGGCCGACTTCGAATCCGCAAAGCTTCATGCCACTTCTCCTTGCACGGCCGGGGTGTTCGCGGCCTGTTTGTTGTCGGCCTGGTGGACCAGGGCCGCCTTGATGAACGAGGTGAACAGCGGGTGGCCGTTACGCGGCGTCGACTTGAACTCCGGGTGGAACTGCACGCCGATGTACCACGGGTGGTTTTCGCGCGAGAGTTCCATGATCTCCAGCAGGTCTTCGTTCGGCGTACGGGCCGACACCACCAGGCCGGCCGCTTCGATCTTCGGCAGGTAGTAGTTGTTGCCTTCGTAGCGGTGACGGTGGCGCTCGGTCACGACGTTGCCGTAGATCTCGGCGGCCAGCGTGCCCGGATTCACCGCGCAGGTCTGGGCGCCCAGGCGCATGGTGCCGCCCAGGTCCGAATTCACGTCGCGCTTCTCGACCTTGCCGTCGTGGTTCTGCCACTCGGTAATCAAGGCGACGACCGGCTGGTCGGTTTCCGGATCGAACTCGGTCGAGTTGGCGTTCGGCAGGCCGGCCACATGGCGCGCGTATTCGATCAACGCAACCTGCATGCCCAGGCAGATGCCGAGGTAAGGGATCTTGTTCTCGCGGGCATAGCGCGCGGCCATGATCTTGCCTTCCACGCCGCGCTTGCCGAAGCCGCCCGGCACCAGGATGGCGTCGTACTTGGCCAGGTGGGCGCAGCCGGTGCTCTCGATCTCTTCCGAGTCGATGTACTCGATGTTGACGCGGCTCTCGGTGTGGATGCCGGCGTGGCGCAGCGCCTCGGTCAGCGATTTATAGGACTCGATCAGGTCGACGTACTTGCCGACCATGCCGATGGTCACTTCGTGCTTCGGGTTTTCCAGCGTGTGGATCAGCTTGGTCCACATCGACAGGTCGGCCGGCGGCGCATCGATGCCCAGCGCTTCCAGGATGATGTCGTCCAGGCCCTGGTCGCACAGCACCTGCGGCACCTTGTAGATGGTGTCGACGTCCCACACGGAAATGACGGCCTGCTCTTCGACGTTGGCGAACAGCGAGATCTTCGCACGCTCGTCGTCCGGGATGCGGCGGTCGGCGCGGCACAGCAGCGCGTTCGGCGAAATGCCGATCTCGCGCAGTTTCTGTACCGAGTGCTGGGTCGGCTTGGTCTTGAGTTCGCCGGCGGAGGCGATCCAGGGCACCAGGGTCAGGTGGACGAAGGCCGCGCCCTTGCGGCCCGAGCGCAGCGACAGCTGGCGCGCGGCTTCCAGGAAGGGCAGCGACTCGATGTCGCCGACGGTGCCGCCGATCTCGACCAGCGCCACGTCCACGCCTTCGGCGCCGCGGCGGATGAAGTCCTGGATCTCGTTGGTGATGTGCGGGATCACCTGCACGGTCTTGCCGAGATACTCGCCGCGGCGTTCCTTGCGGATCACCGATTCATAGATCTGGCCGGTGGTGAAGTTGTTCACCTTGCGCATGCGGGTGCTGATGAAGCGCTCGTAGTGGCCGAGGTCGAGGTCGGTCTCGGCGCCATCGTCGGTGACGAACACTTCGCCGTGCTGGGTCGGGCTCATCGTGCCCGGGTCCACGTTGATGTACGGGTCGAGCTTCAGGAGGGTGACTTTGAGACCGCGCGATTCGAGGATCGCGGCGAGGGAAGCGGCCGCGATCCCTTTACCCAGGGAAGACACGACGCCGCCAGTGACGAATACGAATTTGGTCATTGTGCAGAAGGTGCCGAACGGCACGCGCGGGAAATTGAAATTATACCTTAATCCTGCAAATACTTCTTCAGTACAACTTGGCAACAGGTCGTAAAGCGCACTACGGCGTCGCTTTCGCACCAAGACGTGGCATATCCGACTCAGCCTGCATCGACAGCTCTTGCAAAAATTGCCAAAATGTGAAGACGGGCCTTACACTTGCATCTTTCTTCCATGCCAACATCGAGCCCGGACCATGATCGAGCAAGCCCTCGAAACGGACACCACCCTGCAGCCGGATGACGAGGCGCCGCCGGCCTTCGGTTTCAGCGGTAGCGGCGCCGAATATTTCCGCATCTGGATCGTCAACCTGCTGCTGACCGTGGCCACGCTCGGCATCTACTCGGCCTGGGCCAAAACCCGTCGGCTCCAGTATTTTTACCGGAACACCCAGCTGGCCGGCGCGAGCTTCGACTTCCGCGGCGATCCGAAGGCCATCCTGCGCGGCCGCATCCTGGCCGTCGTGCTGCTGGCCGCCTACCACTACGCCTTCGGTTTCTCGCTCGAGGCCGGGGTGGTCGTGGTCGCCGTGCTGCTGGCCGGCCTGCCCTTCATGATGCTGTCGGCGCTGCGCTTCCGGCTGTCGAACGTCTGGTACCGCGGCCTGCCCTTCGGCTTTTGCGGCAGCGTGCGCGATGCCTACCGCGTCTACCTGCTGCCGGTTGCCGTGTTCGTGCTGCCCGGCGCCATGGTCGCGCTTATACCCAATAGTAAACTCTCCGGCGCGGCCTTCCTGCTCTACCTGGCCTGGCCGCTGATCCACGGCGCCACCCGCTGCTACCAGCAGGAGCACCTCATGTACGGCAACCAGCGCGCCGGCTTTTCGCTGACCACCACCGAACTGGCGACACCCTATCTGCAAGCCGTGTTCGCCGCCATGGCATTGCTGTTCCTGTTCGCCGTCACGGTCATCGTAGGCATGAGCCTCGGCAAGCCGCAGGGCATGAACCGCTTCGTGTACGTCCTTATCGTCATCGTGCTGGCCTACCTGATGATCGTGCTGACCGGACCGCTCATCGTGGTACGCATGAACAACCTGGCGTGGTCGGCCACCGCCTTCCCCGGCGTCGAGATCGCCTGCACGATGCGCGCCCGAACCTACTTGCGCCTGCAGACCGTCAACGTGGTCCTGACCCTGCTGACCCTGGGGCTGTTCCGTCCCTTCGCCGCGGTGCGCACCTGGCGCTACCGGGTGGCCCACCTGAGCGTGGCGGCCCCGGCCGGCCTCGAGCAGGCCGCGCGGATGGCGGTGCCGCGCAGCACGGCGGCCGGCGACGGCGTGGCCGATTTCCTCGGCGTCGACCTGTCCTGGTAAAGCGCATGATGACCGCTCATTTCTTCGACGGGCGCAGCGCGCGCCTGCATCCCGCCCAACTCGACGTGCAGGCCGGGCAACTCCACGTGTCGACGCCCTCCTTCGTGCGCAGCTACCCGCTCGACGGCGTGCACCTGGCCGAACCCTTCGCCGCCGCGCCCGCCGTACTGCGCTTCGAGGACGGCGCCAGTTGCGAAGTGCCGGCCGGCGACGCCCAGCGCGAACTGCTGGCGGCAATCGGCTACCGCAAGAGCCGCGTGATGCACTGGCAGGAGCGCTGGCCGCTCGCCCTGCTGGCCCTGCTCCTGTTGCTGTCGCTGCTCGCCTTCGTCTATTTCCGCGTGCTGCCGGCAGCCGCCGAACGCATCGCCGCCAATCTGCCGCTCTCGGTCGACGCCTCCCTCGGCAAGACCGCGCTGGCCACCCTCGAGGCCCGCGGCCTGCTGGCGCCTTCGCGCCTGAGCGACGAGCGCATCGCCGAGGTCCAGGCCCTGCTGCCGCGTGTGCTGCCGCGCCATCCGCGCATCCCGGTGCGCCTCATCGTGCGCGACGCGCCGAAGTGGGGCGCGAACGCGATGGCCCTTCCGGACGGCACCATCGTCGTCACCGACATGATGGTGCGCCTGACCCAGAACCGCCGCAACGAGCTGACGGAGACCGGCCGGGAACAGCTGGTTGCCGTGCTCGGACACGAGGTCGGCCACCTGGAGCTGAGGCACAGCGCGCGCATGCTGGCCAGGTCTTCGCTGACCGCCGCCCTGTCGGCAACGCTGTTCGGCGACTTCAGCGCAGTGGCGGCCGGCCTGCCGGCCGTGCTGTCGCAGGCGGAATATTCGCGCGCGATGGAAAGCGACGCCGACCGCTACGCCCTGGCCGTGCTGCGCCATAACCGGATTCCGGTGATGTCCTTCATCGAGGTGCTCGGCAAGCTGGAAGACCAGCACCACGCGCGCGGCACCACGCCGCAATGGCTGCGCGAGGGCATGGACTACATGTCGAGCCACCCGAAGACGGCCAGGCGGATCCTGGACCTGCAGGACGCGACCGGCGACGAGAAAGAGGAAGCGCGACTTGTCGGAAAGGAGATTGAAGAGCTGTTCCATGCGAAAGGCATGAATTGATAGCGAACGGCTAAGGGATGTTGGGCCGATGCCGCAGAATATTGCCAAAATGTTCCCGAAAGCAACAGAGATTACTGCATCGAAAGTACAATCTTTTGTGAATATTCACTAATGGTTTCGCTTTCGAGGACAGTCATGGGTTTTTTCAGTCAATTCAATATCGGTAAACGGCTCGCCATCGGCTTCTCGCTGACCCTGGCGATGGCCGTGCTGATCGCGGGCGTCGGCATGTCGCGCCTGAGCAAGGTGGCCAACGAGTCCGCCGAGGTACTCACCGTCCCCCTGACCAAGGAGCGCCTGGTGGGCGAGTGGTATGTGCAGATCTTCGCCGCCGTGCGCCGCACCGCCGCCATCGTCAAGAGCAGCGATCCCTCGCTGGGCGACTACTTCAAGGAAGACGCGGCCGCCACCGGCAAGCGCGCGGCCGACCTGGTCAAGCAGATCGAACCGCTGATCGCCGCCGGCGAAGAAAAGGCGCTGTGGGACCGCATCGGCGAACTGCGCAAGGGCTATTCGGCGGCGCGCGATGCCGCGGTCAAGGCCAAGGCCGACGGCGACACCGAACTGGCAGCCC
This sequence comes from Massilia sp. 05N420, assembly GCF_056397205.1. Lineage (NCBI taxonomy): Bacteria > Pseudomonadati > Pseudomonadota > Betaproteobacteria > Burkholderiales > Oxalobacteraceae > Massilia > Massilia sp. 05N420. Next base: position 5,647 of record NZ_JBFTMX010000040.1, read on the forward strand.
GGATCCTCGACGAGAAATTCACCCCGACCGCCAAGGCTTACCAGGAAGCCGTGCAGCAGCTGGTGGCGATGCAGAACGCGCGCATCGATGCCGCCAAGGTCGACATCCAGGCCGGCGCCGGCGCCAGCGAACGCCTGATCACCGTGCTGTCCGTGTGCGCCGTCGCACTCGGCGCGATCAGCTCGATCCTGCTCACCCGCGGCATCGTCGGCCCGATCCGCGAAGCGGTGGAAGTGGCCGAGACGGTGGCTTCCGGCGACCTCACCCGCCACATCGAATCGAGCGCGAAGGACGAAACCGGCGCCCTGCTGCGCGCACTGCGCCACATGAACGACAGCCTGGTCGGCATCGTCAGCGAAGTCCGCGGCGGCACCTCGGCGATCCACGGCGCGGCCGGCGAAATCTCGGCCGGCAACCTCGACCTCTCCTCGCGCACCGAGCAGCAGGCCGCCGCGCTGGAAGAAACCGCGGCCTCGATGGCGCACCTGACCGACACCGTGCGCCAGAACGCGGACAACGCGCGCCAGGCCAACCAGCTGGCGATCACCGCCTCCAGCGTCGCCACCAAGGGCGGCGAAGTGGTCGGCCAGGTGATCCTGACCATGGGTTCGATCAACGAATCGTCGAAGAAGGTCGTCGACATCATCGGCGTCATCGACGGCATCGCCTTCCAGACCAATATCCTGGCCCTGAACGCGGCCGTGGAAGCGGCGCGCGCCGGCGAGCAGGGCCGCGGCTTTGCCGTGGTGGCGAGCGAAGTGCGCACCCTGGCCCAGCGTTCGGCGGCGGCGGCCAAGGAAATCAAGGCCCTGATCGACGACTCGGTCGGCAAGGTCGATGCCGGCGCAAGGCTGGTCGACCAGGCCGGCGACACGATGGGCCAGGTGGTGGACGCGATCCAGCGCGTCACCGACATCATGGCCGAAATCGCATCCGCCAGCCAGGAACAGACCGACGGCATCGAGCAGGTGAACCAGGCCATCACCCAGATGGACGAAACCACCCAGCAGAACGCGGCCCTGGTCGAGGAATCCGCGGCGGCCGCCGGCTCGCTGCAGGACCAGGCGGCCAAGCTGGCCCACGCCGTTGACGTGTTCAAGGTCGAGCGCCAGGCCGCCCCGGCCCCGGCCGTGCCGTCGCGAATCGAACCGGCAGCCAGCCTGCCCGCCGTGCGCCCGCAGCCGGCGCCGAAGCCGGCGCGCGCCGCGGCCTCCAAACGCCCTGCCGCCAGCGCCACCGTCGGCGACGGCTGGGAAGAGTTCTGATTCCTAGGGTGGACACAGGGTGTCCACCCTACTTCGATCTCTGGACCGTGCGCCTCCGAACGGAGTTTGTCCCGACTCGGGTTATCCTTGCGCTTCCAGATCAAGGAGGTGGAGATGTCCTACGAGGAAAGAGACGACTACGGCATGTACAAGAACAAGCACGGCAAGGGACCGGGCCCGGAAATGATGGGCGCGAATACCCTGATCGGCGACCATGTCCATAACCTGCAGAACGAGCACCTGGGCGTCATCAAGGAGTTCATGGTCGACATGCGCAGCGGCGCCATCGCCTACGCGGTGATGTCCACCGGCCGCTTCCTGGGCCTGGGCGAAAAACTGTTCGCGGTGCCCTGGCAGGCCCTCACGCTGGATACGCGGCACAAGCGCTTCACGATGGACATTCCAAAAGAGCGCATCGAGAACGCGCCCGGATTCGATACCGACCACTGGCCGGACATGGCCGACCTCGAATGGGTCGGCGCGGTGCATGACTATTTCGGGACGCGCACGGCATGAACGTGGTGCGCGCTGCATGCACGTCGTCCCCGCGAAGGCGGGGACCCAAGTTTGCCAGCATCTCGACGACGCAAACAGAACTTGGGTCCCCGCCTGCGCGGGGACGACGGATCAAACGCTAACGGTGCTGACGATTACTTCTTCGGCGCCATCAGATCCAGCAGGATCGCAGTCTCGGCCTTGATGGTATTCACCACGGTCGGCTTGAAGTCCGGCGCCCATTGCGGCGAGTGGGTGCCCGGCAGCGGTTCGCCGGCCTTCCTGGCGGCTTCCAGGCGCTTGCCATCGACCGCGCCGACGTGCAGCAGGATCGCCTTCACGCCCGGCTGCAGGCCGTACTGCGAAAAGTCTTCCGAGGTCATCTTGGCCGGCATCTCCTTCACGAACTCAGGGCCGACGGCGCCCTGCACCACCTTCACCATGCGGCCGATCAGCTCCGGATCGTTGTAGACCGAATCGGTGCCCGGCTCGACGACCACCAGCGGCTCCTTCGGCGCGCCGGCGGCCATGGCTTCACCCTTGGCTTCGCGCGCGATGCTCGCCAGGATGCGCTTGCGCACTTCCGGCTTGAAGGTACGCACCGACAGCTGCAGCTTGACCTGGTCCGGAATGATGTTGGCCACGGTGCCGCCGTGGATGCTGCCCACGGTGATGACGGCCGGATCGATCGGGTTGTTCTCGCGCGAGACCAGGGTCTGCAGCGCCATCACGATGCGCGCGGCGATCACGATCGGGTCGCGCGCCTCGTGCGGCACGGCGCCATGGCCGCCCTGGCCATTTACGGTGATGGTGACCACGTCCGACGAAGCACGGAACGGGCCGGCGTGGTACATGATCGTACCCGACGGCATGGTGGCGTCGTCGTGGAAGGACAGTGCGTAGTCAGGCTTCGGGAAGCGCTTGAACAGGCCGTCCTTCAGCATCGCTTCGGCGCCGTGCACGGTTTCTTCCGACGGCTGGCCGATCAGCATCAGGGTGCCGCTCCAGGCCTTGCGGTTTTCCGCCATCAGCTTGGCGGTGCCGTACCAGGCCGACATGTGCAGGTCGTGGCCGCAGGCGTGGGCCAGGGCGACGGTCTCGCCGGCGGCGTTCCTGGTGGTCGCCTTGCTGGCGAACGGCAGGCCGGTCTTTTCCTGGACCGGCAGCGCGTCCATTTCGGTGCGCAGCATCACGGTCGGGCCGGGGCCGTTCTTCAGGATCGCCACCACGCCGGTGCCGCCGACGCCGGTGGTGACCTCGAAGCCCAGGTCCTTGGCCAGCTTGGCCAGCTTGGCGGCGGTCTGGTGTTCGGCGAAGCCGATTTCCGGGTTGCGGTGCAGGTCCTGGTACAGGCTTTCGATTGCCGGGTAGTTGGCGTTCAGCTGTTCCGCGAACGGTGCGGGCAGCGTTGCGGCGCCGGCGCTGCCGCCGATGAGTCCGGCCAGGAACAGGGTGTTACGGAGGATGCTGGATGACTTCATTGCGTATTTACTCTTTGCGTGATGAGACAAAAAAAGCGGCGGGCGAGCCCGGCCTTCTTTTTTACGCTAACAGATCATTCAGGATGTAACAATGTTCAATTTAACAATCCCACGGGTAAAGTGTCGGATATTCCCTACAAAATGTTGCAAAAATTTTTCCATAAAGAATTTTTTCATTCCTGAAAGAAATTTCCGTCAGTACAATTCAGTCTTCTCCGGCCCAGCCCCCAAGACACGTGTCCACGCTCCAGTTCGAGCTGCTTCCTTCACGCGTGGCCGGCCGCAATTCGTACAAAGGAATATCGATGGGATTCGTTGCAAACATCAAGATCGGCAAACGCCTTGGACTCGGCTTTGCCGTCATTCTCGCGATGACGGTGGTCATTTCCGCCGTCGGCGCCTGGCGCATGGCCCAGGTGGCTGACGCGACCAGGAACATGATGGCCGTGCCGCTGGCCAAGGAACGTTTGATTACCGACTGGTACACGCTGAACTTCGCGTCGATCCGCCGCACCGCGGCCATCGCCAAGAGCTCCGATCCGTCGCTGGGCGCCTACTTCAAGGAAGATTCGGCCGCCTCGGTGAAGAAAGCCGCCGAACTGCTCAAGCAGATCGAGCCGCTGATCGCCGCCAGCGGTCCGGAAAAGGAGCTGTTCGCGAAGATCCTGGAACAGCGCAAGGTGTACAGCGCCTCGCGCGACGGCACCGTCAAGGCCAAGGCCGACGGCAATGCGGAAGAAGCGGCGCGCATCCTCGACAAGGAATTCACCCCGGCGGCGCAGAAGTACCAGGACCTGCTGCTGCAACTGGTCACCATGCAGCGTAACAGCATGGACGCCACCGCCAGCGGCATCGACGGCAATGCCGACAAGGCCACCTGGCTGATCATGATCCTGTGCGGCTGCGCGGTGCTGCTGGGCGGCGTGATCTCCTGGGTGCTCACCCGCGGCATCGTGCTGCCGATCCGCCAGGCGGTCGGCGTGGCCGAAACCGTGGCAAGCGGCGACCTGACCCACGACATCGTGGCCAACACCAAGGACGAAACTGGCGCCCTGCTGCGCGCCCTGCGCCACATGAACGACAGCCTGGTGGGCATCGTCAGCCAGGTCCGCGGCGGCACCGACACCATCGCCACCGCTTCGAGCGAGATCAGCGCCGGCAACCTCGATCTCTCCTCGCGCACCGAGCAGCAGGCGGGCGCGCTGGAAGAGACGGCGGCCTCGATGGAAGAGCTGACCACCACCGTGCGCCAGAACGCCGACAACGCACGCCAGGCCAACCAGCTCGCCATCGCCGCCTCCCAGGTGGCGACCCAGGGCGGCGCCGTGGTCGGCGAAGTCGTTACCACCATGGGCGAGATCAACGATTCGGCCAACAAGATCGTCGACATCATCAGCGTCATCGACGRCATCGCCTTCCAGACCAATATCCTGGCGCTGAACGCCGCTGTCGAAGCGGCCCGCGCCGGCGAACAGGGCCGCGGCTTCGCGGTCGTGGCGGGCGAAGTGCGCACCCTGGCCCAGCGCTCGGCYGCGGCCGCCAAGGAAATCAAGGAACTGATCACGGCCTCGGTGGCCAAGGTCGACACCGGCGCCAAGCTGGTTGACCAGGCCGGCGCCACCATGGAACAGGTGGTGACCAGCATCCGCCGCGTGACCGACATCATGGGCGAGATCACCAGCGCCAGCCAGGAACAGACCGGCGGTATCGAACAGGTCAACCAGGCCATCGGCCAGATGGACCAGGTGACCCAGCAAAACGCGGCCCTGGTCGAAGAAGCGGCGGCCGCCGCCGCCTCGATGCAGGACCAGGCCGCCAAGCTGGCCGAAGTGGTCAGCGTGTTCAAGCTGGATCGCTCGCACGACTTCGGCGCGGTGGCTGCGGCGCCGGTCAAGGCCGTGCCGGCGCGGCCGGCCCTGCCGCGCGCAAGCACCCAGGTGGTGAAGGCTGCGTCCGCCAGACCGGCGAGGACGTCGAAGCAGGCGGTTGAGGCGGATTGGGAAGAGTTTTAAGCCTTAGCTTGTAAACGTCGCCCCCGCGAAGGCGGGGGTCCAGGTTCTGCCGGCGCAGTCGAAACGCGAACAAACTTGGGTCCCCGCCTTCGCGGGGACGACGGTGGAGTTTCGCGGGAATGACGGCTACACGCTAACAAAAATCCCGGCTGCGCGTATCCAGATTCCCCAGCAGGTGCGACATATCCACCAGCCGCTTGGCTACCAGGTGGCGTACCTCCCCTTCCCTCTGCCAGATCCCGTACACGCCCAGCAGGTGCGCATTCAGCACCTCGCGGCGCTGCCGTTCGACCAGGCTGGCCCACACGATCACGTTCACGTTTCCGGTCTCGTCCTCGATGGTGAGGAAGAGCACGCCCTTGGCCGTGCCCGGGCGCTGGCGCACGGTGACGATGCCGCAGGCGCGCGCCAGTTGGCCGTTGGCGAAGTCCATCAGCACCTCGGCCGGCAGGAAGCGCTTCGCCAGTAATTGCGGCCGCAGCAGCGCGAGCGGATGGCGGCCCAGCGTGAGTCCCTGGGCGCGGTAGTCGCCGACGATCTCCTGTCCCTCGCTGGGCGCCGCCAGCACCGGCACGTCTTCTTCCAGCGAGGCGGGTCGCAGCAGGTCCTTGTCCGGCACCGACCCCACCGCCTGCCACAGGGCCTGGCGCCGGTGTCCGGCCAGCGCCTGCAGCGCATTCCCGCCGGCCAGCACCTGCAGGTCGCCGCGGTCCAGGTTCGCGCGCCGCGCCAGGTCGGCCGTGTCAAGGAAGGGGCGGATCGCGCGCGCCAGCTCGATGCGCTCGGCCGCCTCCTTGCCCATTCCCCTCAGCAGGTGCAGGCCGAGGCGCACCGCCGGCTGGGTGGACGAGGGCTCGCCCCTTTCTTCCAGCGCCGACTCCCAGCCGCTGACGGCGACGTCCACCGGGCGCACCTCGATGCCGTGGCGGCGCGCATCCTGCACCAGCTGCGAGGGACTGTAGAAGCCCATCGGCTGGCTATTCAACAAGGCGCACAGGAAGGCCGCCGGCTCGTGGCACTTCAGCCAGGAGCTGGCATAGGCCAGCAGCGCGAAGCTGGCCGCATGCGATTCCGGGAAGCCGTATTCGCCGAAGCCCTGGATCTGGCTGAAGATCTGCTCGGCGAACGTCAGGTCGTAGCCGCGCTTCAGCATGCCGCCGACGATGCGCTCGTAATACTTCTCGAGCCCTCCCTTGCGCTTCCAGGCCGCCATCGCGCGGCGCAGCTGGTCGGCTTCGCCGGGCGTGAAGCCGGCCGCCAGGATCGCCACCTGCATCACCTGCTCCTGGAAGATCGGCACGCCCAGCGTGCGCTCCAGCGCCACCTTCATTTGCGGACTCGGGTAAGTCACCAGCGACGGATCCTCGCGCCGCTTCAGGTAGGGGTGCACCATGCCGCCCTGGATCGGCCCCGGACGCACGATGGCCACCTGGATCACCAGGTCGTAGAACTGCCGCGGCTTCATCCGCGGCAGCATGCTCATCTGGGCACGCGACTCGATCTGGAAAACGCCCACGGTATCGGCCGCGCGGATCATGCGGTAGGTGGCCGGGTCGTCGTGCGGGATGTCCTGCAGTTCGAACACCATGCCGTGGCGCCGGCCGACCAGCTCCAGGCAGCGTCTCAGCATCGACAGCATGCCCAGCGCCAGCACGTCGACTTTCATCAGGCCCAGCTCCTCGAGGTCGTCCTTGTCCCACTGGATCACGCTGCGCTCCGCCATCGTCGCATTCTCGATCGGCACCAGGCGCGAGAGCTTCCCGCGCGCCATCACGAAGCCGCCCGGGTGCTGCGAGAGATGCCGCGGAAATCCGAGCAGGCGCTGGGCCAGCGAAGCCCACTGCTGCGACAGCGGCGCTTCCGGATCGAGGCCGCTCTCGGCCAGGCGGTTCAGCAGGTCCGCCTTGCCGTCGAACCAGTGGTGCTGCTTGCAGACCTTCTCGATGATGGCGAGGTCGATGCCGAGCGCCCGCCCACTGTCGCGCAGCGCGCTTTTCGGACGGTAGCTGATCACCACCGCCGCCAGCGCGGCGCGGGTGCGTCCGTATTTCTGGTAGATGTACTGGATGACTTCTTCGCGGCGCTGGTGTTCGAAGTCGACGTCGATGTCGGGCGGCTCGTTGCGCTCCTTCGAGATGAAGCGTTCGAACAGCAGGCTGGCCCGCGCCGGGTCGACCTCGGTGATGCCGAGGCAGTAGCAGACCGCCGAATTGGCGGCCGAACCGCGGCCCTGGCAGAGGATGTGCCGGGAGCGGGCGAAGCGCACGATGTCGTACACGGTCAGGAAGTAGTGCTCGTAGCGCATCTCGGAGATCAGCTGCAGCTCGTGCTCGATCTGGGCCTGCACCCTGGCCGGGATGCCGTCGCGGAAGCGCCGGTGCGCGCCGATCCAGGTTTCGCTGCGCAGGTAGCTGGTGGCCGTGTGGCCGGGCGGGACCACTTCGTCCGGGTATTCGTAGCGCAACTCCTCCAGCGAGAAGGTGCACAGGCCGGCGATGCGCAGGGTTTCCTGCAGCGCGGCGCGCGGATAGATGTTGGCGAGGCGCACCCGCGAACGCAGGTGCTGCTCGGCGTTCTGGGCCAGCTGGTAGCCGCATTCGGCGACCGGCTTGCCGATCCGCGTCGCGCTCAAGGTATCCTGCAAGGGCTTGCGGGAACGTAGGTGCATCACCACGTGGCCGACGGCGACGATCGGCAGGCCGTGCTGCCAGCCGACCTCCTCGACGGTGGCGCGGTGGGCGTCGTCGAAGGCGCGGTGCAGCAGGTTCAGGCCGATCCAGGCGCGGCCCGGAAAGGTCAGCGCCATCCAGGCCGCCTGGGCGTGCAGGCGGTCGACGCCTTGCTGGTCGTGGCCCGGATAGGCCGGCAGCAGGATCGCCAGGCAGTCCGGCATGCCGTTTTCCAGGTCGGCGGGATGCAGCAGGTAAGTTCCTTTCCCGCTGCGGGTGCGCCCGAGCGTGATCAGTTCCGACAGGTTGCCGTAGCCGTTGCGGTTCCGGGCCAGCAAAATGAGGGACAGCGCATCGGCGCCGTCCGGCTGCTTCAGGTGGAAATGGGCGCCGATGATGAGCGGCAGTTTTGCGCTCTTCGCCTCCGCATGCGCGCGCACCACGCCGGCCAGCGAGCACTCGTCGGTGATGGCCAGCGCCGCATAGCCCAGCTGCACGGCGCGCGCCACCAGTTCTTCCGCGTGCGATGCGCCCTGCAGGAAGGAGAAGTTCGACAGGCAGAACAGCTCCGCATACTGGGGCAGGCCAAGGTGCAGGCCAAATTGGGAAGATGGCTCGGATGGCATCGTGTGTCTGGGCAAATAGATCTACAATTGTCTTGGAAAAAGACAATACTGTATAAAAACACAGTATAACTGACGACTTCAGCATTTGCGAACATGCACGTACACGAATTGATTTGCTTCGGGGCCCACCCCGGCGACGGCAACCCGGCGTTGGTGATCGAAGACGACGGCATGGACCCGGCCGCACGCCAGGCCTTTGCCGCCGCGCGCAACACCACCTGCGTCTTCCTGTCCCGGGACCGGGAGGTCGACTACTTCTATCCGCACATGCGCAGTCCGCTCTGCCTGCATGCGACGCTGGCGGTGGCCGCCGTCCTGCTCGAACGCGAGCAGGACGCGCAGGCGATCACCGTGCGCACCGCCATGAAGGGCCAGGCACTGGAACTGTCGCGCGAGGACGGGCGCTATTTCGTGAAGCTGGCGCCGCAGACGGTGCCGCAGGCCGCCATCGGCGGCGACGGGATCGCGGCCCTGCTGAACGCACCCGGCCTGGTCCTGGCCTCGCGGCCGCGGGTGGCCTCGGTCGGCAGCCCCAAGCTGCTGGTCGAAGTGGAGGATGCGGACACGCTGTACGGCCTGGCGCCCGACCTGGCCGGCATCGCGGCCTGGGGCAAGGCGAACGGCGTGAACGGCCTGTATGTCTACTGCCGCTTGGCGGAAGGCGTTTATGAAGGCCGCAATTTCAACCACCTCGATGCGGCGCTGGAAGACAGCGCGACCGGGGTCGCGGCCGGCGCGCTGGCCGCGGCGCTGGGGCATGGCCTGGTGCTGCGCCAGGGCCGGGCGACGGGACGGGATTGCCTGATCCAGGCGCGGGTCGAGGATGGGGCCATCCTGGTCGGCGGAGCGGCCGAGGGCTAGCATGCATCCGGCCATCAGGTTCATCTCGCTTGCCGCCCTGCTCACCCTGGGCGCCTGCGCCTCGAAGACGGTGTCGCGGATGGGCAGCGCCGCCGCCTCCCCGCTCAACGATCTCGGCATCACGAAACAGGATGTGCCGGCCGTGCTCGAGAAAGCCAAGGAAAATCCCTACCGGCCGCCGGAGAACCGCAGCTGCACCGCCATCGCGCGCGAGATCCGCGAACTCGACGAGGCGCTCGGTCCCGACTACGATGCGCCGCCCTCGGCAAAAGACGAGGACACTTTCATGAACAAGGCGTCCGACGTGGCGGAGGACCAGGCCGTCGGCGCGGTCCAGCGGACCGCCGAAGGCCTGATCCCCTTCCGCAGCTGGGTGCGCAAGCTCAGCGGCGCCGAGCGGCATTCGAAGCACGTGTCCGCCTGCATCACGGCAGGGTCGGTGCGCCGCGCCTACCTGAAAGGCCTGGCCGCCTCGCAGCGCTGCGCCTTCATGCGCAGGCCGGCGCCTTCGCCCGCTTCGGCTTCGGCTTCGTCTTCGTCTGTGCCGACGCATTGAGCGCGGCCGCGGCGCGGATCAGCGCCTTGAAGGCCTCGGCATCGACCTCCTCGCCTTCGCGGATGTCGATCGCGCGCCGCGCATTGCCGTCCAGGCTGGAATTGAACAGCTTCGCGGGATCGTCCAGCGAGGCCCCCTTCAGGAAGGTCAGCTTCACCCAGGACTTGTAGGACTCGCCGGTGCAGAGGATGCCGCCGTGTTCCCAGACCGGCGTGCCCATCCACTTCCAGCTCTCCACCACATCGGGGATGGCTTCGTGGATCAGCGCGCGCATCCGCGCCAGGGTGGCGCCGCGCCAGTCCCGCAGGCTGGCGATGCGCTCGTCGATCAGTACGGAGGCCTCGCTCATGCCGCCGCTCCCAGCCCCGCCAGCACCTGGTCGAGCGAAGCGAAGAACTTGTTCCAGCCGTACTGGGCGCCATGGTAGGCCTGGTCCTGGTCCGGACGGAAGCCGCTCTGTTCCATGCGCAGGCGGGTGCCGGCGCCGCTGGGCGTGAGGGTCCAGGTGACCACGCTGTCCAGGCCCATCGCGGCCCAGGTATAGGACAGGCTGCGCTGCGCTTCGATCTCGAGCACCTGGCAGTCGACCGAGCCCCAGTCGCCGTGCAGGCTGAAGCGGTGGTTCGCGGCCGGCACGAAGTCGTTCTTCATCAGCCAGGCCTCGATCAGGTGCGGCTGGGTGAGCGCGCGCCAGATCTTCTCGGGCGCATGCGCGAACTCGCGTTCGACGGTGACGGTGCGAAGTTCAGAAGCAAGCTGCGGCGAAGCATTCATCATTGATCCATCCTTTTCAAAAGGTCATCGAGGTCATCGAACCGGTCTTCCCAGAACCGGGACATCTGCTGCGTCCAGTCGACCAGCGGGGCGAGCGCTTTCAACCGGGCGGAATAATGGGTCTGGCGTCCCTCGTGCCGGTCGCTGACGAGTCCGGCCTGCTTGAGGATGCCGAGGTGCTTCGACACGGCCGGCTGCGAGACCCCGGCCTGGGCCGTCAAGGCCCCGACGGTCTGCTCCCCTTCGCGGCACAAGCGTTCGAACAGGGCCCGGCGGGTGGGGTCGGCGAGGGTCCTGAAAATGGCGTCGGGGGTGTCGGGTGTCTGTTCCATCTGAATTCATAACTGCGTGGCTATGGATTAAGTATAACCACGCGGTTATGAATAGGTCAAGCGGAACTAAAGCCATGTCTGCCAACTCTGCTAACAAGGGACGATGGACAACGAGGAGCTCACGATGAACGGATCCGGAAAACTCGCCGGCAAGCGGATTGCCGTGCTGGCGGCGGACGGTGTCGAACAGGCGGAACTCGATGCCGCGCTGATGGCGCTGAAGAACGCGGGCGCGCAATCCGCACTGGTGGCCCTGCGCGCCGGCCGGATCCGCGGCATGAACGGGCACCAGCCCGCCGAGCTGGTGCGGGTCGACCGGACCATCGACGCGGTCCGCGCGGACGACTATGACGGCCTGTTGATTCCCGGTGGCTATATCGCGCCCGACCTGCTGCGCCAATCTCTCTCCGCGCGCGAGTTCGTGCGCGCCTTCGATGCCGCTGGCAAGCCGATCGCGGCGATGTCGCACGCGGCCCTGCTGCTGGTCTCCTGCGGGCTGGCGGCCGGGCGCACCCTGACCTCCTGGCCGGGCGTGCGCGACGACCTGGTGAATGCCGGCGCCATCTGGCGCAACCAGCAGGCCGTGCGCGACGGCCGCCTCCTCACCAGCCGGACGCCGCAGGACGCCATCGCCTTCTCCCATGAGCTGGCGCCCTTCCTGGCCGGCGAGGCCGAGCCCGTTCCCGCCGCCGCGCCCATCGATTCCGATCCGCCCCAGCAGGCGCCGTCCGAACTGCCCGACCAGTTGCTGCGCTGGCTGGCCACGCCCTCGCTCGGGGCCATGCTGAGCCTGGCGATCGTGGGGGTCGGCGTGGTCGCCGCCAACCGCAGCCTGCGCAGGCGCGAAGCCCGCGACGCGACGCCCGTGCAGCCACCGCCCCCGGCCGGCCCCGAGGGCTGAGAGCCGGCCGCGGATTGCCGTCACGCGCCTCTGGAGCAGGCACCGGGCTTCATGATATCTTCACACCACCTGGCTAGCCCATCCACCGGAGCTGGCCGGCCTCTCCAGGAGCGTGTCCATGCTGGTCGTGCGCGTCGTCGTGCTTGCCGTGCTTTGTCTTCCAGGCCTCGTTTGCGCGGTGCCGCTACGTGTCGTTCTGGACGAAAACTATCCTCCCTTCGTCCACCGCAATCCCGACGGCTCGCTGGAAGGCTACACGGTCGACCTGTGGCGCCTGTGGGAGCGCAAGACCGGCAGGAAGGCCGAGCTGGTGGCCGTCAACTGGGCCCAGGCCCAGCCGACGCTGGCGGCCGGCCGCGCCGACGTCATCGACACCATCTTCCGCACCGACGAGCGCACCGCCACCCTCGATTTTTCGGCGGCCTATACGACGGTCGCCACCGCCGTCTACGCCGACGCCTCGATCGGCGGCATCCACGACATCGCCAGCCTCAAGGGTTTCGAGATCGGGGTGCAGTCCGGCGACGCCTGCGCCGAAGAGCTGCTGCGCCAGGGCGTCACCGGCGTGCGGATCTACCCGACCTACCAGGCCCTGGTCGACGCCGCCGCCCGCCAGTCGATCAAGCTGCTGTGCATGGACGAATACTCGGCCGACTACCGCCTCTACCAGCTCGGCCTGCAGCGCCAGTACGTAAGGGCCTTCGAGGTCACGCGCAACGGCCTGCGGCGCGCCGTCAGGAAGGGCGACGACGCCACCCTCGCCATGGTCGAAGACGGCATGGCGAAGATCACGCCGGCCGAACTCGACGCACTGCACGACAAATGGATGGGCCGGCCCTTGCCCTTCATGCGCGTCGCCGAGAGGCTGCTGGTGGCCCTGCTGGCGCTGGGCGCGCTGGTGCTGATGCTGGCCTTCTGGCTGCGCTCGGTGCGCAAGGCGGTGCGGGTCCGCACCGCCGAACTCGAACGCGAGAAGGCGCTGCTGCGCACCCTGGTCGAGAGCAGTCCCGACGTGATCTGGCTGAAGAACCAGGCCGGCGTCTACCTGGCATGCAATGCGCGTTTCGAGGAACTGGTGGGCAAGCCGCGCCAGGAAGTCATCGGCAAGCGCGACGAGGACCTGTTCCCGCCGGCCTCGGCCGAATACATGCGCAGCACCGACCTCGCCTCCCTCGATTACGGCAAGCCGCTCGCCCACGACACGCACGTGACCTCGGCGGAGGATGCGAAAGAACATACCTACGAAACGATCAAGACGCCGATCGCCGAAGCCGACGGCAAGGTGCTGGGCGTGCTGGGCTTTGCGCGCGACGTGACCATGCGCATCGAACACGAGCGCACCATCCGCCGGCAGGAACGCCTGCTCACGGAGATGAGTTCCCTGGCCCGGATCGGCGCCTGGGAGCTCGAAGCGGCGACCGGCCACCTGGAATGGACCGACGAGGTGATCCGCGTCTACGAACTGCCCGCCGGGCGGCCGGTGACGCTGGAGGCCTGCCTGGCCTGCTGCCTCGTGGACGACCGGATCCAGGCCGAACGCGCGCTCGCCGAGGCCGAGTCCGAGGGCAAGCCTTTCGACCTGGAGCTGCGGATCGTCACCCCCGCCGGCACCCGCAAATGGATACGCGTGCTGTGCAGTCCGATCATGGCGGACGGCCGCACGATCCTGAGCGGCACCGTGCAGGACGTGACCCACCAGCGCGACCTCGAAGAATCGATGCGGATGGCGAACCTGATCTACCAGACCAGTTCGGAAGCGGTGCTGGTCACCGACGACGCCAACCGCATCGTCGAGGCCAACCCGGCCTTCACGCAGCAGACCGGCTACACGCTGGACGAGGTGGCCGGCCGCGAACCCCAGCTGTTCGATTCAAGCATGCACGACCAGGGCTTCTATACCTGCCTGCGCGAGACCCTGGCCGCCAGGGACCACTGGCAGGGCGAGATCCAGGACCGCAACAAGGACGGCAGCGTCACGCCGAAGTTCGTCAACATCCGCGTGATCCGCCATCCGGACGGCCGCATCTACCGCCATGTGATCCAGTTCCGGGACATCGGCGAGCAGAAGCAGAAGGATGAAGTCATCTGGCGCCAGACCAACTTCGATCCGCTGACCGGCCTGCCGAACCGCCGCCTGTTCCTCGACCGCCTGGAGCAGGACATGCGCAAGGCCCAGGGCGCCGGCTGGGCGTGCTGCTGCTCGACATCGACCGCTTCAAGGACATCAACGACGCCTACGGCTATGCCAGGGGCGACGAGGCCCTGATCGAGCTGACCCGGCGCATGGTGCGCCGCGTCCCGGCCGACGCCGGCATCGCGCGCCTGGGCGGCGGCATGTTCGCCATCGCGCTCGGCCAGGGCGACCAGCAGCTGCACCTCGAGACCGTCGCCGGCGCCCTGATCGACGCGGTGGCGGCGCCGCTCGGCCTCGGCAGCGACGAACTGGCCTACCTGTCGGCCAGCATCGGCATCAGCGTCTATCCCGACGACGCCGGCGACGCCTCCACCCTGCTGGCGAATGCCGAGCATGCGATGTACCTGGCCAAGCGCGCCGGGCGCGGCCACTTCCAGTATTTCACCGCCTCCCTGCAGCAGCAGGCCTCCTTCAAGCTCAGGCTGACCAACGAGCTGCGCATGGCGCTGGCGCGGCGCCAGCTGCACGTGCACTACCAGCCCATCGTCGAGACCACCACCGGGCGCGTGCGCAAGGCCGAGGCCCTGCTGCGCTGGGAGCATCCGGAGTTCGGCGCGGTCAGCCCGGCCACCTTCATCCCGCTGGCCGAGGAGACCGGCCTGATTGGCGAGATCGGCGACTGGGTGCTGGGCGAAGCCATCGCCGACATCGAGCGCTGGCGCCGGAAATACGATTGCACGATCGAGCTGAGCGTGAACATCTCGCCGCTGCAGTTCGAGCGCCAGGGTCCGCTGCCATGRCTGGAGCGCATCCTGCGGTCCGAGCTGCCGTCCTGTATTACCGTGGAGATCACCGAAGGGGTGCTGGTGAGCGACACCGGCCAGGTCTCGCGCTGCCTGGGCGCCCTGCACGAGGCCGGCGCCAGGGTCTCGATCGACGATTTCGGCACCGGCTTTTCCTCGCTCGCCTACCTGAAGCATTTCGACGTCGACTACCTGAAGATCGACAAATCCTTCATCGACCAGCTGGCCGACGACGACGGCGACAAGGCGCTGACGGAGGCCATCGTCGGCCTCGCCCACCGCCTCGGCATCGAAGTGATCGCCGAGGGCGTCGAGACCGGCGTCCAGCGCGACCTGCTGGCCGCCTTCGGCTGCGACTACATCCAGGGCTGGTTCCATGCGAAAGCCCTGCCGCGCGAGGCCTTCGAAGACTACCTGGAACGGCATATGGCGTTATCATAAGAGTATGAACCCACCTGCCAGCCAATACACCCTCCAGCAAAAAGTCTTCCTTTCCCTCCTGGCCGTCGTCACCATCGGCTTCGTCTGGATCCTGACGCCCTATTCGGGCGCGGTGTTCTGGGGCGTGGTGCTGGCGATCCTGTTCATTCCCCTGTACCGCCGCCTGTTGCGCGCCACCGGCCAGAAAGCCAACCTGGCCGCCCTGCTCACGCTGGGTTCGATCGTGGTGATGGTGATCATCCCGGTGGCCCTGATCAGCGCCTCGCTGGTCCAGCAGGCGGTCGGGCTGTACAACATGATCAGTACCGGCCACATCGACTTCGGCACCTACTTCCGCCAGATCATCGGCGTGCTGCCCGACTGGTTGACCGGCCTGCTGGAACGCTTCGACCTCACCAACCTGGCCACCATCCAGGAAAAGCTGTCGAGCGTCGCCGCCCAGGCCAGCCAGGTCGCGGCCAAGTACACGCTCAACTTCGCCAGCAATACCCTCGACTTCCTGGTCAGCCTGACCATCATGCTCTACCTGCTGTTCTTCCTGCTGCGCGACGGCCATTCGCTGGCGGGCCGCATCAGGACCGCGGTGCCGCTGAGCCGCAAGTACAAGCAGCGCCTGTTCACCCATTTCACCACCGTGATCCGCGCCACCGTCAAGGGCAATGTGCTGGTCGCGATGGCGCAGGGCGCGCTGGGCGGCCTGATCTTCTGGATCCTGCACGTGCAGGCGCCATTGCTGTGGGCCGTGGTGATGGCCTTCCTGTCGCTGCTGCCGGCGGTCGGCGCCGCCATCGTGTGGGCGCCGGTGGCCGTGTACTTCCTGGTGACCGGCGCGATCTGGCAGGGCGTGGTGCTGATCCTCTTCTGCGTGTTCGTGATCGGCCTGGTCGACAATTTCCTGCGCCCCATCCTGGTCGGCAAGGACACCAAGATGCCGGATTACGTGGTGCTGCTGTCCACGGTGGGCGGCATGGCCCTGTTCGGCCTGAACGGTTTCGTGATCGGACCGGTGATCGCGGCGCTGTTCATCGCCGCCTGGGACCTGTTCTCGACTGCGGAAGAATTTCATCAGGAATAAGGGCGCGTGGCTACCCTCTTGCTTATTCTTGGAGCCATCCGCCCATACACCGAACCTTCCGAAGGCTCCGCTATCGGTGGGAGCGGACATCATGGCTACAACCAGATAACATTCCCGCCATCACGACATCACATTTAGCGACACGACATTCTCGCGCCGAGGCACTAAAGCTTCGTGCGCGAGACAGTCTCGATGATTAATATGAGGATGATTAGCTGACGACCTTGCTCTTACCTTGTGGTACAGCGACGGGAACATTAATTTTCGGACCCCGGCCCCGAACAAAAATGAGGGTTGCGATCGCTGCGGTAACCGAGATTCCAGCAAGTGCGTACAGTCCACCAGTAAAACTTCCCGATGCCTCCTTGATCCAACCGACAGCGTAGGGGCCGACGAATCCCCCGAGGTTGCCCACCGAATTGATAAAGGCAATTCCGCCTGCCATTGCTGTGCCGCTCAGGTAGGCAGCTGGCAGCGGCCAGAATGGCCCTTTCAGCCCCAGGATACCGACCGCAGCGAGCGCCAGCGACAAGATCGACCAGATCGAGCCGCCAAACGCGGCGGCAAGATAGAGGCCGGTCGCAGCCATTAGCATGGTGGCGACGAGGAACAGGCGACGCTCCTTCGTTCGGTCCGACCAGTAGCCGATGACCAGCATGCCAATGCAGCCGACGATATACGGCAGCGAGGTCAGGAAGCCGACCTGCRGGTTCGAGTAGCCATGCTGCTTGATCATTTGCGGCAGGAAGGACGACAGCCCGACGTTGGCCGCCGTGCCGCAGAAGTACACGAAGCTCAAAGCCAAGATAGCAGGATTTGTGAACACCGTGCGCAGCGACGAGGATTGCTGGGTCGTTCCCGCCATTTCGCGGTCAGCGGCCAGCTGCTCTTCAAGCCAGCCTTTCTCCTTGCTGGACAGCCAACTTGCTGCTTCCGGTCGCTCGGTCAGGTAACGCAAAACGGTCCATGTAGCGAGCACAGCCGGCACCCCTTCGATGATGAACAACCACTGCCATCCCTTCAGACCATAGAGGCCATCCATCTGCAGGATCCAGGTCGACAGCGGCGCACCGAGTGCGATCGACAGCGGGATCGACAACATGAAGGCGGCGATGATGCGTGCGCGGTAGCGCGCCGGGAACCAATAAGTCAGATACAGCACAACGCCTGGAAAGAAGCCGGCTTCAGCAGCGCCAAGCAGGAAGCGCATGACAATAAAGCTGGTTRGCCCCTGGACGAAAGCCATGCCGGCCGACAGGAGGCCCCAAGTGAACAGGATACGCGCGATCCAACGGCGTGCTCCGACACGGGCCAGCATCAGGTTACTGGGCACTTCAAACATGCAGTAGCCAAGAAAAAAGATGCCAGCGCCCCAGCCGAAGACATAAGCGCTCAGGCCCAAGTCCTTGTTCATGGTCAGTGCGGCGAAGCCGACATTGATCCGGTCGATGTAAGACAGCACATATAAAGCCATGAGCAAGGGCACAAGGCGCCAGAAGATCTTGCCCATCACCTGCTTTTCATTGATGGTTTCCATCGTTGTCTCCTAATGTTGCATGTCAGCTTCTTTCGACTGCAGTCGCTCGACCGAAGAGTTACCGGTCAAGTAGGCGGGGCCGTCCGTCTGACTTATGAATTGTTGGGAATGAAGAGAAATCAGTCGCGGTATGAAGTGTCGCGACGATCGAGAAGTCGGATCATGGCTGGCCACTCCATGATTCCGTAGGGCCGGCGTACTTGAGGCTCAAACTGATGAGCGGTCTTGGCGATAACGTGCTGTTGCGGCAGGTGCAGGGCCGTATTGCAGGCCAATGCGTCGAGCTGGGTCTTGCAGGCGTTCTCCAACCAGTACATCGTGTTGAAAGCTTCGGCCACACTCGGACCGCAAGTCAGCAGTCCGTGATTACGCAGGATCATGACGTCCGAGTCGCCGAGGTCGGCGACCAGGCGTTCGCGCTCATCGACATCTACCGCAACGCCTTCGTATTCGTGATAAGCGATCTTGCCGAAGCGCATATTGGTCTGGGCGATCGGCAATAGTCCGCACTCCAGTGCAGATACGGCCATTCCGGCGCGCGTGTGCGTGTGGATGACGCAATCCACTTCATGGCGGGCGCCGTGGATGGCACTGTGGATCACGTAGCCCGCCGGGTTGATGCCATAGGTCGGGTTCGGATTGAACAGGACGTCGCCCGCAAGGTTAATTTTGACGAGGGAGGATGCGGTAATTTCCTCGTATAGCAGGCCATAGGGGTTGATCAGGAATTCGCCATCTGCATCTGGGACCTTGCAAGTGATGTGGTTGTAGATGAGGTCGGACATGCCGAAATGGGCGATCAACCTATATGCAGCGGCAAGGGTGATCCGCGCCTCCCATTCGGCTTCGGATACCAGGTTGCGGACGCTTTGTACTGGATGGTTCATGATGCTCCCTTATCGAGATAAACAGACATGAGCTGATTGTCGATTAAAATTTTTAAGGGATACAGAGCCGATTCTTACCTTTGAACGATAAGAAAATTATCTTCTGGTGCCCGTCGTGCTAGACTTTCGACATGGACACCCGCTTTTTGCAGAGTTTCGTCGCTGTCGTGGAATGCGGATCGATAGCGGAAGCAGCACGTCGGCTCGACCTTACGCCGGCCGCTGTTGCAGCGCGGATCCGCACCTTGGAAGAGGACTTGGGGGTGGAACTGGTCACAAGATCCGGCCGAGCCGTGAAGCCGACGGAGGCCGGCTTGCAGATCCTGGACCAATCGCGCGGTGTAGTGCGCAATGTGGCCGATCTCCGCGCGGCAGCGATTGATCAGGTCGGACTAGGACAGCTGCGCATTGGCAGCTTCTTTTCCGCCGCCATTTCGATCGTTTCGCCGGCCCTCGAAAAACTGTACGCCGACCACCCAGAGCTGTCGGTTTTTGTCGATGTAGGGCACTCCGCAGAATTGGCGACCAAGGTGATGGCTGGAGAGCTGGATGCTGCCATCGTGGTTGAACACCAGTTCGCCATTCCCAAGGCATGCGCATGGCATGCCCTCGCCGAGGAACCCCTCGTCCTTATTGCCCCCGGCACGTTCAAGAGCGATGAAGACGCGCACGCCTTGCTGCGTTCGGAACCTTTCATCAAGTACGACAGGCGTATCTGGGGCGGACGCCTTGCGGATCGCTATCTCCGGGAACGCGACATTCAGCCGCGGGTGAGACTCGAAATCGATGGCCTGATGACCATTGCAAGCTTCGTCAGCCGCGGTCTCGGGATATCACTGGTTCCTGACTGGGCGCCAATGTGGGGGCCGAACTTGTCGATGACCCGGATTACCCTACCAGGAACGGCACCCACCCGGGGAATCGGGCTGCTGAGAACGGTACGCGGCCCACGCGACAAGCTGGTCGATGAACTGTTTCAGTACGCATTGGCTGTCTGTCGACCAGATTCAACCATTAACTCCACGGATGGATCTGGATAGGCTTTTTGGTATATCAGGTACCGCGATAGGCCTTTGTTTTCCTACAGGAAGCCATTACTACTGCGGAGCTTCGATGTTATTCCCGGAACTTTGTATGCTACGCCCGAATCTGGCCCGGCTGGCGGGCCGCTCTTGCACTGTAATATCATTGGCGTTTGCTTGACACGACAGGGAGTGCGGGAGATGGATTTCGAAGCCGCCAAGGTGCTGTGCCGCAGTTTCGCGGGCTGTACGGAGGACATCAAATGGGGCGCTGACCTCGTATTTTCGGTCGGCGAAAAAATGTTCGCGGTGACAGGCAGCGCGACGCCCGCCGAGGGCATCAGCTTCAAGGTCGAGGACGATCGCTTCCTGGAACTCACTGATCGTCCCGGGATCATTCCGGCGCCCTACCTGGCGCGCGCCAGGTGGGTGCATGTCAACAGGGAGGCGGACTTGTCGGACCAGGAAGCGGCGGCGTTGTTGCGCCGATCGTACGAGCTGGTATTCGCCAGGCTGACCAAAAAGCTGCAGCGCGAAATTGCCGCCGGCGTGGCGCATGACCAGGGCGAACAGATGGTGTGATCGCTCCGGTCGACAGCAGGCGTTGAACGAGGTCTTCGATCACCTGTTGGCGATGCCTTGCGAGGTTGCGCCGGATGCCGCCTCCTGCAAACGGTGCGCATCCTTCGCCTCCAGCGTCATCCCGTAGATCCGTTTCAAATCCTGGATGCGGGACAGGCTCTCCTCGCCAAACGCGCTCTTCCCCTCGAAGGCATGCAGGACGATGCCCTCCACCAGGTCGCCGAGGCTCATGTCGTGGTATTCGGCCAGCCCCTTCAACACCTTCAGCATCCRCTTCTCGATGCGCAGGCCGGTCTGGACCCGCTCCACCGTCACTTTCTCAGCCATGCCTGCCTCCAGCGTTGACGAGGTCCGGCATGGCGAAGGTCTTGCGCGCGGCGCCGGAGGCCAGCAGCGCCGCCGAATAATAGCTGTCCAGCAGCCCGCGCCGGCACAGCTCCGGGTGGGCGGCGATGAAGCCCTCCCAGTCGTCCGCACCGGACGACCGTTCCGCCACCAAGGCCATGAAGGCCACCGTCACGGTCTCGTGGTAGAGGTCCGGCTTGCCCAGCTTGCCGGCCAGCGCCTGCAGGCCGTCGCGCATCGCGATACAGGCTTCGAGGAAGGGACGTGAACGCAGCAGCAGGAAGGCGGCGCGCAGGTGGGCGCGGTGGTCGAATCCCGCCGGCGCGAGACGCCCGGCGGCGAACGCGGCAATGAATTCCTGATCGGTCATGGCTGCCTCCAAAAATTCTAACCATGTTACCAATGCACCAAAATAACGTCAATATGAGGCTGCCCTACAATATGAGTTCAACTTATAAGCATCATTGTTGTAGTTATGAGACGTTTAACTTATTGCCTCAGGTTGCCAACTGGTAAATTCATGGAAATGCAATATTTTCCAAGGAGCCAGCACTTGAAACCCAACGCGATTCGTCAATCCCTTCTGCTCGCCTTTTACGGCAGCGCCGCCCTCGCCGCCCTGCCGTCCGCCGCACTGGCCCAGAGCACGGCGCCGGCCGCTGCCGACGCCACCAATATCCAGAGCGTGAACATCGTCGGCTCGCGCCGCGTCGGCAACACCTCGGCCACCGATACCACGGTCCCGGTCGACTACATCCCGCTGACCAAGAGTGCCGAGCAAGGTGGCCAGTTCGACCTGGCCCAGACCCTGGCGAATATCTCGCCCTCGTTCAACTCGACCCGCCAGACCGGTGCCGACGGCGCCGACCTGGTCGACTCGGCGGCCCTGCGCGGCCTCGGCTCGGACCAGACCCTGGTGCTGGTGAACGGCAAGCGCCGCCACACCACCGCCCTGGTCAACCTGTTCGGCGCGCGCAACCGCGGCAATACCGGCACCGACATGAACGCGCTGCCGCTGCTGGCGATCAAGGACGTGCAGGTGCTGCGCGACGGCGCCGCCGCGCAGTACGGATCCGACGCCATCGCCGGCGTGATCAACGTCGAACTCAAGAAGAACCTGGGTTGCGAATCGATCGCCGGCTTCGGCGAATACTCCAAGCACGACGGCAAGAACTGGCTGGCCTCGGCCTACTGCGGCATCGCGGTCGCCGATGGCGTGCTCGGCATCACCGGCGAATACTATGACCGCGGCCGCTCCAACCGCGCCGAACCGGACAACCCGCGCACCATCGGCGACACCAAGGTCAAGAACCAGACCGTCTACGTGAACGGCGAATTCCCGATGGGACCGGGCAAGCTCTACCTGACGGCCGGCGCCCAGACCCGCGACGCCTCCTCGGCCGCCTGGGCGCGCGGCGGCATCGGTTCCGACGACATCCCCTCGCGTAACTCGGCCGCCATGTACCCGAACGGCTTCGTCCCCTACATCAACGGCGATATCGACGACCGCTACGGCATCCTCGGCTACCGCACCCGCATCGGCGAATGGGCCGGCGACTTCTCGCAGACCTATGGCTACAACCGCATGCGCTACAACATCGCGCACACGCTGAACGCCTCGATCGCGAATCTCGACCTCAGCAAGGGCGGCAAGGGCATCAGCCCCTCGCAGTTCGACGCCGGCGGCTTCTCCTTCCGCCAGCTGACCACCAACGCCGACTTCAGCCGCTTCTATCCTGAAGTCCTGGGTGGCCTGAACGCTGCCTTCGGCTTCGAATACCGCGCCGAGAACTACCAGATCTTCGCCGGCGAGCCGGGCTCCTACGTCGACGCCGACGGCGTGGGCGTGGGCGGCAATGCCGGCAGCCAGGGCTTCCCGGGCTTCCAGCCCGGCGACGCCACCAACCGCGACCGCCACAGCAGCGCCGCCTACCTCGACTTCGAGGCCGACCTGAACGCCCGCACCAAGCTGCAGGCCGCCGTCCGCCACGAGCGCTATTCGGACTTCGGCTCGACCACCACCGGCAAGCTGGCCGGCTCCTTCAAGGCCACCAACGATGTCCTGCTGCGCGCCTCGGCCAGCACCGGCTTCCGCGCGCCGTCGCTGCAGCAGGTCTACTTCTCGTCGACCTTCACCGACTTCATCAGCGGCGTGCCGATGGACGTGGTGCTGGCGCCGAACGGCGGCAAGGTCGCCAACGCGGCCGGCATCCCGCAGCTGAAGGAAGAGAAATCGAAGAGCTACACCCTGGGCCTGACCTGGACCCCGAGCAAATCGGTCTCGGTGACGGCCGACCTGTACCACATCGACATCGACGGCCGCATCGTGCTGTCGGGCCGCTTCGACGCCGACAACTACCCGGCGCTGGGCACGACCCTCCAGGCGCTGGGCGTGGGCCAGGCGCAGTTCTTCGTGAACTCGATCGACACCCGCACCCAGGGCCTGGACCTGACCGCCTCGCACCGCATGGACATCGGCGGCGGCAAGCTGGCCACCTACCTGGCGATGAACTTCAGCCGCACCGAAGTCACCGGCGTGCACGCACCGAGCGCGCTGGCCGGCTTCGAAGACGTGCTGCTGTCCGAGCGCGAGCGCCTGTTCATCGAACAGGGCGGCCCGCGCCGCAAGGCCACGCTGGACTTCGACTACACCAAGGGCAAGCTGGAAACCGACTTCCGCATCGTCCACTATGGTCCGCAGACCCTGGRCACCTTCTCGGGCCCGCCGGTGCCGAACCAGCACTACGAAGCCAAGACCTCGGCCGACCTGTCCTTCACCTGGTCGTTCACGGACAAGACCAAGCTGACCGTCGGCGGCACGAATATCTTCAACGTGCATCCGACCGTGCAGAATCCGGACGAGACCGACAACGGCTTCAAGTACGAGAGCGTGCAGTTCGGCCTGAACGGCGCGGCTTACTTTGCGCGCGTGGCGCACAAGTTCTAAATCTATCCGTCGCCCCCGCGCAGGCGGGGGCCCAAGCTCAAAAGGCCGCGCCATTCCGGCGCGGCTGCCTTTCGCGAGTAGAATCCGTTTTCAATTCACGAACTACAAAGGCAAGCGATGAAAAAGACAGACCTGGCAAAGAGCGATGCAAAGAAATTGATGAACCAGATGGCTGCCAAGGGCGCTACTTTCGGCGCAGCCGCATCCGGACCTGCGCCCGACCGCCGCGAACAGCGCGAGCGTGAGCGCGCCCTGGGACTGGTACCATTTGCCGTCAAGCTGAACAGCGGCCTGGTACAGCAGTTGCAGACGCTGAGCAAGGAACGCGGGGTCGAGTTGAACCAACTGGTGGCGGAGCTGCTGCAAAAAGGCCTGTCCGCCTGACACTCCCGGCACCCCGGCGCATCGCGCGATACCCAAGGTGGCGGCACGCAGCCCCCAAGGGAAAGCGCTGACGCCGGTGCGCAAGCCTGCCAATATTGGCTGCATTTCCAACTCCGGAAGCGCGCCATGCCCCCACGTTACAGCCCCTCGCTCGTCAACGATATCCATTCCGCCCTGAACCCGACACGGGTCGCGGGCATCCACCAGCCGGACAGCATTGCCGGCATCCGCGCCATCGTTGCGGATGCGGCGCGGCGCGGCTTGCCGGTGGCGGTCTGTGGCGGGCGGCATGCGATGGGCGGCCAGCAGTTCGCCGCCGATGGCGTCCTGCTCGACATGCGGCACATGCGCCGCGTGCTGGCCTTCGACGCCGACGCCGGCCTGATCGAGGCCGAAGCCGGCATCGAGTGGCCGGAACTGATCGATTATCTCGACAGCGCATCGAAGCCCGACGGCCCACGCTGGGGCATTCGCCAGAAGCAGACCGGCGCCGACCGGCTGTCGCTGGGCGGCTGCCTGTCCGCGAACATACACGGACGCGGCCTGCGCATGCGCCCCTTCATCGGCGACGTGGAGGCGTTCACGCTGGTCGATGCGAACGGCAGCGTGCAGCACTGCAGCCGTACCGCCAACCCCGAACTGTTCTCGCTGGCGATCGGCGGCTACGGCCTGTTCGGCATCATCGCCAGCGTGACGCTGCGCCTCGCGCCGCGCCGGAAGATGCGGCGCGACGTCAGGCTGCTCCAGCTGGACGAACTGATGCCGGCCTTTGCGGAACGCATCGCCGCCGGCTATGTCTTCGGCGACTTCCAGTTCGCCATCGATCCGGACAGCCGCGACTTCATGCAGCGCGGCGTGTTTTCCTGTTACCTGCCGGTCGACGACGACACGCCGTCCGGCGCCGCGACGAAGGAGCTGTCCGAACGGGACTGGCGCGCGCTGCTGCGGCTGGCGCACACCGACAAGAGCGCGGCCTTCGAGCACTACGCACGCCATTACCTTGCGACGGACGGCCGTCGCGACTGGAGCGACCGGCTGCAGCAGAGTACCTATCTGGACGGCTACCATGCCGGGATCGACCATGCGCTCGGCCATTGCGGCTCGGAGGTGATCGGCGAGATCTACGTGCCGCGCGAACGCCTGGCGGACTTCATGCGCACCGCGGCGGCCGATTTCAGGCACCATGGCGTCGATCTGATTTACGGGACCGTCCGCCTGATCGAGCGCGACACGGAAAGCTTCCTGCCATGGGCGCGCCGGGACTACGCCTGCGTCATCTTCAACCTGCACACGCCGCACACCGCGGACGGCATCGAGGCGACGCACCAGGCCTTCCGCCGCCTGATCGACATGGCGATCGCGCGCGATGGCAGCTTCTACCTGACTTACGCGAGAGCCGCGAGCGCGGCCCAGGTCAGCGCCTGCCATCCGCGCTTCGCGCAGTTCCTGGAAGCGAAACGCCGCTTCGACCCGCAATTGCGCTTCCAGAGCAACTGGTATCGTCATTATGCGGCGCTGTTCGGCAGCCTGCCGGCGGAGCTGGCGGCATGAAGCCGGGCCGCCCCAGCAGGACCGCGGTGGTCGTCGCCGGCGGACTGCAACTGGCCGGCGCGCGCCCGGGGCTGCCCGCCGCCGCGCTGCCGCCCGCTGCGCTGCGCCACGGCGAACGCATGCTGCGCGGCGCCTGTCCGCGCCTGGCCGGCCTGCTGCGCCAGGCATGGTTCCGCGGCCTGTGCGGCTTGCTCGAAGCCGCCACCCTGCCCGGCATCTGCCTGCATTTCGCGCTGCGCAAGCAACTGCTGCGCCGGCACGCGCAGGACCTTCTGGCCGCCGGCTGCACGCAAGTGATCGTGCTCGGCGCAGGCTTCGACACCCTGTGCATGGAATTGAAGGCGATCCGGCCGGACCTGTGCTGTATCGAGATCGACCAGGCCGCCACGCAATCGGCAAAGCGGGCCGCGGCCGGCAGCGGCATCGGCTACATCGCGGCCGACCTGGCGCGGGAAGAGCTGGGTGCGCTGCTGGCAAGCCATCCGGGATTTCGCGCGGATGCCTCTACCCTGTTCGTCGCGGAAGGACTGCTGATGTACATGCCGTTCGAGGCGGTGCGCGGGCTGTTCGCGCAGATGGCGGCGGCCGCGCCGCGCAGCCGGGTGGCCTTCACCTGGCTCGATCCCTTGCCGGACGGGCGTCCTGGATTCCGCCGCCGCAGCCGCCTGGTCGACGCCTGGCTGCGATGGCGGGGCGAGCCCTTCCTGTCGAGCCAGGCGCGCGGCGGCCTGGCGGACTTCCTGGCCGATGCCGGCTTCGTGCTGGAAAAGCTGAACGACAGCGGCGACCTGCTGGACGGCGCGGAGATGGCCGCGCGCCCCATCGAAGGCGAGTACATCGCACTGGCCTCGGCGGCCCCGCCGGCAGGCGGGTAGTTAGGCCGCCACGCTCTCCACCCGCCGCATCCCCAGCGCCTCGTACAGCGCGATCGCGGCGTGGTTGTCCGCCTCGACCTTCAGGGCCACCGCATGCGCGCCGCGCTTGCGGAAGGCCTGGCAGGCGTGGCCCATCAGGGCCGAGCCTAGGCCCAGGCGGCGGTGGGCCGGCAGCACGACGAGATCCTTGATGAAGCCGGAGCTCCAGGCGATGCATGCGGCGGCCAGGGTGCCGACCGGCGTCTCGACCAGCAGCACCAGGCGGGCGTCGAATTCCGGGTCGGTCGACAGCACGCGCCACCATTCCTCGCGCGGCGCCGGGGCGCTGCCATTGCTTGCGTAAGCCTCCTGCAGCAGCGCGTGCAGGGTCGGCACGTCGGCGGCGGACCGGAAGCTGCGCATCGTATACGGGTAGACGGAGACCGGCTCCTCGAGGGATGGGCCGAGTTCGCGGCGGTAATGATGGATTTGCATGGCGCTCACACAGGTGGGATAGGGAGCGCTGATTCTACGGTCGGGAAGGGCGGCGCGGACGGCGGCGCCGGGCTTTCCCCCATGCGTGGTGTGGCACCGATGCCTATCGATTGCGCCACCAGGCCGGGCCGGCCTCCGGGCGCGCGACCGCCAGGGCGGCGCCGATCTCCGGCGTCGCCAGCGGCACGCCGGCAACCCCGGCCAGCGCCGCGATGCGCTCCAGCGGCTCATACCAGGGGTGGAAGGCCAGGTCGAAGGTGCCGTTATGGATGGGCATCAGCCATTTTCCCCGCAGCTCGAGGTGGGCCTGCAGGGTCTGCTCGGGATGCATGTGGACGTCGGCCCATTGCAGGTCGTAGCCGCCGGTTTCCAGCATGGTGAGATCGAAGGGACCGTAGCGTTCGCCGATCTCCCTGAAGCCGGCGTGATAGCCGGTGTCGCCGCTGAAGAACAGGCGCAGGTCGCCGGCGTCGATGACCCAGGACACCCACAGGCTGCGGTCGCTGTCGCCCAGGCCGCGGCCCGAGAAATGCTGGGCCGGCACGGCCGCCAGGCGCACGCCGCCCAGCTGGGTTTCCTGCCACCAGTCGAGCTGGCGCACCTTGCCCGCATCGACGCCCCAGCGGACCAGGCGGTCGCCGACGCCCAGCGGCGCCAGGAACAGTCCGGCCTTCGGCGCCAGGCGCAGGATGGCGTCGTGGTCGAGGTGGTCGTAGTGGTCGTGCGAGAGGATCACGGCGCGCAGCGGCGGCAGGTCGTCGATCGCTAGCGGCGGCGCGTGGAAGCGCTTCGGCCCGGCGAAGGAAAACGGCGAGGCGCGCTCGGCGAACACCGGGTCGGTCAGCCACCAGCCGCCGTCCAGCTTGATCAGCACGGTCGAGTGGCCAAGACGGAACAGGGTCGCGTCCGGCGCCCGTTCGAGCGTGGCCGCATCGAGCGTGCGCACCGGGATCGGCCGGTCCGGCACTGTCGCCGCCGGCTTGGCGGTCAGCATGCGCCAGACCAGGCCCAGGGTTTTACGCAAGCCCATCGCCTGGCGCGGGACCACGTTGCGGTAGGCGCCGTCGGCACGGCGCAGCGAGCCGGCCTGCGCCGCCGCGATGGCGTCAAGGGAGGAAAGGTCGTTCATGCCGGGAAGCGTACCACGGCCTCGAGTCCGCCCAGGCGGGCCGACTCGCCCAGCGACAGGGTAGCGCCGTGGCGCTCGGCGATCGCCTTGATGATGGCCAGGCCCAGGCCGCTGCCGGCGGCCTCGCTGCCGGGCACGCGGTAGAAGCGGTCGAACACGCGCTCGCGTTCTTCCGCCGGGATGCCGGGGCCGCTGTCCTCGACCCGGACGCAGAGCTGCTTGCCGGCCGCTCCCTGCTCCGCCGTCACCGACACGTCGACCGTGCCGCCGCTCGGGGTGTACTTGATCGCATTGTCGACCAGGTTACGCAGCAGGATCATCAGGGATTCCGGCTGGCCTTCGACGGCGCCGGCGTCGGCGCGCTGCAGGCCGAGGTCGATGTGCTTGTTCTGCGCGACGCCGATCAGGTCGGCCACCGCGCGCTTCGCCAGCTCGGCCAGCATGACCGGCTGGTGCGGGGCGGCGCTGGCTTCCTGGCGCGCCAGCACCAGCAGCTGCTCGACCAGGCGGGTGGCGCGTTCGATGCCGGCCGACAGGCGCGAGATCGCCAGCTTGCGTGCTTCGGCACTGTCGGCGCGCTGGTCGGAACGCTCCAGGCTCTGCACCTGCAGCTTGAGCGCGGCCAGCGGCGTGCGCAGCTCGTGGGCGGCGTCGGCCACAAAAGTCTGCTGGGTGTCGAAGGCCTGGCGCACGCGGCCGAACAGCAGGTTCAGTTCCTGCACCAGCGGCCTCACCTCGTCCGGCAGACCGGCGTCCGACACCGGCGACAGGTCGTCGGCCTGGCGCGAAGCCAGCTGCTTGCGCACCCGCGCCACCGGCTCCAGCGAGCCGCTGATGACCCACCACACGACCAGCATCAGGATCGGCATCATCACCGCGATCGGTCCCAGCGTGCGCAGCGCCAGGTTGCTGGCCATGCTCCTGCGCACGGCCAGGT
Source organism: Massilia sp. 05N420 (assembly GCF_056397205.1). Classification (NCBI taxonomy): domain Bacteria; kingdom Pseudomonadati; phylum Pseudomonadota; class Betaproteobacteria; order Burkholderiales; family Oxalobacteraceae; genus Massilia; species Massilia sp. 05N420. The sequence continues at coordinate 34,742 of NZ_JBFTMX010000040.1, forward strand.
CCTGGGCCACCTGCACGGTCTGGGCGCTGGTCTGGATCGAGAAGATGCGGTAGGTGGTGCCGTTGGCGCGCACGTTGGAAAAGCCGAGCACCGCGCGCTGCGGCAGGCGCGCGTGCGAGGCGCTGCGGAACACCTGCACGCCGTCCGGCGACCACACCTGCACCACCAGGTCGTCGCTGCCGCTCAGCGGAGTATCGACGTTGCCGGGTTCCTCGCTGTTGGCCAGCGGGACGCGCGAACGCAGCGACAGCGCCATCTGCTGCATGTGGTAGTCGAAGATCTGGTCGGCGTCGGCCAGCGCGGTGCGGTAGGCGATCGAGGCCTGGGCCACGGCGGCGATGGTAATGGCCGCCAGCACGTACCACAGCAGGCGGCCGCGCAGGGAGTGCGTGAGCCGGCGCCGCGCTTTTTTCGGACTCATACCTTCGGCACCATGTAACCCACGCCGCGCACGTTCTGGATCAGGTCACTGCCGAGTTTCTTGCGCAGGCCGTGGATGTAGACCTCCACCGCGTTGCTGCTGACTTCATCGCGCCAGCTGTACAGCTTTTCCTCGAGCTGGGCGCGCGACAGCACCGCGCCCGGACGGGCGACCAGGGCTTCCAGCACGGCCCACTCGCGCGCCGACAGCACGACCGGCTGGCCGTCGACCAGGGTCTCGCGGGTGGCGGGATTGACGGAGATGTTCTTGTATTCGAAGACGGGTTCGGCGCGCCCGGCGGCACGCCGCAGCAGCGCACGGATGCGCGCCAGCATTTCGTCGAGGTCGTAGGGTTTGAGGACGTAGTCGTCGGCGCCGGCGTCGAGCCCGGCGATGCGCTGGGCGACCGAGTCGCGCGCGGTGGCGACCAGTACCGGGGTGCGGTCCTTGCGGGAACGCATGGAGCGCAGCACTTCGAGCCCGTCCTTGCGCGGCAGGCCCAGGTCGAGCAGCACCAGGTCGTAGTTCTGGTTCTGCATCAGGGCCGTGTCGGCCATCTCGCCGTCCTTGACCCAGTCGACGGCGTAGTGCTCGGCCCGCAACAGGTCGAGCACCACTTCGCCGATCATCGTATCGTCTTCCACCAGCAACAGCCGCATCAAATCCCCCGATTCTCAGAAAACCATGCGGATAGAAGAATCTTTCGAGCTTTCAGTTTACCGAGGGGAGCTTAAACTCCCCTTAAACCATCCTTAGCCAATCCGCACGGGAATAAAGATTTTGTCATCTCCACGCTGGATCAGCAAGGCAACCGACTTGCTGGACTTGCCGACCACGTCGCGCACCTGCTCGACGCTGTTGACCGGCTTGCCGTTCACCGACAGCAGCACGTCGCCCGGCTGCACGCCGGCCACCTGGGCCGGACCGCCCGCATCCTCGACCAGCAGGCCGGAAGGAATGCCGGCCTGGCGGCGCTCGGTCGGGTCCAGCGGACGCAGGGCCAGGCCCAGCTTGGCGCCCTTGTCGGTACCGGCCAGGTTGTCGCGGTTGGCCGGGTCCGGCTTGTCGTTGGCGTTCGCCAGGGTCGCGTTCAGCTGGACGGCGTGGCCGTCGCGCCAGACGTCCAGCGCCAGCTTGTCGCCCGGCTTGGCGACCGCCACGATGGAGCTCAGGTCGCCGCCGCCGACGATAGGCTGGCCGTTGACCTTGCGGATCACGTCGCCCGACTTGAGCCCGGCCTTGTCGGCCGCGCTGCCGCGCTCGACGTTCCGCACCAGCGCGCCGTCCGGCGAATCCAGCTTGAAGGAATCGGCGAAGTCCTGGCCGACGTCCTGCAGGCCGATGCCCAGCTTCGCATGCTGCACCTTGCCGGTGGCGACGATCTGGTCCTTGATGCGGACCGCGACGTCGATCGGGATCGCAAACGACAGGCCCTGGTAGCCGCCGGTCTGGCTGTAGATCTGCGAGTTGATACCGACCACCTCGCCGCGCGTGTTGAACAGCGGGCCACCCGAGTTACCCGGGTTGACCGCGACGTCGGTCTGGATGAACTGCACGCCGTTGGTATCGATGTTGCGGCCCTTCGCGCTGACCACGCCGGCGGTCACGCTGCTTTCCAGGCCGTAGGGCGAGCCGATCGCCAGCACCCACTCGCCGACCTGCAGGTTACGGGTATTGCCGAGCGGGACCACCGGCAGGTTCTTCGCATCGATCTTCAGCACGGCGACGTCGGTCTTCGGGTCCGAGCCCAGGACCTTGGCGCGGTATTCGCGGCGGTCCTGCAGCTTGACCGTGACCTCGTCGGCATCGCGCACCACGTGCGCATTGGTCAGGATGACGCCGTCCGGGCTCACGATGAAGCCCGATCCGGCGCCGTAAACGAGTTCGCGTCCGCCTCCGTTGCCGCCGCGAGGAGGCGTAGGCTGGAAGCGGCGGAAGAATTCGAAGAAAGGATCGTCCTCGTCGAACTGCGGCATCTGGCGCTGGGCCACCTTGGTGGTGCCGACGACGCGCACGTTCACGACGGCCGGGCCGTTGTGGGCGACGATCCTGGTAAAGTCGGGCAGGCCCACTGCCGACGAATTGCCTGCGACAGGCGCCGGTGCGGCCGCCACCGGGGCTGCCTGGTTTTGCGCCAGGGCCGCGGCTTCCGCGGCGGCGGTGGCATTGTTATGGTTGACTGCGACCGCGCCCACCGCTCCGCCAATGACACCGGCCGCGCACAGGGCCAGGGTGAGACGTTTTGCGGTGATGGCGGTGACTGCACCTTCGTTAGCCATTACGTACTCCTGGATTGGAAAAGAGGTTTGTGGAGACTGCTGTTTTGATGCGAGTAGTTTCTCGCAATACCCTTAAATCACTCTTAAGCTTGAGCTTAGGACGGGCTTAAATCGACGGACGTAAAAAGAGGCGCTCGTGGCGCCTCGATTTTTCATGGTGGGCACACCGTGCCCACCTTACGCTTATGCGGCTTGCTGTTGCGGCTGCTCCAGCACTTGCACGTTGTCGGTGTTGCCGTTCGCATCGGCGATCGCGATCTTGCGCGGCTTCAGGGCCTCGGGCACTTCACGCACCAGTTCGATGGTGAGGATGCCGTTGTCGAAGGCGGCGCTGACGACCTTCACGTGGTTGGCCAGCTGGAAGCGCTGCTCGAAATCGCGCTGGGCGATACCGCGGTGCAGGTAGTGGCGCTGGACCTCGTCCTTCTGCTTGCGGCCGGTCACGTGCAGGGTGTCGCGTTCGGAGACGATCTCGATCTCGCTGCGGCTGAAGCCRGCGAGCGCCATCACGATGCGGTATTTGTCTTCGCTGACCAATTCGACGTTGTACGGCGGGTAGCTCGGCGCGGCTTCGGCGCGCTGCTCGAGCATATTGACCAGGCGGTCGAAACCGATGGCGGAACGATACAGGGGGGTCAGGTCAAAAGTACGCATGGCAAGTATCCTTTTCAAGTAAGCGATAAGTTTCCGGACCTCATCGTGAGCATCCGTTGGGACCAATCTAATGCCCACTGCATGCGTTTTCAAGGCATACAAAATATCGTTTTTAATATTGTTTTTCGAATTTTATTTGCATCGATGCGGCTGAGCATCTACCCCTGGCGAGCGATGCTACACTCGGCCATTTGTTGCATTTTTGATTCACCCACGACCGTTTTCTCAGCCATGACCGCACACCATCCGCATCGCCGTTTCAAGACGCTGGCCAGCCGCTCCGCCACCGCGCTTCTCTCTACTGCTGCCCTGGCGCTCACACTCGCCGGCCCGGCCCGCGCCGACGTCCCCGCGCCCGTCGACCAGCCCTATCCCGGCACCATCGTCCTGAACGTCGATGCGACCAATCTGTCGCAACAGATCTTCCGCATGCGCATGAGCATCCCGGTCAAGCCGGGTCCGCTGACCCTGCTGTACCCGCAATGGCTGCCGGCCAACCACGGCCCCAACGGCCCGATCACCCAGCTGGCCGGCCTGAAGTTCACGGCCAACGGCAAGCCGGTCGAATGGACCCGCGATCCGGTGCAGGTGTTCGCCTTCCACCTGAACGTGCCCGAGGGCGCCAGCGTGCTGGAAGCCGAGTACCAGTACCTGTCGCCGCTCGACACCTCGCAGGGCCGCATCACCATGACCGACGAGATCCTCGGCGTGCAATGGGTGTCGATGACCCTGTACCCGGCCGGCTACGTGGCGCGCCGCATCACCGTGCAGCCGAACCTGAAGCTGCCCGCCGGCTGGCAGTACGCCACCGCGCTGGAGACCGCGAACCGCCAGGGCGACGAAGTCCACTTCGAGCCGCACGACCTCGAAACCCTGATCGACTCGCCGCTGTTCGCCGGCCGCTACTACAAGCAGTTCGACCTCGATCCGGGCGCCAAGGTGCCGGTGCGCCTGAACGTCTTCGCCGACAATCCGGAGAGCCTGGAAGCCAAGCCGGAACAGATCGAAGCCCACCGCAAGCTGGTGCAGCAGGCCTATAAGCTGTTCCGCTCGCACCACTACAAGCACTACGATTTCCTGTTCGCGCTGTCGGACGAATTCGGCGGCATCGGCCGCGAACACCACCAGTCGAGCGAGAACGGCGTCAAGCCGGGCTACTTCACGGAATGGGCCAAGGGCGAAGCCGGCCGCGACCTGCTGCCGCACGAGTACACCCACTCGTGGGACGGCAAGTTCCGCCGCCCGGCCGGCCAGGACGTCCCCAACTTCAACACCCCGCTGCAGAACGAGCTGCTGTGGGTCTACGAAGGCCAGACCCAGTACTGGGGCAATGTGCTGGGCGCCCGCTCCACCCTGGTGTCGATGGCCGGCGCACGCGATGCGCTGGCGGCCACCGCCGCGCGCTACGACCACGTCGCCGGCCGCGCCTGGCGCGCCATGCAGGACACGGTCAACGACCCGATCCTGAACGCGCGCCGCCCGCTCGGCTGGGCCAACTGGCAGCGCAGCGAGGACTACTATTCGGAAGGCCAGCTGATCTGGCTGGACGTCGACACCCTGATCCGCGAAAAATCGGGCGACAAGAAATCGCTGGACGACTTCGCCCGCCTCTTCTACGGCATCGACGACGGCAGCTTCCTGCCGGCCTTCTATACCTTCGACGACGTGGTGGCGGCCCTGAACAAGGTCGTGCCCTACGACTGGGCCGCCTTCCTGCGCGCACGCGTGGACGGCCACGGTCCGGGCGCCCCGCTGGACGGCCTGGCGCGCGCCGGCTGGAAGCTGGTCTACACCGACACCCCGACCGACACCATCAAGAGCTACGACGACCGCCTGAAAGGCGCGGACCTGAGCTACTCGGTGGGCTTCACCGTGACCTCGGACGGCAGCGTGCGCAACGTGATCTGGGACGGCCCGGGCTTCCGCGCCGGCCTGGCCGCCAACACCAGCATCGTCGCCGTCAACAACCGCGTGTTCAAGCCGGAGCTGCTGAAGAAGGCGATCAAGGAAGCCAAGGACGGCAAGGAGCCGATCCAGCTGCTGGTCAAGAAGGGCAACGTGCTGCGCACGATTTCGCTCGACTACCACGGCGGCCTGCGTTATCCGCGCCTGGAGCGCATCCCGGGCACCAAGGACCGTCTGGAGGGAATCTATTCCGCACTGAAGTAAAAGTTAAAAAGGAGACAGAGATGGACATGATGCCGATTCTGCCGGAAACCGAGGTCGAAGCGACGGCCGCCCTGCACCTGGGGCGCCTGCTGTTCGTGTTCGGCCGCCTGGAGTTGAACCTGGGGCTGGCCCTGGTGCATACGGGACCGGCGGATGAAGTCGGGCGAGCGTCCGCCAGGATCGAGCGTCTGTCCTTCGACGAGAAGCTGCGCGAATGCGAGGCCGAGGTCGCGCGCCGCCATGCCGGCGATGCCGCGCTGCTGGCGCGCTGGCAGCGCTGGTTCGCGGCGGCGCATGGCCTGCGCAAGCTGAGGAAGGCTTTCGCGGAAGGCTGCTGGGGCTTCCGCAACATGCAGCAGGAGATCGTCCATGCCTCCACCCTGCCCTGCAACCCGGAGCAGGACGAGGTCCGCTATACCCTCGCCGGGTTCGCGGCCCGCGTCGTCGAAGCCGAGGACCTGGCCGAGGAGTTCTGCGCGCTGACGGACCTGTACCGGGCCGATCCGGGCCGTCGATCGGTCAGCGGCTGCGAAGGCGACACCGTCTAGGCGCCCATGATCTCCCGCAGCTCGGCGGCGATCTGCCGGGCCAGCAGGTGGATGTGGTAGCCGTCGACGAAACCGTGGTGGGCCTGCACCGAGAACGGCAGCTCCAGGCGGCCGTCCTGGCCGTCGCGGAACCTGCCCCAGGCCAGCGACGGAATGTCCGGCGTGGCCAGGGCGGCCATCGGATGCTGGATCGAGGTGAAGTCCAGCCAGGGCATGCAGGTCACGAAGACCTGGTCCTTGGCGTCGCGCGGCGACATGCCGCGGTACTTCCGGTTCAGCTCCAGCATATTGCCCGCTTCCTCGCGCGCCGCCAGGCCGTTGGCGACGAATTCGCGCACGTCGTCGGACCAGTCGAACTGGGCGAAATTCAGGTCGAAGTGCTGGTTGACCACCGTGAACGAGGGATGCAGGCGCTCGATGCGGATCACCTCGCCCTCATGCACGCGGTAGCGGAAGTTCTCGACCTTCAGGATGGCGCGCAGCACGGCGCACAGCAGCACGTGGAAGGGCGCCAGGCCCTGCTCCTTGCACCAGGGCCGGAAATCCGGCAGGTCCATGCGGAAGCAGATGTTGACCGCCGGGCTCTCCATGCGGTCGAAAAACTCGAAGCGGTCGCGCCGCCGTTCAAACTCTTGCATAGCTATCGTGATGATGATGATGAGTGATCAGATGTAGCGCGCGCTCCAGGCCGCGATGATGCCCGCCACATAGGCCGCGTCCTCCCTGCCCGTCACCAGGTGGTCGATGCCGTCGAGCGAGATGAAGCTTTTCGGATGCTGGGCGATGCCGAAGATGCGGCCGGCATTGTCGACGTCGACGGTGGAATCCTGCGGCGCATGCATCACCATCAGCGCGCGGCCCAGGTTGGCGATTTTTTCGTTCAGCTGGTGCTGGCTCGCATCCTCGACGAAGTGGCGGCGGATATCGAAATCGCGCCCCGCCAGCTTCACGCGCGCCTCACCGAGCTGCTCGATGGTGTCGACGTGCTCGGACAGCAGCTTGTCGACCACGTAGTGCGGATCGCTGGGCGACGCGATCGTCACCACGGCGGTCGATTCGGGAATGCGGTGGGCGGCCGCCAGCACCGCGGTGCCGCCCAGGCTGTGGCCGATCAGTAGTTTGGGTGCGGCGAATTTCTGGCGCAGGAAATCCGCCGCGGCCACCAGGTCTTCCACGTTGGACGAAAAATTGGTGTCGGCGAATTTGCCATGACTGTTGCCCAGGCCGGCGAAGTCGAAGCGCAGCACGGCCACGCCGAGGTCGGCCAGCCCCTGCGAGATGCGGGTCGCCGCCAGCACGTCCTTGCTGCAGGTGAAGCAGTGGGCGAACAGCCCGTAGGCGCGCGGCGTGCCGTCGGGCGCATCGAGCTTGGCCGAGATCTTGCCGTGCGGCCCCTGAAAATCCATACGTTCGGTAAGCATACCTTCCTGTCCTTGCTGAAGATGGCGCCACTGTGCACGGGATTGGCCATGCTTGCAACRCGCCTGAGTATTTGTATATACTTCGTATATGAACTATATATGGAACATACAATGGGCATCGTAAACATCGACGACGAGCTGCACGACCAGATACGCAAGGCCACCTCGGTCTCGTGCCGCTCGATCAATGCGCAGGCAGCATTCTGGATCAAGATCGGCATGCTGTGCGAAATGCACCCGACCCAGAGCTTCAACGAGATCGTGGTGCGGGAGTTGCGCGAAGCGGGAGTCGAGGCCATGGCGCCCAGAATGGCCGTGTCATGACCAAGCGCCCCGAAGAAATCGTCCTGATGGCGGCGGCGGGCAAGCTGCTGGCGGAAGTGTTCGGCCACCTGGACAAGCTGGACCTGATCGGCATGTCGACGATGGAAGTCAACGACCTGGCCGAGCGCTTCATCGTCGAGACGCTCGCGGCGCGCCCGGCCAGCAAGGGCCAGTACGGCTATGCCTACGCCCTGAACTCCTCGCGCAACAACGTGGTGTGCCACGGCGTGCCCTCGCCCGCCGAGATCCTGCAAAGCGGGGATATCGTGAATTTCGATATCACGCTGGAGAAGGACGGCTACATCGCCGATTCCAGCAAGACCTACCTGGTCGGCGAGGTGGCGCCGGCGGCCAGGCGGCTGGTGCAGGTGACATACGAGGCGATGTGGAAGGGGATCAGGGCCGTGCGTCCGGGCGCCCGCCTCGGCGACGTCGGCCATGCGATCGAGCGCCACGCGCGCCGCAACGGCTACTCGGTGGTCAGGGAATATTGCGGCCACGGGATCGGCCGCGAAATGCATGAGCCGCCCCAGGTGCTGCATTGGGGGAAGCCGCAAACCGGCCTGATGCTGCGCGAAGGCATGGTGTTCACCATCGAGCCGATGCTGAACCAGGGCCGCGACGACGTGTTCACCGAGGACGATGGCTGGACCGTCGTCACGCGCGACGGCAAGCTGTCCGCGCAGTTCGAGCATACGGTGGCCGTGACGCGGCAAGGCGTGCGGGTGCTGACCTTGCGCGCCGGGGAGAAGATGCCCGCATGATCTGGATCGTCACGAAATACCTGGTCACGGCCGCCGTGGTCGTCGCGGTATCGGAATTCGCAAAGCGCAGCGACAAGCTGGGCGCCCTGATTGCCGCCCTGCCGATGGTGACGGTGCTGACCCTGATCTGGCTGCACGTGGAAAAGCAGCCGGCATCGAAGGTCGCCAACCATGCCTGGTACACCTTCTGGTACGTGGTGCCGACCCTGCCCATGTTCCTGGCGTTTCCCGCGCTGCTCGCCAGGCTGGGGTTCTGGCCCACGCTCGCGGTCTGCGTGGTGCTCACGATCGTCTGCTTCGCGCTGTTTGCGATGTTCGTCAGGCGCTTCGGCATCACGCTCATGTAAGCGTGCGAAGTGCGGCGCCGAATACGGCGTAGAATGCAGCTCATGCATGAAACCACTCTTCCGATCCGCACCCCGCTGACCCGCGACTTCATCCACGGCGCGCTCGACATCGAGCAGACCGAAGCCGGCATCCTGCCGCACCGCCTGCCCGCCTGGGCGCGCGCGCAATGCCCGGACGCGCAGCTGGCGATGGCGGAATCGCAGCCGTCCGGCGTGCGCCTGGTGTTCCAGACCGCGGCCACCGCGGTGGAGCTGGACGTGCTCGCGACCAAGCGCGTCTACAGCGGCCTGGGCCCGCGCCCGGACGGCATCTTCGACCTGTTCATCGGCGGCCAGCTGGCGCGCCAGGGCAGCGTGCAGGGCGGCCGGATCCTGCACATCGACATGAGCACCGGCGCGACGACCGTCACCGGCGGCGAGGCGCGGACCCTGCTTTTCGGCGGCCTGCCTCCCGGGCAGAAGACGATCGAGATCTGGCTGCCGCACGACGAGATGACCGAGCTGGTATCGCTGCGTTCCGATGCGCCGCTGGATCCGGTGCCGGCCGTGGGCAGGCGCCGCTGGGTGCATCACGGCAGCTCGATCAGCCAGGGTTCGAATACCACCCACCCTTCCGGCACCTGGCCTGCGGTCGCCGCCGTGCGCACCGGCTTCGACCTGCTGAATCTCGGCTACAGCGGCAATGCCCTGCTGGATCCTTTCGTTGCCCGCGCCATCCGCGAGCTGCCGGCCGACGTCATCAGCCTCAAGATCGGCATCAACCTGGTCAACAAGGACCTGATGCGCCTGCGCGCCTTCGGCCCGGCCATGCACGGCTTCCTCGACACGATACGCGAAGGCCATCCGGACACGCCGCTGCTGGTAGTTTCGCCGATCTTCTGCCCCATCCACGAAACCCTGCCAGGGCCATCGGTGTACGACATGGATGCGCTGGCCGAAGGCCGCCTGCTGTTCAAGGCGGGCGGCAGCGCCGACGAGGGCCGGCAGGGCAAGCTGACCCTCGGCGTCATCCGCGAGCAGCTGCGCGCGATCGTCGGGCAGCGCCGCGCCGGCGATCCGAATCTTCATTACGTCGATGGCCTCGAGCTGTACGGCCCGAACGACAACCTGCGGCTGCCGCTGCCGGACGRACTGCATCCGGATGCGGCCAGCCACCGGCTCATCGGCGAGCGCTTCGCCGGGCTGCTGCGGTCCGCCTCGCTGCGCTAGGCAGCCGCCGGATGATTCATGAAGAAGCGCAGCATTTCCTCGCTGGCGTTGGGGCCCTGGATATCGGTGTAGCTGCCATGCGGGTTGCCGCCCGACCAGACGTGACCGGTACCGTGCACGGTCCATTGCTCAGCCAGCACGCTACCGTTTTTTTTGCGGTGAATCTGGCGAGTGAACTTGCGTCCGCCGCTGCAGCCGGTTTCTTCCACGATCGCGATGTCGGCATGCTTGCCCCGCCTGTGCGCCGGATCGCTGTCGACGGATTGTCGCACCACGCCGTTGCTGTTCTTTCGATTCACCGTGGCGTCGGCATCGCCGTGAAAGACGATCACCGGCGGATTGGCGTGCGGGACGGTCGGCGCCAGCGCGGCCGGATCGTGACCGTCGCGCATGGCCAGCATCGCGCCGATGCCGCTGGTCGCGCTGCCGTGCGCCAGGCCGGAGTGGCAGCCGACCGCGCTGAACAGATCGGGATAAGTGCGTCCCAGGATCACAGCCATCGCGCCCCCCGATGACAGTCCGGCGACCGCGACGCGCCTGGCATCGACCGCATGCTCGACCATGATGCGCCGGGTGAGTCCTGCGATCAGCGCCGGCTCGCCTTCGCCGCGCCGCTGGTGGTCCTGATCGTACCAGTTCCAGCACCTGTTCCAGTGCGCGCTGCAGGACTGCTCGGGATACAGGACCAGGCAACCGTATTCCTCGGCCAGCGTGTTCATGCCCGTGCCGCGGGCGAAGTCGACGGCGTCCTGCCCACAGCCGTGCAGCATCACGACCAGCGGCATCGGCTCGCTGCGCGCGTCGCTGGGAATAAACAGTCGGTAGCGGAGGGTTTGCCCTTCCTCCTCGTGGTATCCGGACGCGAATTCTCCGGCCGGCGGGGACGGGGCCGCATGACCGTTCCCCGAGAAAATGGCGAACGGTGGCCAAGCGTCGAATACTGTATTGAACATGGGCTGATTCCTGGGTGAGCTGATACGAGTCTCCTGTAGAAATGAAAAGCGGCGGCGAGACTGCGTGGTCATCGACGCCGCGAGGGATGGCCCTGCAAAAGCAGGGCCGGAAAAGGAGGTCAGCGCGGCTTGGCGGGATTCTTGTTGACGGATTCGTGCGCCTGGTTGCCCTGCATATTGCCCTGAGCGCTGACTTTGCCGGCCGGTCCCTCGGCCTCTACGCGGACACCGGCATCGCGCCCGCCGCTTTGCAGATTGCCCTGGAACTGAGCGCCAGCCCTTTCACCGCGCTTGCCTTCCTGCTTGAAGAGGTCGCGAAAGTCTTTCGCGGCTTCTTCTTGCTGGCGCATGCTCTTGCTCGTTTCTTCGACGGCGGCACGCGTCACGTCGTCCGCCAGCGCGCGGGCGGTACGCGACGTCTCCGGCACATGCCGTTCGGAGACTTGGGTCAGGTCGACCTGGGTGGCGGAAGCGATCTGGGAAAGATGCTGCTGGTAGACGCGCAGCGTTTCGGTGGCCGGCTGGGCGCGCGCTGCCGCCAACGACATCGCTTCGGTCGGATGCTCGGTCGTCAGCAAATGCTGGCCGGCCTTGGTGGCTTGCTCGAACAGAGACTGGGTCAGCTGCATGTTCAGTTGGCCGATCTGCTGGAAAGAGCGCGACATGGCCTGGGACAGCTCGTTGAAGAATGCGACCTGGGCATCGATGTGCAAGCGGAGGGCGGGATTGACGGATTGCGGGAATGGATACATGGAGTACCTTTAGAAAAACATACATGGAGTACGGAACATCCCGGATGGGATGGGCCGATGCGCCTGGGAGATTCGTGGACAGGGCAGCACAGACTGCCTGGAAGGATCGCGATCCTGAAGACCGCGTGCAGAAGACACACTATGCGCTCTTTTCGACGCGTGTGCCGAAAACGTGCAGGAGTATTTTTGTGTATTGGTTGCCGGAAAAAGCAGGCTCCGGGCGCGCCTTCCGGCCACGGTCAGGCAGCGGCGCTTCTAGCTTTCCTGCCTGCCTTCCGTCCGTACGAGTCCCGGTTCGTGCTTTGCATACTCGAGTGCGGCAGACAGCAGATCGTAGCGGTAAGGACCGTACAAGTAGTGGCCGCGCTCGTACACGATGCCATGCGCCGCCATTTGCAGCCGATCTTGCGGCGTCGGTCCGACCCATTGCTTCCAGTGGCGCGGCGTCTGGTCTTCGCGGAAACCGGGCCTGGCCCGGTCCAGCTTTGCGTAGCCGAACGCGTCCTCGAGCCGGTCGTAGCTGTACTCCCGGTAGTGGTACGTCCGTCCGTCGAAGCAGATGCCGACAGCGGCCGCGGCCGGTGGCAGAACAGATGATGAGTCCACGATGTCCTCACAGGAAGTCGTCGCGCACGAAGCTGGCGGGGAAAATAACAATACACCCGCGGCCCTTGCTTCACCTAGCATTTTTGGACTGCCACCGCGGACTTATCCGAACAGGCCGTGCAGGAACCAGCGCGGCTCGGACTCGTCTGCCCCGATCCTTTCCCGGTACACCCAGTACAGAGCGTGATCCTGCCCCTCGGCGATGAAGTAGTCGCGGGTCTCGGGTCCATTCCACCAGCCTGCCTCGATCCGCTCCGGGTTCGAGGCCATGCGCAGCGGCGATCCATAGAAGGGCCGGTGTTCGCGCATCAGCAGCGCGATCGGCTTGGCCAGCAGCCAGGTCGGACGCGGCAGGCTCATCACGTCGGGCGGCATCTGCGCATTGCGCGCGCGGTCGCTGACCTTCTGCTGCACCGGCACCCAGACATTCGCCTGCTCCGGACGGTAATCGGCCATCGGCCGCGCCTGCAGCACGTTGTCCGCGCCCAGGCGCGCCACCAGCAGCTCCAGCATGCGCATGCGGTCTTCCTCGCTGCCGCCCGGCTCCGGGAACAGGGAGTCGCTCAAGGGCGCCATCGGCTGCAGCTGCTTCGCCTCCAGGCCGAGGCCGATCACCGGCGCCTCCAGCACCAGCTTGGCCAGGCGTTCCTTCAGCAGGCGCACCAGATGCTCGTCGCGCCAGGCCGGCTCGGCCAGCGCCACCTCGACGCAGGTCGGCGGCCGCGCTTCCCTGCCGCGCTCGTGTTCGAGCCTGAGCACGATGCGCTCGACCGCCAGCTGGCGCGCGCACAGCCAGCCGGTCAGCTGCAGCAGCAGGCGGCGGGCGCCCGCCAGCAGCAGCTCGGCATCGTCGATGCGGTCGAACAGTTCGATACGCGCGGCAAAGGTTTCGGGGGCGGCGATCCACTCGTACAGTTCCGGACTCAGGCCGTAGGCGGCGTCCAGCAGGTCGAGCAATGCGCGCCCGCAGCGCCGCTGCAGGCCGGGACGCGGCAGGCGCCGCAGCTCGCCCAGGCTGGCGCAGCCGATGCCTTCGAACCAGGCCGCGAAGGGCCGCGCCGGCGGCGCCAGCAGCAGGTCCAGCAGGTCGAGGYGGCGCACCAGGGTCGGCATCTTGAGCGTGCGCCGCATGCTCCTGTGACCGCCGGCGCGCGCCAGCAGCCAGGCGCCGCGCGCGGTCGGGGCGCAGGCGAGCGAGGCCGTGAAGCCCAGCGCGCGCACGTCCGCGCGCACGCGCCGGCACAGTGCGCGCACGCCGCCGAACAGGCGCAGGCTGGCGCCGACGTCCATCAGCAAGGTCCCCTCCTCGGCCTCGGCCACCTGCGGCGTGTACTGCAGCATCGCCAGCGCCACCGCATACAGGGCCTCGGCTTCACGCGGCGGCGAGCGCTCGTGGACCCTGGCATCGGGCATCAGCATCAGCACGCCGCCACGGCGCATGCCGGGCTGGACGCCGGCGGCGCGCGCCGTGGCGGACAGCGCCAGCACGCGCTCCTGCTCGAGCACGACGCTGCCGGCGTCAGTGCACCAGCTGGGGCTGAAGACCTCGAGCGGCAGCCGGGGCAGGGACAGGCCGATCCACAGGCGCATGACGTTGCGGTTGAGTTTGTACCAGATGGGAGGAAAGCGGCAGGAACAGCGGCGCATCGCGCTGCGGTCCCCGGCGCTTGACGAAGTCGATCTCGAGGCCGCCGGCCTGGGGCCGCAGCGCCAGGCGCAGCGGCGCGGGCGAGGCATCCTGCCGGGAGGCCAGCGGGCGCATCATGAAGAACAGGGTCTCGCCGCCCTGCGCCGCCAGGTGCAGGCGGCGCAGGCTGTCGCCGCGCACCTGGCTCTGCCGCTCGAAGCCCGGCCAGAACAGCAGCGCGCCGCAACTGCCGCTGCGCAGCACCTGTTCGGCCGCCCATAGCGCATCGGCCATGCGGCTGGTGCGCAGCCAGATCAGCTGCGAAGGCGGCACGCCCAGCGCGGCCAGGGCCAGTGCCTGCGGCGGATGGGGCGGCTGCAGCAGCACGATGCGGCGCGCCGCCACCTCCGCCAGGGCCGGACGCAGCAGGCGCATCTCGCCGATGCCGGGCTGCTGCAGCAGCAGGTCGACCAGGGCGCCGGCCGGCCAGCCGCCGCCCGGCAGCTGCGCCGACAGGGCCGCGTGGCCGGTATCCACGCAGCGGCTTGAAGAACGCGCCAGCTGCGAGGCGCGCCAGAGCGACGGATGCAAGGATTCCGGCGCTGCTGAGGTGGAATCTGAGCAGTTGATCATAGGGTGATGCGAAGAAATACTGTATGTTTATACAGTACTATTCTCTTCAGGTTTTGGCAAGGTTTATCTTTTGGAACGCGCTGCCGGCTTCAAAAACCACTGTTGTAGAACAAACCTAGCCACGCGCGACAATCCAGGCGTTTCAGTTTTACTGCATGCGATACTGTGCGAAGAGCTGAACTTCGGCACAGTGACGAATCAGCGACCGCCTGGTCGGATCATCACTATTTCGCTGCTGGCCGGCAGGAATTTCGCGAGTGCTGACTTATGTATTACGGCGAACGCCTCAACAGTGTCACGCATACCATTGGCGCGGTCCTGGCTGCGGCCAGCGGCGCGCTGTTGATCGTCGTGGCGGCGCGTGGCGGCGATCCCTGGAAAATCGCCAGCTTCAGCATCTACGCGGCGATGCTGCTGATCCTGTACCTGACGTCCACCCTGTATCACAGCACTCGGGGCGCAGCCAAGAACGTACTGCGAAAGATGGACCATTGCGCCATCTATCTCTTAATCGCAGGCAGCTATACGCCATTCACTTTAGTCACGCTGCGTGGAATCTACGGTTGGTCGATGTTCGGCGTGGTCTGGGGATTGGCTGTATTCGGTATTGTCCAGGAAATCTGGTATGCCAAGGGCGCGCGTATTCTGTCGCTAGTCATCTATTTGATGATGGGCTGGCTTGCTGCGTTTGGCATCATGCCCCTGATTAGAGTCCTGGGCTGGCAGGGCTTTGCCTGGCTGGCAGGTGGAGGCTTGTTTTACACAATCGGCATCGTCTTTTACGCTACCGACCACAAAGTGCGCCATGGCCACGGCATCTGGCACTTGTTCGTCCTCGGCGGCAGCATTTGCCACTACATCGCCGTTTTCTTTTACGTCGCCTGAAACCCGGCCTGCCACGTACTCCGGCGCTCTTCTTACTCAGCAGCCTTCCATGTCCTTGACGATCCGTGTGATGCTGATGGCAGGCGGATCGCTTGCCGGAAACGATTCTTCCAGTCCTTCATCCAGCAATTCATTCTTGTGCTTCGGACTTGTTTCATCGACTTCGTGAAACCGGTTCGACGACGCACATCGTGTTTCACCAGCCCGACCCGCATGGAGACGGATATTCGATTTTCCGGCCGGCATTTTGGAGAGCAGCAAGGGCTCGACCACTTCCACATATTCCATCATATGACTCCCACTTTTCCATGCTTCATCGCAGTCGGGTCGTGGCAGGCTGTCTCAGGCGACTTGTTTCGAATCTTGCGCCGGTCGTCGAGGCGGCCGGCTTACCTGCCGTGGATCATCAGAAAAACAATGAAGTAGTTTCACACGCAGGACGATTTTACGCGCCTTATGAATTCACGCACGAATCTCAGCGCGGATACACGAAGCCGGTGCGGATATCGGTCGGCAGCAGGCGCTTGCCATCGCGTACCATCAGGCGCTGGGGCGGCTCGTCGCCGGCCAGCGCACGCCATATCACGGGCAGCCCTTCGCCCTTGCGCAACAGCTCGTCGCTGCGTTCGAATACGTTGAGACAACCCGTGGCGGCCAGCAGCGCCTGCACGATGGTCACCTTCCACAAGTCGACACCGGCAGCATTGAACTGGCATACCAGGTAACCGCCGGTCCCGCCATAGCTGTGCACCAGCAGGCCCGGCAAGCCGTCTTTTTCGCCATCGATCACCAGCGCCAAGGCTTGTGGATCGGCGCCCTGCACGGCAGCGGCGCGCCGCGCGACCGCGGCCTGCACCCGACGCTTGATCATTGCGTGGTCGACCGGCTCGTCCTCGCGCAGGGTCCAGACACGGGCTGCGATCTGCGACCTGGCGTTGTACGCCGCGCGCGCCAGAAACCGGCGCGACGACGACTGCACGAGCGCCGTGGCGCCGGCCTTGTTGCGTTCCTGGGGCCGCCCCTCGACCTTGTCGATGGCCGAAAGGTAAATCCACGGATCGCCGGACAGCAGGCCTGTTTCCTTGCCTTGTTTGATGGTGATGATGAGCATATGAAGGCTTCGTTTTCAGAAGCCGAATGATACAGCAAGGCTTTGTCGCCCCCAGGCCGGCCAATCAATTGGCGCTGTTCGCGTACATGGACGCCCCCTGTTTGCAAGGACTTCTTCAATCGCTGTAGGTAACAGGTAAGGTTACAACCGTACATTCGGACTTTGTGTTGGCTTGAGCCCTGTCCCTGATGGGTTCCGCTGGTCGACCTCCCCAAT
>NZ_JBFTMX010000041.1:0-66786 GCF_056397205.1 Massilia sp. 05N420
CGGGCCTTGGCGACCTGGTTGATGACCGAGCCCGGCAGCAGTTTCTTTTCCGTGCCCAGCATCATCAGCATCTGCTTGTTCACTTCGTGGACCAGCTTGCCGTTGCCGCGCGGCGAATCCCAGCCCTGGCGCAGCAGTTCATTGCTGCTAGCCGGCGTGAACGCCTGCGACTGCAGCGCCTCTTCCATTTGTTCGGCGGTGTTTGCCCACGGCGCGGGCAGGCGGTAAATCTGAAGATTCTTGAACCACATCTCTTGGATTCCTTGTGTCGTCGTTATTGGTTTGCGCGGTGTTCGCGCACTTTCTCGATCTGCTCGAGGGTCATGTCGTCGAGCCGCTGCACTTCAGCCAGGAAGATCAGGAAGGCGAGGGCGCCGACGACGGCGATAGCGAGGCGGCGCATCACAGCGGCAGCCCCGCAAAAGCCAGAGCGACCAGGTCGACCACGGCGAGGATCAGGCAGCCGATCAGCTTTACCTTGGCGACGGCGATTTCCTGCATGGCGGCGGGGCTCACAGAACGCTCTCCAGCGCAGCGCGAAGCACGATGAGGGCGGCCAGAGCCGCGAGCATGACGTTCGGGTGACGGTCGGTCAGGTCAATTCGGTGCAGCAGCAAAAAGCGGATCATCGTGATCTCCAGGGCGATTCGATTGCACTGGCGCCGTGCCGGCGGCTCGGTATCGAGCGAATTAGTTGTTGCCTGCTTCGAGCTTCTGAATCGCAGCCCGCACGATCGCTGCCCAGGTGGCGGCGTCTCTGCTCGGGTGATCCTCATAGCGCTCGGTGACGTTGCGGCGCCGTCCGCCAGCGCTGACGGAGACTGCGCCCTCGTCCGGGTCGTGATAGGTGTTCAGGCCCAAGTGGATGCTCAGTTCGCCAGCTGCTGTCCAATCGCGCCTCCACCGCGGCAGCTCACCAACTGCGGCGAACGTTGTGCGCGATACGCCAGGGCTGCGCAGGAAGCCGCTGTTCTTGGCAGGGACCGGAACGAGCACCGTCTCGCGCGTCATGCCGGCCGGCGCGGCGAATTTACCGAACCGCATCAGGCGGGCCAGCTCGATCTCGTCCTCGACGCATTCGCGGAGGTAGCGCTCATTCCATTGCATCGGAACCGGGACCGCCATCAGAAGCTCCCCACCAGCTCCAGCACGCCGCAAGCGGCAGCGACGATGCATGCAACCATCAGGGCATCGCAAACGAAGTCCTGGGCGGTGTAGCGGTTATGTTTTCGGATTTCCGTGCTATTCATCATTTGCTCCTGTTCATCGTTCCGCGCTCTGCCTCAACCAATCCCCATCCCAGCTGCCTCCGAATCTCTTCCGGTGCCGGCGGCGGTGATTTTTCCGCCTGTCGCTGCTGCATCCAACTACGCACTTGCTGATTGCTCGGCTTGCTGGTCTGCGTCATGGCGATCCTTGGTTGAGTTCGCTTCGTATGCCTCCATATTAGGCATGCCTAAAATGGCTGTCAATAAAAATATTGAGGCATGCCTAAATTCTTAGGTACAATTAGGCCATCGGTCGGTTTCGGCTGATTGCAAGCCTGGAGCAGGGAGGGGAAACCGCCAACGTCCAGGCCCAAGAAGCCAAGGAAGCCGGAAGGGCAACGCGTGGGTGGTAGTTCGTAGAGCGCGCCGGGGGAACAGGTGAGACACCTGGAAAGTCTGCGAAACAGCGAAAGTGTCCGAAGGCGAAAGCATGGGATGCAGGCGCTCTCCACGAAAGCGAGTCTTTTTGACTGGCCTTTAGGGAGGGTGCCGCTCTGGAACCGAGGCTCTGCTGGGAAGCTTTTAGAACCAGTAACTTAGAAATACCTTCTCAGAACAGCCAAGAATTAGTACTTCAACAGTACCAGTAGAGGGTGCGGATAAAAAGGGCCGAAAAATGGGCGAAAAATTGACGCTGTCGCGCTACCTGCAGGGCAGGGGAGAAGTGAAGGCGCTCACGCACATCGAGGCCCAATCGTTCGGCGTGCCGTACCCGCTGCAGCCAGGTTGGCCAGCGAAATACGGCGCGACGGAAATCACCGAGGCGATGATCGAGGATCTAAAGGCCCGGATCCTGACTGCGAAGGAATCGACCGCGAGCAAGGCGCGCCGTGGGTTGGAAGGGATTGGAGATGCGATGCCAGTGCGCGATCAATCGGCCCGTCCGTCAGCCGCTGTCGCCGCGCCTCCAGTACAAGCTCGAGCGCTGCCGATAATGTCGGCTCTGTTCCCTAGCTTCGTGCTGCGCCGGCCGAAGCGCTACCGATCGCGCAGATCGGCGTCCTGGACGTAAAAAAGCCTGCAAGCAGCGGACTCTCAAGCCGACAGTGTTCTCTTACGCCGTTTTGGAAATAGCTTGTGAATCGAACTGATCTAACTTCTGAACCATTAATTTGTGTTGAGCAAGTTGATTGGTCGCATTCCCACGATCGAATCTATTTTCAAGGTTATAGTCAGCAATATGTCTGAGTTTCTTCATACTCTGCAGAATATATGCAATTGAGCGAGCGCTCGTCGCACCATGTTTGATAAACTGATCACTAACCCGCTCGTGGCTGCCCATAGCAAGGTGGGAATTTTCAGGACAAAAGCGCGTACTTAAAAGCGCACGATGATAGCTGGCATAGTATGCTCGACCGGCACTCATACGCCAGTCAATTTCGCTTTCTGATGACAAAAGTCTAGAAGCGAAATCAGCAAAAGATTGATAATCGACACTCATAGCTGGCCTGGATTTATCTCATTCATCTCAGCAAGGTCCGCTGCTGGTCTGCACGAAATCGTAAACAAATCCGATCCTGGGTCTTCGAACGACTCCACTAGCGCCTCGGCAATGTCAAATGAAAGCTCTGCACAGCGGTCAGCATCAGCGTTTACATGAACAAAATACATAAACGTACCATCGCTAAGTGTGATCCGCGATGACCTCCAAATGTCGAGCTTTTGCTTTCGCAAAGTTTTGCCAACAACTGCAAGTCGATTAGCTAAATCTTCGTCTCTAAAGCCGAGTTGAGTCATGGCGTCCCTACTGCTAGCTATTAGCTGCCTAAGAATTCTTGGCTCAGGGGCAGAATTAATGTTGAGCTTTTCGAATTTCTCGATTAGATCAACAGACGTGGAAAACTGAAGCAGGTCAGCCGATTTCAAAATCGTATCTCTAAGAGCGTTTTTGTCATCTACGAACTGCTTCGAGATGGTTCTAATAAGCTGAACGGCATCTTCCATTTCCAGAGCGGTACTCATGACGGTAAGGCAATTCCCTAAAACCGCATAGTCACCGCCCGCCCATCGAACTGCTTCACGTGCTGCTACGACGGCCGCATCGTTGTTGCGCTTGATCATGCTAAGCATGGCACGTGTCATATGGTAGTTCGCGACATTAATAGCCGAGGCAGCCCAAAGCTTCGCAAGATCGCGTTCCAGTCTTGCAATCCCAAACGTATCAACTTCGCTATCGTCAACACGGGCGATTATGCCGTCAACGATAGCGTTCAACGCGAGATCTGGTGCAGCATTTGTCATTATTGTTGTCTAAATTATCACTTCTCTATGGTTTGCAGTAGTGTAGCTTATTGAGCTGGCTTACGTCTTCGGTCGGACCCAATATTTGTGCCCGCCTAACTCAATGAAGCTACTTTTGCACACCACCATGACGCGAACACGTACCGCGGCGGTGCTGACTGAAGGAATACGCCCCATCCCGGCACTTCGCACTGGCGCCGGACGGTGCCTGGTCGTGTGTCGACTTCGCCGGCGAGTGGACATCATGCCCGTCCGTGGCCTTGTAGCGGTGGCGGGATAGCGGCACGGCTTCATTCCGTTCGGCGAACTACGTTAAGTAAAGCCTGCCTCGCCGCGTTCGCTCAAGCCCAGTTGCAGGCATTGAGGCCGGCGCGCATCTGGGCGGTGGAGGGTTACTGCTTGTTGAAAGCCTCGTTAACCGTATAAATCGACCCGCTCGGGACCAACTCATACAAGACGTTGCCTTGAAGGTAGAGGCCGCCAGGTTGGCTTGTGGGCGCTATCGTTCCCTCATCTTTAATGCAGTTGGTGTTGCCATTTCCATAGTTAATGCACCACTGGGCTTGGCCATTCACAACCGTATGCACCACGCCAGTTCCAGTCACGGAAGCAGTCGTTTGCGGCATGGTCGCGGTTACCTTGTCTACCTTCGCAGCGACAGCGGCAGCGCCAGGGGTAAAGACAATTGACGAGTCAACAGTGCCTGAATAAACAGCCGTTGCATTGGCGCCTTGAGTCCAAGTCGCAACAATATTCCCTGTGCAATTAGCGTTTATGTAGTAGTCAGTTTTGAAGGCAATGGTGAGCGAGTCCGTAGTGCCCGGAGTTCGGGTAATTGCAGCCGAATCAATCGCGTGGTTATAGCAACTAGAGGCCCAGTTGCCAATGTAGGATGCTAGCTGTGGCGCTGGCGTGGTGGCGACTGGCGTTGTGCTGGTACCGGAGGTTCCGCCTCCGCCTCCGCATGCGGTAAGGATCAGGGCGCCAGCAGCAGCGACTAGAATATTTCTCATTTTCTCTCTCGGGGTATAGCGGCGATATGCGCTATTTCCCAGGAATAATACATTGCCTGTATTGTCAAAAGACTATCCAATTATCACGCTAAAGCCATTCGTGGACGCCACCGTGGTGCGAACATGTACCCCATGCGGTGCTGGCTTAAGCTGTATCAAGCGATTATGCAGTCGTCTGCAGTGCAGCTCCGCACCGGCCGCATTCAACTGCGCCCATGCTTCGGCACTTCGGGCAGATTGAGACTGCTGTCGGCGTAGTGACTGGCTCGTCGACAAGTTTCTCGGCCGGCTTCTCATCCAGGAAGTCAAGAAAACCGCTAGGTGCGTCTGTCAGCGCGGGGATTGCGGGGCGCATCGAAGCGAAGCCAGTGAGGATTGCCCCGACCACGGAAAGAATTCCCGAAAAGATGAGGAGGTTCTGCCGCTGGGTCATCAAGTCCAGGTTTGCGACCTTCACGGCTGGCGTCGACACTCCATAGCCAAAGTCACGCGCAGGTACGTCGACCCCGACATCCATCGTCAGGGCGCGCGCACCCAAGAGTAGGCCAGCTACCAGAATGAGGATGCCGATCAGTTTCATGATGTCACCAAGCCATCGGTAACTACGCGCGCCGTACCAGACGCCGAAGGTATTGTCATTCGGCTAACCATTGTTCCACCAAGCGGCCAAGCGACCGTATAAATACACGCACAATCCGATACCAACTAGCCAGTTGAAGGACCCAAGTTGAGCATACGTGCCGAGGGAATAGTATTGGTAGCTGCATGACACCAAACCTAAAACCATTAGGAGGACGCCGACGAGTTGAGCGAGCTTGTAGGTCTTTGACGTTTGCTCTACCGTTACAGGTTTTCCATGGTTTATCGGCGTCGCGGCAATTGGATGTGCGCACTTAGGGCAGGCAGCAGCCATTTGGGACACGCTATGGGAGCAGGCGGGGCAATTGATTAGGGCCACGATGTCTTTTGAGTTCGGCATCTAAGCGTGCCGTTTCGCAAGGGAATGATACGCTGTCAGATTGGCAAAAGATTCACCAATTATCACGGGGACACTGGTCGCGCAGCATCAAGCTTCATCTGCTTCTGTAGGCGCGCACGCTCTTCGGATGCCACTTCAGCCGAGGTAAAGCGGGTGTGGCATTTGTTCCCTATATTGCACAAGAAGCTGATCCCGATTTCGGGGCGAGTCCAATTGGCATACCACTTAAACGGCGGGTTTGAGTTTGAGTGCGCTGGTGGTCCAAATCTGGTCGAGATAGAGTTAATTATTTCGTCGGCCTGATTGGCGTCTCGGGAGATCACCGTGAATTGGGTGAGCGTACCATTCTGGTCAACATCCGCCCTAAAGTCGGCATATGCGGCCCACGCTGGACGACTATCCGCGCCCGGGATGTGCAGCTCCCCGCTTCGGCCGCCCTTCGGGCCGGCGGTGGAGTACACCCAGCAAGTGCCTTGCTGCATATACTTGCCTGGTGGTAGATCTCGACAGGCCTTAAGAGGCGGGGTGATTTTCCCACCCAGCGGAAGCCCAAGGACAGTAATTGGCTCAGCTGCATTGGAGTCTCCCGCTGAGCACAGCAGGAGACTGAGGAGATAGGGGGCTGCTTTCATATTTGTCCGCTTGCCATCCAAGTAAGCCGTGGCGCCTAAAACGATAGCTAAACCGCGGCCTCACTCGGCACTTCGTTCCATTCGACGTCGGCCGCCATAGCCAGCAACTCAAACAAAGGGCGCTCTGAGTCGAAGTTCGCGTACGCACGCGCTGTCCGCCATGTTGAGTCATCGGGGGCAATCAGCATGGCAGGAAGGCAAAACCGTTCCTGCAACTGCTCGACCAGGCCTGGCGCATGCCGGCCACTCAACTGCCACCGCTTAACCAATCCCACCACCATGCGCTCACCGCGAAGACGCAAAACTGAGTACAGCATCAAAGCCTGTCACTTTCCCTTCGAACTACTCGGCCGACAATGATACAGTCGGCTCCTTTACAAAGCTTGCGATGAAATTTACGCTGGTCCGGATTGTCTGATGTCAGCCACCATTGGCCAGCATCACGTGTGAGGCGCTTAATCACTGCCTCACCTTCATAGTTGAACGCGTAAACGGCTCCGTCCAGCTTGGCGGTGTCCGCCGTGTTTACGACCACGATATCGCCGTCGTAAAGCGTGGTTTCCATGCTGTCGCCGCCGACGCGTGTCGCAAACAGCTTTTCCCGAATATAGCCGTGGCGCTTCAACCAAGAGGTTGGAACCGTAAGGGTTGTGCCATCAAAACGCTCGGGCTCAGCATCAAAGCCTGTGATGCCAGCAGAAAGCTTGAGCTTTATTTTAGGGATGTGCGTGAGGGATGGATCGTCGTCATCCACTACCTGCACCCTCATAGCCCCAGGGGGAAGAGGCGGCGTATCTTCGTCAGCTATGCCGGCCGCTCCGGGTCCTCGACCCTTGCCTAAGAGGATCCAGTTCGAGTCGACGTTCAGCACCGCGGCCGCTTTTGCGAGGTTGCCGGCAGAGATTTCGTTGATGCCGCCATCCTCAATACTCTTCTCCCAGTCCGTCACGGTTGGGTTGGACACCCCGACGGCCTTGGCAAATTCGGTCTTATTGAGCCCCTTCTCTTTACGAGCGTGGCTGAGCCTTTGTTTCCAATCATTCATGAGGTAATCCTAAATCTTTTTGAATAAGGTAAGCCTAAAAATGCTTGCATTCGTGTTTAGGTATGCCTAAAATAGAGCGCATGACTACTGAGAAATCGCCCGACGAAATCATTGACGCCCTGGGCGGGACGTCCGAAGTAGCGCGTCTTTGTGAGATTCAGCCCGCTTCCGTCTCTGAGTGGAGGAAGTTAGGCATACCGAAGGCGCGGCTCGCGTTTCTGAAGTTGGCTCGCCCGGCGGTTTTCAAGTCGCTTGGCTTGGATGAGCCCGCACCTCGGCGCCGCTCGACGGATTGAAAGCCTGCTCAATGTCGCTTTGACGCGTAGGTGCGTCTAGAAGTTCGTTTGCCCGCTTCGCGCCGCAGTAGATCGTTACCAGGCCGGCCGCGCCAAGCTGCAGTGGCACAGCGACCAGATCGCAGTTCATCAGTACGAAGGCAGCGTTGGACATGTGGAGTTCCAGTTGTTGTTCTCAGTAGTGCAAAGAATACATTTCAAAAAGGAAACAGTCATGAAACAAGCGCCTCAATTCCACGCCCCGGCCGCGATCCTGCGCGCTGAGATCGAAGCGTGGCGCACCGCGAGTCGTATGAGTCGCGAGGCGGTGGCGATCGCCATCGTTGAGGCGCACCAGGCGCTGGGCGCTGACCTGGCGACTGAGATCAGCTTCGAGTTTGAAGGCGATACCTTCGCCAAGGCCCGCAAGTCGGCGCAGAAAATCTTCCGCTGGCTGGACGAAGGCAACCTGCCGGCGAACCTGATTCCGTCGATCATCGCCGCGCTGCCGGATGAGCTGCGACTGCGGTGCCTGAGCCAGATGTTCTGCCCGATGGGCATTGAGGTACGTGCGGTCGCTGGCGATGCGCCGGCCGAGCTGGATGTGTCGACGCACCTGCGCGCGGTCATGAAGGAATCGAGCGAGGCCCAGCTGGCCCTTGTGAACCTAGCGCCGAACGCCTCCAGCGAAGTTCTCCTGGCTGTGCACAAAGAACTGGTCGAGTCGGCGCAGGCCAGCGAGAACGCCGCGCGCGATGTGATGGCAACCCTGTTTGCGCGCCAGGCCGTCGCTGAAGACGCATCTTCTTCGAAGTAGGGAACACCCTGGCGGCGGGGCATGCCGTCACCAATAACCAGAACAAGGAGTCAACGATGCAAGCAGCAGCCCAAGAAACGAAAGCAGCAGAGGCGCTCGACCCGGGCCATCTTCTGGACAGCGTGATCTCGAAGCTGAATTTGAAGAACGACGCCGCCTTGGCAAAGGTCCTCGACGTCGCTCCCCCGGTGATCTCGAAAATCCGCCATCACGCGCTGCCGGTCGGCGCAACGATCCTGATCAGCATGCACGAAGAAACCGGCTGGAGCATCTCCGAGCTGCGCGCGCTGATGAACGATCGCCGGAAGAAGTTCCGCGGCCAGTTCGGCGCCAAGGTCATGGGCGAGTGAGCAACCTATGAGCGCATCAACACTGTTCGACAAGCTGCGTCAAGAAAAAGGGATCGCCAGCGACGCCGCCTTGGCGCGCGAGCTGAAAGTAAGCCAATGCGTACTGAGCCAGGCCCGAAGGAAGAACGCGATCAGCGCCGGGATGATCCTGCGCGTCGTCGAGTACTCGAACTGGCGGCCGGCTGAAGTTCGCGTTCTGCTTGGCCAGATGGATCTCCAGCCACACAACGACCAACCCGCCCAGGTCAGCGTGACTGAGGCAAGCCAATAAGAGAGGACAGATGGATCAGCAGGAAGAGAAAGACGTGGGGCCGATTGGCAGCAATGACCCGGTCCCACATCACGTGATGCCCAGGGACGCTTGGGAGCGCATGAAGGCAGAGATGGAAGCGCAGCAGAAATAAAAAAGCCCGGTTGCAGCCGGGCTCAGTGAAGCAGGTACAACTAATGGAGAACGCATGTTATCAGAAAATCTGAATCCGGCGGCGCACGCCGGCGAAGCACAGGTTTCGGCCACGGCACCGGACCGTCACTTTTTCATCAACCGTCCCGAGGTCGACGCAGACTCGCTCACCGAGCTGATCGTCGGCAACCAATGGCTCCGCCCGGGTGACGCGGTCTATGTCGCCGAGATCCGTCGCCATGTTCTAACGGAAGCTGACCTCGATGAAGCGGTGCGTGCCGTGATCGGTGGTGACCAATGAGCGGCTGCACTCAAGAGAACTTCCTGCGCGACGTCGCGGGCCACGTGATGGCCATCTTGCGCGATGACGGCGTGCACCGCCACGTCCGTTTCAAGGAGCCTGGCACGAGCTGCTACCACTTCGACCTGATTACCTGGCCCGGCTACCTGTGCTACACGGGCGACATGGGAACTTTCGTCTTCCGCCGGATCGAAGACATGTTCGAGTTCTTTGGCCACGATCGCGAGTACCACGCCAGCCGCGGCCGCACGCTGGCCATCAACCTGGGCTACTGGGGCGAGAAGCTGGTGGCAGTCAACGCGAACGGTGCGAGCAGTGGCGGGAAGGCGAAGGAATTCGACCTCGAGAAGTTCACGCGCGTGATCAACGAATACCGGGTCGGGTGGATGCGCCGTGGGAAAAAGCATGGCACCCTCGACAAGGAGCAGCGCCGCGAACTGTGGGAAAAAGTCCAGGAAGAGGTGCTGGACCGCGCCGAAGACGGTGAGCACTACGCTCAGGCGGCAGCTTACGAATTCAGCTTCCGCAAAGATCCCTGGGTTCGTTCGGACGATCAGCCGGTCTGGCAGTTTGATGACCTGTTCGAACACGACTTCACCGAGTACACCCACACATTCACCTGGTGCTGCTACGCGCTCGCTTGGGGCATCCAAAAGTACGACGAAGCCAAGGCCGCTGTTGCGGCGGAAGAGGGCGCCGAGGTGCCGGCATGACTCGCACTCACCACGTAACCCACAGCTACACCGCAGCCCGGGCCGAGAACATCCGCAAGCTGATCACTGCACTGATGGCTGGCCAGCTGGCGCGCGACGAGATCGGCGCCTTGCTGCAGGTCGGTCCATCTGGCGTGCGAAAGTACCTGGCAGACCTCAAGGGCAAGGTCGACAAGCTGTACATCGACGGCGAGCAGGTCTGCCGCCTGGCGATGCGCCCGGGCGAAGCCCAGGCTTACCTCGATTCGTTGGGCGCCCAGGTGCCGGCGCGTCCAATTGGCGTCGCCAGCTCGGAGATCAGCATGCCGGCCCCGGGCCGCCGATTCCACATCCTGGCCGATGACACGCATTACGCGATCCGCGTAAGCCGTGCACCGGCTGCTCGTGACCCATGGGTTACCGCGCTGTTTGGCGCAGGTCCGGCATGTATGGAGGTGCGTGTATGAAGCGAGACCTTATGACGATGGGCCTCGACTTCGGGCATGAACTCATCATCGACAACTTCGCCGGCGGCGGCGGTACCAGCACTGGACTGGAGGCTGCGTTCGGCCGCCCGGTCGACATCGCGATCAACCACGATCCAGAAGCTTTGGCGATGCACGCGATCAATCACCCGTACACGAAGCACCTGTGCGAGAGCGTCTGGGACGTCGACCCGATCGAAGTCACGAACAATCGACCGGTTGCTCTCGTGTGGCTGTCCCCGGACTGCAAGCACTTCAGCAAGGCCAAGGGCGGTAAGCCGGTCGAGAAGAAGATCCGCGGCCTCGCCTGGGTGACCATGCGCTGGGCGGCGAAGTGCAAACCTCGCGTGATCATGCTCGAGAACGTGGAGGAGTTCAAAACTTGGGGCCCGCTGATGCAGGATGAAAACGGCGACTGGAAGCCTGATCCGGCCAAGCGCGGTAAGACCTTCGAAAGCTTCGTTCGCCAGCTGGAGGGTCACGGTTACAAAGTTGAGTTCCGCGAGCTGCGAGCGAGCGAGCACAACACGCCGACCATCCGGAAACGCCTGTTCATGGTGGCTCGCCGTGATGGGCTGCCGATCGCCTGGCCGGAGCAATCGCACGCTGCCCCAGATCACCCGATGGTCAAGCGGGGGAAACTGAAGCCGCACCGCACTGCGGCGGAATGCATCGACTGGTCGTTGCCGTGCCCGAGCATCTTTGGCCGCAAGCGCCCGCTGGCTGATGCAACCCTGCGCCGTATCGCAAAGGGCATCATGCGTTACGTGGTCGACGCCGAGAAGCCATTCATCGTCGGTGCCGGCGGGCCGGTCTATTCTGGCAAGCCTGTTCCGGTCGACCAACCCTTCGGCACCCTGACGACCGAAAACCACCGCGCGGTGGTCGTGCCGAGCATCGTTCCGGTCACCCACCAGGGCAGCGTACGCAGCGAATCTATCCACGAGCCGTTTCGCACCATCACAGGCGCGCAGCGCGGCGAGAAAGCTCTTGCGACCGCCACCTTGGTGCAAACGGGATATGGCGAGCGTAAGGCAGCTTGGCATTGTAGGCACTGCTCGGCGGAATTCGATGTTGAGCCTACCTGCGGTTGTGCCGCATGTGGTCACGAGGACGATCTTATTGCCATCGCTGGGCAGGCGCCCCGCGCCCTCGACATCGAAAAGCCGCTGGGAACGATTGTCGGTTCCGGTAAGGCGGCGCTGGTAACCGCGTTCCTTAACGAGCACGCCAACGCAAGCAATCAACGCGTCATGCCGGCGGATGAGCCGCTGCGCACCATCTGCGCCCAGGTGAAGGGCGGGCACTTCAGCATGGTTTCCGCTGCCCTGGTCGGCGTCGGCGGCCGTGCAGGCGACAGCCGCCCGCGCGCCGCGGACGAGCCTGCGGCGACGATCACCGCCAAAGGCGACACGGCGATCGCGACTGCTTTCCTGGCCAAGCACTACACCGGCGTGGTCGGCTCGGATCTCGATGAGCCGATTGGCACCGTCACCAGCACCGATCACCATAGCTTGGTAACCGCGCACGTGACCAAGTTCCGCACCGGGTCGACCGGTAGCGATCTGGCCGACCCTATGCCGACAATCACCGCAGGCCCGAAGAAAAATCCGGCCGGCGCACCTCATGCGCTTGGCGTCGTTACCAGCAATCTGATCAAGCTGCGCGGCACATCGACGGCAGCACGCATGGACGAGCCGATCGGCACGATCAGCGCCCAGGGACAGCATCACGCCGAGGTTCGTGCCTTCCTGATGAAGTACTACAGCACGGATCAGGATCCGCGCTTAGAAGAGCCGCTGCACACAATCACGACCAAAGACCGTTTCGGGCTCGTGACGATCCAAGGCCAAGACTATGAGATCGTCGATATTGGGCTGCGTATGCTGGCGCCGCACGAACTGTATCGGGCCCAGGGCTTCCCGGCGGACTACGTCATCGACGAAATCCCCGACCCAGCAAAGCTGTTCGTCGGCGGCGAGCAGGTGGGCGGCGATCCACGCACTCTGCCACGCGTCCCGCTGACCAAGTCGGCCCAGGTGCGCATGTGCGGCAACAGCGTTTGCCCGCCGCTTTCGGAGGCGCTCATTCGGGCGAACTTCGCCCACGAGCAGCAGATCGTCGGGAGGGCCGCATGACCTACATCCGCCACGGCGCCAAGCGCTGCATCAACTGCAAACGTCCAGAGGGGCGACCTCACGCTCCTGACTGCTGGGTCGCCAAATTCACTATTCGGAGGGTCGCATGACCAACGATTCGAACATCCAGATCCCGGCCTTCAGTGAAGAGAGCGCAGAAGCCGAGGAAAGCGCTGAACCGATCGGCCAGATTGCGCCGACGCTGCCGCAGTACCGCGGCGATTGGCGTGCGAGCTCGGGCCTGAGCAAGAAGAACATCCCGAACCGCCGCGGCGTGCGACTGGATATTCCGGACTGGTCCGTTCGCTCGAGCGTTTCGTTTCACACGAAGGCTTAATCATGCGTCATCGATTATTCGGCCTAGCGCCCGTCGTCTTCGGTCAAGACTTCAAAGTCGGCCTCTGGGCCTGGTGGCTCTGCGGGTGCTTTGAGGCGTCTTGCAACCGATTTCAGATCTTTGCGCAGGCTATCCAATTCACGCGCCGCGGAGCCGGCGGCAACCTCTGTAAAAGCCATGTCCGTAAGTCTCCGCTTGCTGACTTTCGCCTGAGAGTGGCAACGCGCCATCGGTTCGTATGCCCGTACAAGGATTCTTGTGAGCTCAGCGTCTCTGGACTGAGCTATCAAAGATTTCAGGGCGCTAAGAATGGTCAGCAGTTCGCTCGCCTCGTGGTGCAGTTCGTCAACCTGATGTGCGGCGGCGCATCCGCGAATCATGACGATCGTATCGGAGGCCTGTTGGAGGATAGCTCGCGTAAAAATAACTTGCGATACGCCAGCCTCTCGCGCGTCTTCGTCTCGCGCCCTGTTTGCGCTGCGGGTTGCGTGAACAGCGGCCCAGACAGCTCCAAGAATGGCCGCGATAGAGCCGACCGCCTGCACCCACGATGCCCACTGGCCCGCGTCCAGCGAGAAGGACCGACCGAGAAGAATCAGATCGAGCGTTCCCCAGACAGCTATTTGGGCCGTCAGCAAAAGAGGCGTGCTCAGCCATCGGAAAAATCTTGTCATTCGGGAATCTTATCATGCTGAGCCGCTCAACCCTCAAGTCAGGCAAGCCCCTGCAGCGCAAGACGCCGATGTCTCGTGGCAGCGGGTTCAAGACCCCGGCCGCTGGTGCCGGCCTGCTGCGCGTAGCTGCGGTCCAGGCGAAAGGGAAGGCTGCGGCTCCAAAGCACGCCAAAGCCCCCAAACCCAAAGTCCCAAAGCCGATGAAGTCGCACGGAATGAAAGGCCGCCCGCCCACCGCGGAGGAAGCGCACTTCATGGATCGCATGGGGCAGCTGCCGTGCATCGCCTGCCTGAAGGATGGTTGGACGAATCACGCGATCAGCCTTCACCACATCGACGGGCGCACGAAGCCAGGCGCGCACTTCCTGGTGATCCCACTTTGCGGGCCGCACCACCAGCAGGACGATAGCGACATCCGGCGTCGCATCAGCGTGCATGGGCGCAAGGCGACGTTTCAGGCGCGGTATGGCACTGAGCGCGAGCTGCTGACCGAGTGCATGGCGATGATCGAGCAAAGCCGTGACGGTCACGAAAAGGTAAGGGAGGCAGCATGACAGAGGTGAACGACAGCGTGCACCCGAAGCGCGCCCGCACAATCGCCGCTGTCCTTGCTGCCCTGCCGGCGACGAAAGCAGAGATTCCGGAGCGCGCTGGAGTGCATCGCACCACCGTGTTCAAGGTGGTAGCGGAGCTGCACAAGGGCCGGCAAGTGCACATCGGCGCCTGGCAACCTCACACGCTCCACGGCCCGCCGATGGCGATTTACCACGCGGGCCCGGGAGATGACGTTCCGGACATGCTTCCGCGCCTGACCAAGCAGCAGATCGCCGACCGCTATGAGAAGCGCATCAAGGGGACCGAGAGGCATGACAGGCGCAAAGCTCGGCACCGCAGCCGCCATTGGGAGAAGAAGGCAAAGGCAGCGCCCAAGGGCTGGGCGGCTGCACTAGGACTGTAAAAGGATGCCGCACGAAGCGGCGCTTTTAGGAGAATTCGAAATGGGTAGCATGTTGAATCTGCAAGCCATCGGCGGTAACGAAGTGACAATGTCGAGCCGGGAGGTTGCTGAATTAACCGGGCGGCGCCACGACCAGGTGCTGCGCACTGCGCGCGAACTGATGGAGCAGGGGGTTACACAATCTGTGGAGACCCTCTACCGCCACGAGCAGAATGGCGTCGAGTATCCGGAGCACCGGTTGAATAAGCGTGACTCGCTCGTCCTGGTTGCTCGGTTGTCTCCGGAGTTCACGGGGAGAATCGTTGATCGCTGGATGGAGCTTGAGGAAGCCGCGCCGGCAGTACCGGATCTGTCGGACCCGCACGCACTGCGTGGTTTGCTGCTCCAGTACTCGGAGAAAGTGATCGAGCTGGACGCGAAGATCGCTGCCGACGCACCGAAGGTGGCGTTTGCAGAGGCGGTGCGCGCGATCGACGGCGCCTGCCACATCGAGAAGATCGCCAAGACGCTGGGCATCGGCCGCAACAAGCTGTTCAGGCGCCTTCGGGCGGACGGCATCCTGCTCGACAATAACCTGCCATATCAGAAGTACATCGACCGCGAGTACTTCACCGTCATCGAGCAGCAGCCTTACACCGACAGCAAGGGCGTGACGCATGCGACCTTTACGACGATGGTGACGGGCGCCGGCCAAGTGTTCCTGGCGAAGCGATACGCAAACATCGCTGGAGGTGCCAATGCGTGACTATGGGAAGGTGTCGCCCAAGTTCTGGATAGGCCCGACCGGCAAGGCGCTGCGCAAGAACGGACTGGAAGCCCAACTGGTCGCCCTTTACCTGCTGACCAGCCCACACGCCAACATGCTGGGCCTCTATTACCTGCCGAAAGCCTTCATCGCCCACGAGACAGGATTGGGCTTTGAAGGGGCTTCCAAGGGACTTCAAGGGTGCATCGATGCGGGGTTCTGCTGCTATGACGATGAGAGCGAAATGGTATGGGTCATGGAGATGGCGCGCTTCCAGATCGCTGACAAGCTACAGGGCAAGGATCTGCGCATCAAGGGCGTACAGAATGAGTACGAATCGCTCCCTGCAAACCCTTACCTGGGCAGGTTCTATGCCATGTACGCGAAGGCATTCTGCATGTCTTCGAGCAGGGACCAAGGAAGCCTCTTTGAAGCCCCTTCAGAGTCCCTTGCAAGCCAAGAGCAGGAACAAGAGCAGGAGAACGAAAAACCTAAACCCTCTTCGTCAGCTGGCGCCGACGGCGATGAAGTCTGTGAGCTGGAGCCGGAGAAGGCAAAGCCATTCGATCAGTTCTGGGCTGCCTACCCTCGGCGCGTCGGCAAGCAGGACGCGTTAAAGGCCTGGACCAAGATCAAGCCCGATGCCGTGCTGCTGGCGTTGATCCTGAAAGCCATCGAGAACCAGAAGCAGGGCGCAGATTGGCGCAAGGACGACGGTCAGTTCATTCCGCATCCAGCCACCTGGTTGCGCGCGGGCCGCTGGCTCGATGAGGTCCGTCCATATGCCGCGCCGGCGCCGAAACTGCCTGGCGGCTGGTGGGAGACCCCAGAGAGCATCAAAGCTGCAGGCCTGATGCTTGATCCGCCGCTGGAGCCGCGGCCCGGCGAAGGGCAAAAGGCGTTCGCGCTGCGAATCCGTGTCGCCCTGGGCGAAGTGGACATGCCAACGGATCAAGTTAGGGGCTACACCCTCTCGCCGCCACCAGAAAAGATCGAGCGGCCGTACATGCCTCCGACCGTCCCCGATGGCGTCCAGCTGACTGATGAGCAGCGCCAGGCGCGTCGCGATGAACTGCGCGAGGCAATGAAGGCGATGAGCGAGAAGGCGGGCAACGCGCGCGCCGGTGTGGCTGCATCGAACGAAAGGCAGGCCGCATGATCGCTGAGGGTCAAGAGGTATGCGCCCTATGCCAGCACTTCAAGATGAAGGAATACCCGGATCACGCCCGGGTAGGGGTGGGTCGGTGCGTGGGATACGACAACACCATGGCGCCGCTGATCAATCCATTCGTGCCCTGGTCGAAAAAGAAGTGCGTGCGGTACGCTAGGCCGGCGAACAGGGCGGAGCGGGTGGAGTGGGTTGAGAAGCGTATGGCGAAAGAGCAGAACAACAAGGCAGCTCAAACCAAAACGAAAGGATGAAGATGAAAGATACGCACGAAATGCTCACGTTCCACCCGCTCGAAGGTTCAAAGCCGACGAACCCGAAGGACATAGTGGGCGTCCGCAAGGTGCCAATGTCGACCGTGCCCGCCAACGTCCTGGCTGAGGTTGGCGTCGCGATGCTGGAAGGCGCGTCGAAGTACGGCCGGCACAACTATCGCGCGGTGGGCGTGCGCGGCTCGGTCTACTACGACGGAACGATGCGACACCTCATGGACTGGTGGGAAGGACAGGATCTTGACCCCGATTCCGGCATGTCACACATCACGAAGGCCATTACATCACTGATCGTCCTGCGCGACGCCATGATCCAGGGGAAATTCACCGATGATCGTCCGCCGCGCTCGAAGCCGTTCTATCCGGCGCTGAACGCACTAGCCGGCGACATCCTCGACCGCTACGCCGACCGCAATCCGACCCACTACACCATCACCTTCGAAGGGCTCGCATGACCCAGACTCGCCTTGGCTCTCTGATTGAAGCGCTGATCAATACCTGCATCGGCTTCGGAATCAACTACACCGCTAACCTCTTGATCTTCCCGCTGTTCGGCTTCCACATCACCCTTGGTGAGAATTTCGTCATGGGCCTGATCTACACCGTCATCAGCGTGGTGCGCTCATACTGCATCCGTCGATGGTTCAACGCTAGACTGCACCGGCTGGCCAGCACGGTAGCGGCAACAGTTGAGGCTCGCCAATGATCGAGTTCATCGTGCCTGGTCAGCCAGTGCCGAAAGGACGCCCCAAATTCGCGCGCCGGGGGAAACGCGTGGTTGCCTATACCCCTGCGAAGACGGCGGCGTACGAATCTCTAGTGCAAAGAGTAGCCGAAGCAGCAATGATGGGGCGAGAGCCGTCGGAACGGCCGATTAAGCTGGTGGTCAACTTGGCATTCGAGGTGCCCGCCAGTTGGTCGAAGAAGCGACGGGCGCTGGCTCTCGCCGGTCAGATTCGAGCGACCAAGAAACCCGATGCCGACAACGTGCTTAAAGGCCTGAAGGACGGCTGCAATGGGATCGTATGGAAAGACGACGCCCAAGTGGTATGCATCGAACTGTGGAAGGCATACGGTGCCACACCAAGTGCGGCTGTCTCAGTTCACGAGCTTGAGGGGGATGCCGCATAGGCAGCATGCCTTCGATAGGCTCGAATGCATCAGGCCGAACCATCGAGCATGTCGTCGATCCTTTGCTGGGCGGCGCGAAGCGCTCGCTTCTTTGCGTCGTCCGGGGTGTCGCATTCAGGCTCAACGGCAAACCTTTGGACTCGACCCTCATGTTTAACGCTGATCGCAACGGTGCTGACCCACTCTGGGCTATCTTTCGGTCCGCGCACATGCAGAGTTATATCGATGAGATATCCGCGGTGTTCGGTTGTGCTTTCCATGATTTTTCCTTTCCTGATCAATATTGGAGTAATAACAATACCGACCAGCTAGTCTCACGACAATGCCTTTCTCTGACAACGGCTTTCTCGGTACTTTATAGTGGCGTGAAAATACTTTGCGAGTGCTAACTGCTGCGTCAAATCCGCAACGCCTTTCCATTTGTAAAAGTTCGGGGCAGCAAGAAAAAAGTTCATGAACTGGTAAATTGCTTCTACCTTTACTAGGAGCAAGCCATGCCCTTCGCCGAACGCTACCTTAATGCCCTGAGCTCATCCAACCTGCAGGATGACGAGCTGCACAAACAGACCGAAATTCTCGCTGCCGCGGCGCTCGCGGACCTGACGGGCGGCTCGGGCAGCGTGTTTGGCTCTATGCTCTCGCGCGTGAAGTATGGCGACGGCATCAGCCACAAGACGTTCGAAGCCGGCAATCGAAACCTGGCGGTGCTTCTCAGGGTCTGGAAGCGGGTCGTGGCGAGCCGAGGAACTGAGCGCGGCTGGTTCCCGAAGCCGCGCACGGAATGGGATGCCAACGCGGTTTTCAGTCGGTACGCCCAGATCGCCGAGCAGTCGCTCGCGCACTGGCTTGGGGGTAACTGCGAGTCCTGCAACGGCACAACGCTGAGTCCCCTTGGCCTGACGTGCAAGGCCTGCAATGGTACTGGCGCCGCGCCGATCATCGGCGAAAACGTTGTCGCCGATCGCACAAGAGACATGGCCAGTGAGCTCGAAGGACTGTACCAGTCGCACGGCGCGCGCGCCGGCGCAAAAATGCGACAGGCCGCGTAGCCGGCTCAACAGTATTGCATCGCCTGAAAAACAGGCGTAAACTTTAGTCCTCAAGCACAGTTCCCTCTCGATACCGTAATGCGCGCGAAAGCGCCACCGCTGTCCCGAGGCAGTCGAAACACCCCGCCCGCGTTAAAGCCGGCGTTCGCCTGAAAGAACCGTGACACAATCAGTTTCGCTCACTTGGCAGATAGCCTTGGAGCACATCGAGCCCGCCCCGAAAGGTCAGCGGGCTTTTTCTATTCCCGCCCAAGGATCTCTAATGCGCTATCAAGCCCGATGGAGCAATGGCTTTTGGAAGACGTTCGACCGCGAGCGCTTTGCCGATGTCGAAACGCACCCGACCGAAAAGGTCGCAAACGAGAAGGTCGCCGAGCTGAACGCAGGCCGCCGCAAGTAAGCCGCTCACTGGCTTAGCCAGTGGCTACACAACGACGTTCCTCAGCAGGGCATCGCTGTGTGGCGAGGAAGCGCGCGAAAGCGTGCAGCGGATCTGCGTCCGCGACTTAGCCGGTCTGCCACCGGCCGCCACAATCCGTCTCCAAAGTAGGTTGGTAGCCTGCTTTTCGCCGCCTGATGCAGCAATGCGCTGGCGGCTTCTTTTATTCTGAGGTCGCGTATGAGTGTCGAGGCAGAAGTCGTCTGGCTGAAGTTTGTGCTGCAGATGCTGCGCGAGGATGCGGCGATCAATGCCGCTCGGGTGGTTGCATGAAAGGCCCGGTAGACATCTACGTCGCCGAGATTGCGCGCGCTGTGCTGGGTAGCCAAGCAAGCCAAGCCAAGATCGCGGACCCGGCTCGGCTTCGGCGAATCGCCGAGCACCTGGTGCAGTGTGAAGACGCCCAAGCCGCGCTGCGCGCCAAAGGCTACGGGCGCTCGGGCATGTCTTTCCTCGAGGTAGTGCGCGAGGTGCCAACCAATGCGCTCGGCCGACTGAAGACGCTGTTCACGCCGAAAGCCAGCGTGAAGCAGTATCCGGACCTGAGCGAAGTATGCGACATCTGGACGGCGCGATGAGCGAAATCCAATCTCGCATCGACGTATTGCGCCCCGCAGCCGGTGACTCGATCGTCCTTTCCGTCGCCGGGCCGCTGACTGCGGATCAGCGCGAGCACATTTGCCGAGCATGTCATGCTTCATTGCCGGCCGGTGTGAAGGTGCTTGTTCTCGACTCGCGGATCAGCCTGATGCACATCGCGGCGCCAGTGCCAGAGGCCGCGGAGTCGCCGCGTGCCGTGGCGTTCGACTACGACGCCTGGATACGGGACCGCACCGAGCGTGCGCACAGTGAGTTCATGGAGCGTACGTCCAAACGCCTGATGTGCGATGTGAGCCCGGAAGAGATTGAGCGCTATATCGGCGGAGCGATGGGTTGATATGCCAAAGCTTCAAACCCTGAAGCCACGTCTGCAAGCTGCTGGCAGTCGCCTCGCCACGCTCGGGCCGGTGCGCCCCGATACGGTCCAGCGCGTCCGCGGCTGGAGGGGCGTTCAGGACCGCGAGCGCATCCGCAGGCGTGACTGCGGCTTGTGCCAGGAGTGCAAGCGACAGGGCCTGACTACGGTTGGCCATCCGGTCGATCACATCGTCCCGCTGTGGGCTGGCGGAAGCGACGACGATAGCAATAAAGAAACCCTGTGCGTTCCGTGCCATGACGCCAAGACGGCGCGTGAGGCGAAACAGCGAGCGAGAGGATAACTATGAAAGCCGAACTGATCCGCGAAGAGTCATTCACTTTGCAGGTAGGCAGCCACCAGATCGAGGGTATGCGCGTTGTGTCGAAGTGGAATGGCTTGATTGAACTTCGCAACGCGAAGAATGAGGTGCTGATCGTGTCGGCGCCTGAGCTTGGTCATGCTGGTCTCTTCGACACCTTGTTCAGCGATATTTTCCGGACTGCGGCTGAGACTAAGGGCGTCGGCACCGTCATCGTGATGGGCTCGCCCGAGCTGGTCGCTCGCATCCGTCTAGCGACTGCCGCCGCCACCTAGTCAACGCGGCAGTGCCAAGCCCGGCCCGAAAGGGGAGGGGGGGTAGTGCAAAGCTGGCAACCTTTCGCCGGCCGACACCGCATAGTCTCTCACGCGTAGGGAAAAGTCCCCTTGGAGGAAATTGTTAATGGCTTTAACAGGCAAAAAGCGAGCCTTCGCCGATGCCGTTTTGGCCGGGTTCTCGAATAAGGAAGCGGCAATTCGCGCCGGCTTCAGTGAAAAAACTGCATCGGCTGCCGGGTCCCGAAATGTTAAAGACCCGGATGTTAAAGCCTACCTGGACGCACATCGGAAAAGCTCCGACGCTGGCGCCAAATCGGCGCCCGCTAAGTTCGTGCCGCTGGACGAGGCGATCGATATTCCGCCTACCGCCGACCCGGTTGAGTTCCTCACCAAGGTCATGAACGAGCCGGCCGCAGACCTGCGGCTCCGGATCGATGCGGCCAAGGCCATGCTGCCGTTCAAGCACCAGAAGCTGGGTGAGGGTGGGAAAAAGGACCAGAAGC
This sequence comes from Massilia sp. 05N420, assembly GCF_056397205.1. NCBI lineage: Bacteria > Pseudomonadati > Pseudomonadota > Betaproteobacteria > Burkholderiales > Oxalobacteraceae > Massilia > Massilia sp. 05N420. The sequence goes on from NZ_JBFTMX010000041.1 coordinate 21,471, forward strand.
AGGAGGCCGCGAAAAAGGCCGGTGCTGGCAAATACGGGTCGGCAGCGCCGCCGAAGCTTGCGGCGAACAATGGTAAGAGGGTGTGATGCCGGAATGGACAACAGCGTGCCTGGACTGGGCCGAGCGTTTGCGTACGGGTCAGTCGATCATCCCGCCGCCCATCTTCCCCGAGGAGGCCGAGGCGAACTTGGAGGTTATGCGGGACCTGCGGATCGTCGACGCGCCTGGTAGTCCGCGAATCGGCGATGCGTCGGGGCAGTGGGTGTTCGATCTGGCCGCTTCGGTCTTCGGCGCCTATGACGCGCAGTCTGGCCGCCGGTTGATCAAAGAGTGGTTCGTAATGCTGCCGAAGAAGAATTTCAAGTCCGGCCTGGCGGCATCCATCATGCTGACCTGCCTGATTCGAAATTGGCGCACCTCGGCTGAGTTCACCATTCTTGCTCCCACCAAGGAGGTAGCTGACAATAGCTTCAATCCAGCGCGGGACATGGTCCAGTATGCAGATGAGGATGACTATAGCGAGCTGCTCGACCTGATCCACGTGCAAGAGCACGTCAAGACCCTCAAGCACCGCGAGAAAAACGCGACGCTAAAGGTTGTCGCGACCGACAGCAATACAGTCGCCGGCAAGAAGTCGGTCGGCACGCTCATCGAGGAGCTTTGGCTGTTCGGGAAGCAGGCCAACGCGAAGGATATGTTCCGCGAGGCCTTGGGCGGTCTGGCATCCCGACCTGAAGGCTTCGTCATCTGGGTAACCACGCAAAGCGACGAGCCGCCCAGCGGCGTCTTTAAGGAGAAGTTGCAGTACGCCCGAGATGTGCGGGACGGGAAGATACACGACCCTCAGTTCGTGCCGATCATCTACGAGCACCCGCCAGAGTTGGTCGCGACGAAGCAGCATCTGAAGCTGGAAAACCTGCCGATGGTGAACCCAAACTACGGGTATTCCGTCGACATCGGCTTCCTTGAGCGTGAATACATGAAGGCCGAGATCGAGGGCGAAGCGTCGCTGCGCGGCTTCCTTGCGAAGCACGGTAACGTCGAAATCGGCCTCAATCTGCGCTCTGACCGCTGGCCTGGCGCGGACTTCTGGGAATTCCCAGTCGATAAGTCGATCACTCTGGATTCGCTGCTCGCTCGCTGCGAAGTCGCTGTCGTCGGCATCGACGGAGGTGGTCTGGACGACTTGCTCGGCCTCGTCGTCATCGGTCGCACCAAGGAGGCGGAGACCTATTTCCAGCCGCCGCACAAGGACGAGTTCGACCGTGAAGTACGGGGGCAGCAGGTTACCAAGAAGCGCTGGGTGTTTTGGGCTCATGCATGGGCCCACCGCATTGTGCTCGAACGGCGCAAAGACATTGCAGAGCAGCTGCTCGACTTTGCCAAGGCTGGCGATCTCACTTTGGTCAATACCCCCGGCGACGACGTCGAGCAGGTCGCCAACCTGATTTGCCAAGTGCGTGATGCTGGACTTCTTCCGGAAGAAAAAGCGATCGGCGTTGACGCCTCCGGCATCGGCGACATCGTCGATGAGCTGATCACCGAAGACCGCGGCATCGACATCAAGCAGATCGTCGCCATCTCGCAAGGCTACAAGCTCAATGGCCCGATCAAGACGACTGAGCGAAAAGTCGCTAGCGCGCAACTGGTGCATGCTGGCCAGCCGCTCATGGCCTGGTGCGTCGGTAACGCGCGCATTGAGGACAAGGGCAACGCCATCCTGGTTACAAAACAGGCATCTGGCAAAGCAAAAATCGACCCGCTCATGGCTGGATTCTGCGCCGTCTCACTGATGGGGCTGAACCCTGCAGCTCGGCAGACCACTTCAATTTACGACGAGGGCGTAACGATATGAAATTCCTCGACTACGCCACCTTTATCGCTGGCTCACTGGGCTTGGCCTCGATCACAGCAGGCGCCGGCATGATCTACGAGCCGGCCGGTTACATCGTCGCAGGGGCATGTCTTTTGGCCTGGTCCTACATCGTCGCCCGCGCAAGCGCGCGCACCGGCAGCAAAGGATAACGGATGTTCCTTCGACAGTTTTTCGCTGGCCAGGGCGCCAGCGCTGGCGGCGGGTGGACGTCCGGACTTGGCGGCGCTCGCTCCGAGGCCGGTCCAGTCGTGACGCCGGAAAGCGCGCTCGCTCTCACCGCGGTGCAGGCGTGCGTCACGCTGCTAGGCGAGAGCGTTGGTCAGCTTCCATGCGAACTCTTCCGGCGCAAGGGCGAGGGCAAGCGCGAGCCAGCGCGCGATCACAAGCTGTACCGGGTCATTGCCTGGGAGCCGAACAGCTGGCAAACGCCGATTGAGTACCGGGAGCAAAGCCAGATCAGGGCTGGACTGAACGGAAACTCGTACAGCGAGATCGTTCGCGACACTGACGGTACGCCAACGGAGCTCCTCCCAATCGAGGGGATCGTCACGGTGTACAAGGGCAGCGATCGACGCCCGTACTACAGCGTTGATGGCGGCCCGCTCCTGCCCCAGCGGATGATCCACCACGTGCGGTGGGTCGGCCTGAATAGCTATGTCGGGCTGTCTCCAGTCATGCTCCACGCAAACGCGATCGGGCATGCGCAAGCTATTCAGCAGTACGCTGGCAAGTCGTTCCTGAACGGGACGGCGCTGTCCGGCGTGATCGAGCGTCCGAAAGAGGCGCCGCCGATCAAAGATCAAAGTGTCATCGACAGGATCACGGATCGATGGCAGCAGATGTACGGCGGCGCTGGCAACGCGAAGCGTGTCGCGATGCTTCAGGAGGGCATGACCTTCCGCGCGCTGTCGATGACGAACGTCGACGCGGAGCTGATCCCGGCGCTGAAGCTGAGCGCGCTCGACATCGCTCGCATCTACAAGGTGCCGCCGCACATGATCGGCGAGCTGGATAAGGCCACGTTCTCGAATATCGAGCATCAGGCTATCCAGTTCGTGATCTACACGCTGCTGCCGTGGATCAAGCGTCATGAGCAGGCCATGATGCGCGACCTGCTGCTGCCGAGCGAGCGCGCCGAGTACTACATCGAATTCAACGTCTCCGGCCTGCTGCGCGGCGACCAGAAATCGCGCTACGAGGCGTACGCGATTGCACGGCAATGGGGTTGGCTGTCCGTGAACGACATCCGGCGCCTAGAAAACATRCCTCCGGTTGCCGGCGGCGATACCTATCTGCAGCCTCTAAACATGGTCGACGCGGCGAACCCGCAGGCCAGCGCGCAGCCGCGCGTGCCACCGACCGACGCGAAGCCGACGCCTCAGCAGGTCAAAGAAATCGAAGGAATCCTCTCATGAAAAACCGCTTCCGGCTAGCCAGCTTGATCTTCAATCAGCCGCTGATGGTGACCGAGTCGATGCTCGATCAGGTCGCAGCCTGGGCCAACCAGCAAATGAGCCTGAACATCGTCAACCTGAGCGTCCACGGCGCTCAGCCGCAGATGATGGAGGACGATGACGATCGCGTATACGAGACCGCCGCCATGCGCGCGGAATCGGCTCGTCGCCAGCAGATCGCCGACACCGGTGTGGCAATCATTCCGGTGCATGGTGTCCTGGTGAGCCGCAGTATGCAGATGAACCCGTGCGAGACGATGACCAGCTACGAGCAGGTCCGCGCGCAGGTGAATTCCGCGCTGGCGGATCCAGCGGTCGAGCATATCGCGTTCGACATCGATAGCCCTGGTGGCAGCACCGTCGGGGCGTTCGAGCTGGCCGACTTCCTGTTCGATGCCCGTAGCGCTAAGCCGATGAGCGCTATCACCCACTACAGCGCCTATTCAGCCGGCTATCTGCTTGCCTCGGCAATCGGCAACGTATCGATGTCGCGTACATCGGGCGTAGGCTCGGTTGGCGTGATCGCGAAGCACCTGGACCAGTCGGCGCGCAATGAGCAAATGGGCGTGAAGGTAACCACTGTCTATGCTGGGGCACACAAGAACGACCTGAGCCCACACGAGCCGCTGTCGGATCAGTCGCTGAAGTTCCTGAACGACATGGTGCAAGGCTACTACGGTCAGTTCGTCGATGCGGTCGCGCGGTACCGCGGTATCGGCGTTGATGCCGTCCGCGGCACCGAGGCCGGCGTTTTCATGGGCCAGCAGGGCGTCGACGTCGGATTTGCTGACCGAATCGAGACTCCGCAAGCCGCCATCGACCGAATCGCCGCTGAGGCCCGCCAGGCGCGCGCAGCACGTAACACGAAGACTTCTATCGGCGCCCGCGCGAAAGCGATGGCGCTCCAGTCCCAAATTTGACCGCGTTCGCGGGACAAGCAACCGAGCCGCCCTTGAGGCGGCTTTTTCTTTTCTAGGAGATAGGCATATGCCAACCATTAACGAGCTCCGCAGCGAACGCGCCAAGGTCAACGCCAGCGTGCAAGCACTGGCCCAGATCGAAGCCGGCGGCGGCGAACTGACCGCCGAACAGCTGACCGAGTTCGGTGCCCTGCAGACCAAATTCGCAGACCTGACAGCGCAGATCACCCGCATGGAGGCGGCCGAGCGCATCGCCGCCGACGCTGCAGTGCCGGTCGACCAGGCGCACGGCGCCGCCCATCAGCCGGGCGCGCCGCCGGCCGCCAGCATGCCAGCCCGCCCGCGCACCCCGGAAGTCCCGGGCGCCGGTATGTCGCGCATGGTTCGCGCACTGGTCGCCGCGCAAGGCAACCAAATGGCCGCCGCCAAGTTCGCAGCAGAGAACAGCTTCGGCGATGACGTCGCCATGGCACTGAGCACCATGACCCCGGGCGCAGGCGGCGTGCTGGTGCCGCAGAACATGGCTCGCGAGGTCATCGAGCTATGGCGCCCGAAATCGGTCGTGCGCCGCCTTGGCGCTCGCTCGATCCCGCTGAACAACGGTAACATCACCTTGCCGCGCCTGAAAGGCGGCGCGATGGTCGGCTACATCGGCACCGAAACCGACATCCCGGTCACCGGTCAGCAGTTCGACGACCTGAAGCTGTCGAGCAAAAAGCTCGCGGCACTGGTCCCGATCTCGAATGACCTGCTGGCCTACTCGGGCGCAAACCAGAACGTCGACAAAATCGTCGTGGACGACCTGGCATCGTCGATGGGCACCCGCGAAGACAAGGCATTCATCCGCGACGACGGCACCAACAACACGCCGAAGGGCCTGCGCTTCTGGGCGCTGCCTGGCTTCCAGTTCGGTGCATCGGCGGGCGACACCCTGCAGAAGGTCGAAAACGACCTGAACAAGGCCATCCTGCTCCTGGAGGCCGTCGACGCCAACATGGGCGCGCCGGGCTGGATCATGTCGCCGCGCACCTTCCGCTTCCTGGAAGGCCTGCGCGATGGCAACGGCAACAAGGTCTACCCGGAACTGGCCCAGAAGATGCTGAAGGGCTACCCGGTCGGCGTTACCACCCAAGTGCCGAACAACCTGGGCGCCGGCTCGAACCAGTCGGAGATCTACTTCGGCGACTTCAACGACTTCTTCATCGGTGAAGACGAGAGCCTGATGATCGACTACTCGAAGGAAGCGACCTACAAGGACGGCGACGGCAACATGATCAGCGCCTTCCAGCGTGACCAGACCCTGGTCCGCGTGATCGCCAAGCACGACTTCGGCCCGCGCCATCAGGAATCGATCGCCATCATCACCGGCGTCGCCTGGGGCGCCTAACGCGGCCTGACCGCCGGCCTGCTGCGGCAGGTCGGCTTCCCAACCTCCTGACAAGGAACTGATATGCAATCGGTTGAATTCCTCAAGCCCTGGAAGATCTGGAGCCGCGGCGACATCGCCGGCTTCGAACCCGAGCAGGCGAAGCGTCTGATCGAAGGCGGCGTCGCCAAAGAAGTCGAGGCCGAAGCCAAGCCGCCGAAGGCCGCGAAGTAACGCCCCATGAGCCCCGAAACCGCTGCCTGGCTCGCCAACGTGCGCGCCGAGCTGGCGGACGGCGCTCTTCTAGTCGCAGTTCCCGCGAAAACGGGAGCGGTGGCGATCTATCCCGAAGACATAGTCGGTAAGTCCGACGACGAGCTGCAGCGCTTTATCGAGCGCCGGCTCGCTGAACAATGAAAGGCTGGCGATGGCAGCATTCCAGAAATTCCAGGCGTTCGTCGAGGCGCTGGCGAAGAAGAAGCACAACCTGGCGACCGACCAGCTGGTGATCCTGCTGACGAATACGGCGCCGAATGCGGCAACCGCTGCGGTGACCGCTGACATCGCACAGATCAGCTACACGAACTGCTCGTCGCGCAATCTGAGCACGACTTCCGCAGCGCAGGCCGGCGGCACCTATAAGCAGGTGCTGGCCGATCTTACCCTCGTGGCGGCAGGCGGTACCGTCGGTCCCTTCAGGTACGCAGTGCTGGCTAATGCCACCGCGACGAACGGCGACCTGATCAGCTCCTACGATTACGGAACCTCGATCACCCTCAACGATGGCGAATCCATCCTGATCGACTTCGATCAGGCCGCCGGCGCCTTCACCCTGAGCTAAGCATGACTCCCGAACAGCAAGCAGAACTCCGCGCGCAAGCTCGGAGCAGCCCGGCATGTGCCGAAGCTCTCGCGGAGCGCGACTTGGATACGCTGGCTGCGCTGTTGTCCGTAGGGCGCACCCGCGCATCGTCTCTCGAGGTAGGCAACGGCACGATTATCGCGACGATTGGCTTCGAGGCCGGGAACACGCTGCTCGACCATATCAGCAGCGAGCCGTCGATGCGTTACGTGAAACCGCTGCTCGACCAGGGCCGCTTGCGCGTCGGTTCGCCGGTCGCCCAGGGCGCTATCAGGAGCTTTGCTGATGCCGGCGTGATCAGCGCCGTGGACGCAGACAAGTTATGCGCTCTTGGCATCGAGCCAAACCCGGTGTCGCGCCAAGACGTTGCGGAAGCTTTGTTCAATCCTGACGGATCGGAGAAATAAGCAATGCCAAAAACTGTGGGTGCCGCGATCACGCTTTTGAACGCTCCTTCGGTTGCTGCAGCTAGCGCCGGCACAAAGGGCCAGCCGGGTGCGGCAGGGAGCTGGACGGATATCTCCGCATACGACGGGGGCGATGTTGGCTTGTCTATCCTAAACGGCGCAACCGGCCCGAGCGTGGCCGGGAATATCTTGATTCAGCAGTCCCCTGACAACGGTGCCACCGTGTTCGACTACTGGGGTTGTGGTGGCGATACGGCGAACTATTCTGCCGCAACCTTGGCGGGATTGACGACCCAGACGATCAAGATCGATCCCGGCATTAAATATATCCGCGTAATCGGCTATGGCCATACGGTGAATCCCGTTAGTTACGGAGCTGCCTTCACTGGCGTGACAAGGTCGTAAGGATACCCAGCATGCGCTATCAGCCCCAAGGCCTATTGCGGATTGATCAGGCCCACCCTCTGGCGGCGGGCCTGCGCCTCGCCATGCTGCCCGGTGTAAGTCGCGCCTTTGACGCCGCAAGTTTGCGCAGTGTTTCGCCAACGGGTATGAAGCAGTTGGCCATGCCTGGCGCGATGGCGACTGCCTTCGGCGCCGCTCTCGGTGCCGGCTCGGCCGACAAGATCGTGACCGGCCTCAGCGGGGGATTTTCGGCTGTAACAGGGCGAAGCTACTTCTTCCGTGCGCGTAGAAATGGGGGCGGCGGCGGCGGCCTGGGTCGTCTGTTCGACAAGACGAACGGTGCAACCGGCCAGTTCCTGATGTGGTACACCGCCGACAATCGGATCAACTACGGCTTCTACCTGAACGGTGGTGCGACCGAAGTCAATATCCCAGCCCCAAACTCCGCCGCGGCGGCTGCGATTGGCTCGGTATTCGATATTCTTGTCACGCACGCATTCGTCGGCAACACGCATATCGTCTCGATATACATCAACGGCGTACTTGCGGTAACGGACACGTCGCGCACCACAGCCCTCGTCGATGCTGTGGGTACGCCGCTGACGATCGGGAACCGAGCCAGCGACAATGCGCGTGGTTGGGACGGCCAGATCGAATCCGCTTACGTCTGGGATCGCATCCTTTCGGACAGCGAAGCAGCGCAGCTTTCGGCTAATCGGTATCAGCTGTTTGTAGATCCGAACGACTCGGACGACGTAGTCGCAGCCGCCCTGGGCAGTTATAGGCTGACAGCAGACGCCGGAATGTTTGCGCTCTCGGCGCCCGCTGCCTCGCTTCGCGCCAGCCGGTCTATGCCGGCGATTGGTGGGGTGTTCTCGCTGTCTGGCGCTTCGGCTGCCGTGGTGGCTACGCGACGCATTCAGGCATCGCCGGGCGCCGTCGCTCTTTCCGGTGCGCCTGGCGCCTTGTTGGCATCGCGGCGTCTTGCAGTTGCACCAGGAACGCTTTCGCTTTCGACTGCTCCTGTCGGTTTGACCACCGGGCGCCGCTTGCAGCCCGGAGTGGGAGTGCTCTCTCTCGCTGGCCCAGCCTTGGGCATGCTGACTTCTCGTCGTCTCACAATAGGATCGGGCGGGCTCGGGCTGGCCGGGGTCACAGCGACGTTGCGTGCAGCACGCCGGCTTTCAGCATCGACAGGAACATTTGCGTTGGGTCCGGCGTCGGTGCAGATGATCTACCAGCCGGTCACCGATCCGGGAGGGGGACTGTCGACGTACACGCTGGCTGCAGCGCCAGGGTCATTCGGCGTCGTCGGATCCAGCGCCGTACTGCGCGCTCAACGTCAGCTGCAGGCGGCTCCCGGAGCACTCCTTCTGTCCGGACGAGATGCCGGACTGGCGGCGGGCCGCCGGCTGCTGGCCGGTGCTGGCGGACTATCGCTCGTCGGCGGTGGTGCGGTCCTCGTGGCAGCGCGTCGGATTCCCGCTCAAGCGGGAGCGTTCGATCTGCAGGGCCCTCCGGTCCAGTTGCGCTACAGCGCGCAGGTCGAATATACCCGCGCACCTGCTGGATCTGGCTACATGCCGCAACGTCATGAATATCAAGCCAGGCCGGCAGCGATCAGTTCTCCGCGGCCGGCGGCAACGCAAAGGAATTACCGATGAGCACACGACTAATCGTCCCACCGGCAGAACTGGCGGTGTCGATGGAGGCTGCGCGCCGTGCTGCGCGAGTCGACGTCGATGCTGATGGTACGTYGCCATTCGATGATGACATCGCGCGTGAGGTGCGCGCATACACACGAGATGCGGAGCACAAGACGGGACGAGCGCTCGTTACTCAAACATGGGAGGTGACGCTCGACTTCTTCCCCGAGTCGATCCAGTTGCCGAAGGCGCCGATCGCCAGCGTCGTGCACGTCAAGTTCTACGACACAAGCGGCACCCAGCAGACGTTGGATCCAGCGGACTACCTGGTGGACGCGAAGAGCGAGCCTGGATACATCGTGCCGGTGCCGGGGAAGGCATGGCCGGCAACGCAGGCGCGCATCAATGCCGTGGAAGTTCAGTTCACATGCGGCTATGGCCCGACCGAAGCGGACGTTCCTGACGAGGCCAAAAGCTATATTCTTGCGCGTGTCCAGCAGTATTTCTCGCCTGTCCCAAACGCGAAAGAGGGCAACTTCGAACGCCTGCTAGACGGGCTGGTGGTGTATTTATGAACCACCGTATCAAGTTGATGCGGCGCGCCGAGGGTGTTGACTCGGTTGGACAGCCTTCGAAAGGGTGGGTACCGGCTTCCGAAATCTGGGCGGATGTCAGGTTCCAGTCTGGTGCAGAGGTCATGCGAGCCGGCGCCGAAGCATCGGCCGTCAAGGCTTCGATCCGGATCCGAGCTCGATCGGACGTCAATGCCACTATGCGAGCGGTCTATAAAGACGTGACGTTCGATATTCAGGCGATCCTCCCTGACAATGACCGCTCGTTTGCCTTCCTGGTCTGCGAGGCAATTAAGTGAGCATTCTGCAGCTGAACCTGGATCACCTCGAAAACGTCCTGGAAGAGTTAGGCGATAAGGCCGAAGCAGCAGCGCGCCCGGCGGCCCAGGCGGCTGCTCAAGTGTTGTACGACCAGGTGAAACGCAACGTCGCTGCGATCCCGCAGCTTACCGGTAACCTCGCCCGAAGCGTCTACCAAGTCTACTCGCAGGCGAACAGTTCGCCCGGGAAGGCAACGTATCAGATCAGCTGGAACAAGCGAACGGCGCCCCACGGATATCTGGTCGAGTTTGGCCACATCCAGCGGTACGTTACCTACATGGGGAAGGATGGCAAGCTTTACACCGCAGTCCGGCCTAGCAAGCGCGGTACCCGTAAGCCCGGCCGGCGCGCTTCGCAGGCGGTGAAGGATGCCTACTACGTGCCGTTGGCCGCGCCAAAGCAGGTTGCGGCGAAGTCGTTCCTTCGCTCTGCAACCTCGCAGGCCCAGGCCGCAGCGGATGCGGCCGAACGCGTATTGATAGAGGCGATGAACAATGACTCTTGAGGAAAAGCTGGTCGCCGTGCTGTTGACGGTCTGCCCGCGCGTGTACCAGGACTTTGCGCCGACGGACACGCAGCGGCCTTACTTGACCTTCCAGCAGATCGGGGGCGAGGCCACCGATTTCGTTGATCGCACCATCGCGTCGAAGGAAAACGCGCTCATTCAGGTCAACGTCTATTCCGACTCCCGCAAGGAGGCGAAGGCCACGATTCAGCAGATCGAGGTCGCGCTGATCCAGGCGGCAGACTTTCAGGCGAGTCCGCAGGCGGCACCTTCGAACGATTTCGACGTCGACATGGAGCGGTATTCGTCGATGCAGGACTTCAGTATCTGGGCTGATCGATGATCCCCCGCCAAACCATAACCAGCCGCCTTCGGGCGGTTTTTTTATGCCCGGGTCCCGGGCTCTTTACTTGAAAGGCCCACATGCAACTGCCTAACAATATTGCGTTCGCGGTCGCGACCATCTTCGCCACCGCGGTCAGCGTGACCGTGGCAACCAACGCAGCCGAAGCCGTGTGCACGGCAACCAACACCTTCACCGTCGGCGACTACGTCGAGTACACCGGCGGCTGGAGCAAGGCGAACGGGCGTATCTTCCGCGTCAAGTCCCCGACAGCCTCGAACTTCGTCCTCGAAGGCCTCGACACGACCGACACGAACCTGTTCCCGGCCGGCGCCGGCGTGGGCTCGGTGCGCAAGATCACCACTTGGGTGCCGATCACTGGCGTGACCGTCGCCGATATCTCGGGGGGCGACGGCAAGAACGTCGAGGTACCGATCCTCGACAGCGACATGCCGCTGATGCTGCCCGACGGCTTCACGGCGACCAGCGTCGCGCTGACCATCATCGACGAACCGACCAAGCCGCATCATGCAGCACTGAAGGCGCTCTCGGACGGCGTGAAGCTGACCGCGCTGCGCGGCATCCTGCCCGACGGCAGCGTCTTGCTGTATGGCGGCTACTGCAGCTTCAACGAGTCGCCGTCGCTGTCGAAGGGCAACGTCATGGCCGTGAAGGCCACGTTCCCGCTGCGTAACAAGGTCGTCCGCTACTAAACCGTTTTGCCCGGCCGGTAACCACGGCCTTTCCGCCGACGGGTCATTCCCGTCGGTCTTTTTACCCTGACCGAATAGAAGAACATGGCAAAAATCATCCTGGGCCAGCGCCCGAAGAACTTCCTCCGCACGGTCCACTTCAAGCAGGTCGACGGCTCGCCTGGCCAGATCGAGGTGACGTACAGCTACCGGACCCGTACTGAGTTCGGCGCCTTCGCCGACAGCATCCGCGACCAGGTCAAGGCTGGCGACGAGGCCATGATCGAGAAGATCAAGGCCCTGGCGGCGGAAGGCAAGCAGCTGTCGCAGGCCGAAATCGTGGCCGAGGAGAACGCGACCAACGTCGCCTACGTCATGGGCTGCATCGAAGGATGGAACCTAGACGTTCCGTTCGACCGCGCCGCCGTGGCCCAGTTGGCCGACGAGGTGCCGGCCGCGATCACGGCAATCATCGGTACCTACCGCGACGCGATCGTCGAGGGACGACTGGGAAACTGAAGGCGGCGGCGCGCGAGCTGTTCACCGCGCCGCCGTCCGATAAGGAACTCGCCGTGGCCGGCCTGCGTCGGGAGGATTTCGACGGGCAGGTGTTCGAGGTCTGGCCCGAGAATTGGCAGGCGTTCTGCCTGCTGTGTGACATCCGGACGCAGTGGCGGGGCGCCGGCATGGGCCTCGACTACAACGTGATGTTCCGCAAGATGGACCGGATGAGCCTCGGCCCGGAGCAGTACGACGAGCTCGAGGCCGACATGCGTGTGATGGAAGACGCCGTTATGGCTGCGATGAGAGAGAAGGATTGAGATGAGCGAGACCCGCGCCGTAACGCTTGAGACATCGGTCGACACCACTGGTGCCCGGGCTGGCTTCCAGGAGATCCAGCGCGAGGCCGGCACGATGGCCCAGGCGGTGGCCCGCGCGAGCGAGCACGCCGACACCGCCGTCGAAGGCATTGGGACGAGCGCAGCCTCTTCCGCCCGCAACGTCGACGCGTCGACGCGGAACATGATCAACGCCATCCAGCGGCAGACGGCGGCGATGGAGGCCGGCTCCCGCTCGGGCAGCGCCTATTACGAGGTACTCGCCCGGCAGCGCGGCGTCGACCCGGCCGCCCTGGAGCCCTATCTTGCCCAGCTGCGAGCGATCGAGCAGCAGCAAGCGCGTACGAATAACGCGGTCGGCGGCGCCGCGCGACCCCTTCATCAGGTCGAGATGTCGGCGGCGCAGACGGCTGCGGCCCTGCGCATGGTGCCGGCGCAGTTCACCGATATCGTGACCGGACTGCAGGGCGGACAATCTCCAATGACGATCCTGTTCCAGCAGGGTGGCCAGTTGCGCGACATGTTCGGCTCGACTGGCGGTGCGGCGCGCGCGCTGGGCGGCTATGTGCTTGGCCTGGTCACTCCTTTTACAGTTGCCACTGCTGCTGCAATCGGCTTGGCCTTTGCCTACAAGAACGGGCGAGACGAGATCAACGCCTTCAACATGGCGATCATCACCAGCGGGAACGCCGCTGGCACCACCGCCGACCAGCTTGCGGATATGGCTGCGCGCGTGTCTCAGGTGTCCGGTTCGCGAGGCGCGGCCGTGGCAGCGTTGAATGGCCTCGTCCAAACGGGCCAAGTGCAGGCGCAAAGTCTGCAGGTATTTGCATTGGCGGTCGTCGACGCCGAGCGGATCATGGGGCGCAGCGTCGAGCAGACGACGTCCGACTTCGAGAAGCTCGGCAAAGCGCCGCTGCAGGGACTCGACGAGATCAATGCCAAATACCACAACGTGACCGCCGCTACCTACGCCCAGGTGAAGGCGCTGCAGGACCAGGGCCGCTATGCTGAAGCGGCCAATGTGGCCCAGCAGGCCTATGCTGACGGGATCATTAAGCAAAAGCAGGCTGTGCTCGACTCTATGACCGAGTGGGAGCGTGGCTGGATCAGGATCAAAAATGGCATCAGCGGTGCGATCGATAGTCTGCTGCACCTGCGTGAGTCCACCAGCAGCGAGAAGATCAGGGCGCTCTTCAAGGAAAACGAAGAAAGCGTTGCGCGGATCGAGCAGCTGAAGAAACGCGGTCGAGATCGAGACGGCGATAAATATGATCCATCGAAGGATCCCGACGTATTAGCAGCTGAGGCTGCGATTGCGGCGAATGAGCGTGAAGTCAAATCAATCTGGGATAAACAGGGCGAGAAGAAAAAGGCGGCAGCAGCAGACGCGAAGACCCAACGAGCTGAAGATGTACGGAAAGGCATTACCAAGGACGCGGACATCTTTCTTACCAGAGAAGAACTTCTGAAGAGGCAGATCGTCGCGCTTGACAAGGAAAGTGCGGATCTTGGGCTATCAAGCGGCGAGGCCAAGATGCGGCGCGACATCCTGATTCGCCAAAACTATGACCTAGTAACCGAAGCTATCGAGCGCCAGATTGAAGCGATCCGTCGTAAGAACGCGCTCGGAGATTTGAAGGCAGAGCCAGAGGCCGGGCAAATCGTTGTCGACCGTACTACCGGTCTGATAAGCGAGTCACAAGCTCTGGAAAAATATGCGGCCTTAGATATTGACGCTCTGGCGCGCCGGCGCAAAGCCATTGTGGATCAGATCGCAGTTGTGAATCAGCTAGTCGATAGCGCACAAAAGCGATCCAGGCTTGACGATTTGAACGGGCAGCTTGAAGAGAATCGCGTGCTTCTCGAAAATCGCCGCACCAAGCTAAGGCAGGATCAGCTGCTGGCTGATGTGCAGGCGAACCGGGCTTCGGCTTCCCTGTACGGCCAGTTGTACGACCAGCAAGACGCTAAGGCTCTGGACTTGCGTTCGCAGGCTCAAGATCAGCGCGACTATAACGAGCAAATTGGCAAGTCGTCAGAAGAGCTTCTTGAGCTAATAATCGCCAAGCGAGAAGACGCCGCGATTAGCCTGGAGCGTAGAGCGATTATCGCGGAAGGCTACGACCTCGACGGATCGTTGGCAGATGCATATCGCAAACAGGCCGCGCAGTTGCGAGAGCGATCGGCAGCCGAACGTGAGGGGTTCGTCAAGGCGCGCGATCCATACGTAAATATCCGGATGTCCCTGAACCGGTACGTGGAAGAGTCGGAGAACGCCGGTGGCATGGTCGGGGATGCCCTGACCAGTGCTTTCCGGCGCGCCGAGGATGCCTTCGCGGATTTCGTAACCAACGGCAAGCTCAGCTTCAGTTCGCTGGCGACCTCGATCATTGCGGACTTTGCGCGGATCCAGGCTAAGGCAGCGATCGGCGGCTTCGTGAAATCGATCCTCGGCTCGATGGGTACCGATACCACGAGCGGGTGGGGCGCATCCTTGATGCAAGCGCTCGGCGTATCGGGAGCGCGCGCCGCCGGTGGGCCGGTGAACTCTGGCCTGTCGTACCTGGTGGGCGAGAAGGGGCCGGAAATCTTCACGCCGTCGACGAGCGGCTCGATCACGCCGAACCATATGATCGGATCGGGCGGCGGTTCACCTATGAACATTAGTTTCAACACGACGATTGCCAACAGCGGCTCAAACACTCAGGTCGCTGGCGACGGTGGCGCGAACTCTCGGGCGGCGCTCGATGCTCTACACGCGAGCTTTAAGCAGTGGCTTGCGGGCGAGGCCCGACAGGGCGGCCAGCTTTGGAAACTCCAGCAGGGGAGAGGATGACAACGACATTCACCTGGAAACATGACGCCAAGCCGACCGGCACGAAGACGTTTCGTGTACTGACTGCGCAGTTCGGCGATGGGTACAAGCAGACCGCGGCAGACGGCATCAATAACGCTTCACAATCCTGGCCGCTGTCGTTCACCGGCCGCAAGGCGGATGTGCAGCCGATCGCTACCTTTCTCGATTTGCGCGCCGGCTGGCAGTCCTTTTACTGGACTCCGCCGCTCGGTACGCAGGGCTTCTACAAGTGCGCGTCTTACGAGATGCATCAGATCGGCAACGACGTGTGGCAGGTCACCGCCACCTTTGAACAGAGCTTCCAGCCATGATCACAGCAGACATTCAAGGTCTCGAGCCCGGCGCACGGGTCGAGCTGTTCGAGCTCGATGCGACGGCGATCGCTGGCGGTGAACTGCTGCGCTTTCACGGGTACCAGCAGGCCGGCACGATCTGGTGGCAGGGCGTCGAGTACACGGCATGGCCAATCAAGGCGGAAGGCTTCGCCAAGACCAGCGAGGGCCAGCAGCCGGCGCCGAAGCTCTCGGTCGGCAACGTCGATGGCTCGATTTCGGCGCTGTGCATCCTGCTGGACGACCTGGTCGGCGCCAAGTTGACCCGGCACGTCACGCTGGGACAGTACCTGGACGCGGCGAACTTCGCCGGCGGCAACCCGACCGCCGATCCCGAGCAGGAATTTCCGCCCGACGTCTGGTTCATCGAGCAGAAGACGAGCGAAACGAACGAAGTCGTCGAGTTTGAGCTGTCGAGCGCGCTGGACTTCCAGGATACGCAGCTGCCGCGCCGGCAGATCATTGCGAATCTGTGCCCGTTCGGTTACCGCGGTCCGTACTGCGGGTACACCGGAACGGCGATGTTCGACACGAGCGACAACCCGGTCGCCGATCCGGCGCTCGACTCCTGTTCGAAGACGCTGGGTGGATGCAAAAAGCGCTTTGGTGCGACGAGCGTCCTCAACTTCGGCGGCTTCCCGGCCGCGGCCTTGATCCAGAGCTAGAAAGCATCGGGGCTACAATAAGATAGGTAGCACAATAGGATTTGGCAGCACAAAAGCAAAAAGCCCTGAACGTTGACGCGTCAGGGCTTTTTTATTTCCTCCGTACCGACTTACGAAAGAACATGGATGAATGATAGCAGATCGAGGGTAGAAGTTCACCCGAAGAGAGGTATCAAGATGGACCTGATTACTGACAACTGGATTCGCCGTTGTATCGGCATCGCAATTGTGCTCGTTGCGTTTAGTGTGCTCGCGTTGGCAGCAACGCCATTGATCTACGCCTCGCGCTGGTGGTGACGATGACCCCTGAAACCATCGAGACAATCCGTTCCCACGCGGAGCGCGAGTACCCGCGCGAGTGCTGCGGTCTGGTGCTGGTCGTGAAGGGGCGCGAGCGTTACCAGCCATGTACGAACGCCGCCCAGGGCGCCGAGCACTTCGTGCTGCCGGCCGAGGAATATGCGGCGGCAGAGGAGCTGGGCGAAGTCGTCGCCGTCGTGCACTCGCACCCGAATGCGCCGGCGGCACCGAGCCAGGCCGACCTTGTGTCGTGCGAAGCCTCCGGCCTGTCGTGGCATATCGTGCGGGTCGACCTGGTCGACGACGTGCCGGCGGCCGGTGAGCTGGTGACGATCGAGCCATCCGGCTACGTGGCGCCGCTGGTCGGCCGGCAGTTCTCGCACGGCGTGCTGGACTGCTACCAGCTGATCGTCGACTGGTACGCGCAGGAGCGGGGCATCACCCTGAAGCAGTTTGCCAGGGCCGACGAGTGGTGGAACGACGGGAAGTCGGACCTGTACACGGAGGGCTTTCCGCAGGCCGGCTTCGTCAAGCTGGCGGAAGGTGCGTCGCTCGAGGTGGGTGACGTCATCCTGATGCAGATCCGGGCGCGCAATGGCGTGCCGAACCATGCCGGCATCTACCTGGGCGACGGGCTGATGCTCCATCACCTGTACGGCCGTCTGTCGAGCCGTGACGTGTACGGCGGAATGTGGGCCGAGACAACCCGAGGAATCCTGCGGTACCAGCCGCAACCCTGACCAGCCCGCAAACGCGGGCTTTTTATTTACTGAGGCCCATGGAAACTCTTCGAACGATTCGGCTTTACGGAAAGCTGGGCGCCCGCTTCGGCCGCATCCACCGCCTGGCCGTCGAAAACACTGCGGAGGCGGTTCGCGCCCTGTGCGCGCTGCTACCCGGCTTCGAGCATGAATTGATGACCAGCCACCAGCACGGCATGCGGTACGCCTGCTTTCTGGGCAATCAGAACATCGGCAAGGATGAACTGACCCTATCCGGCGGCGGGCAGGACATCAGGATCGCGCCGGTACTGGCCGGGGCAAAGTCGAGCTTTCTGGGCACGCTAATGCTGGGAGCCGCACTCGTGGTCGCCGGATGGGCGACCGGGGGCCTGACGGCGTTCACGTCCCTCGGCGGCATAGGCTCCGCGATCGGCGGGGCCCTTACCCAGTTCGGCTACATGACCATGATCGGCGGTGTCGTCCAGGCGCTGTCGCCCCAGCAGGGGGCCGGCGCCGCGGCCATCACCCCGGATAACGGTGCGTCCTACAACTTCAGCGGCGCGGTGAATACAACGATGCAGGGTGGTGCCGTCCCGGTGCTTTATGGCCGCATGCGCGTCGGCTCGGCTGTGATTTCGGCCGGCATTGTCGCGGAAGACCAGGCGTACGTCGGCGCGCCGCTCTCCCAGCCATCAATTCCCCGCGTCCGGGACTTATTCGAGGATCAGTAATGCGAGACATCATCGGCCACGGCGGTGGCAAGGGCGGCGGCTCGTCGCACACCCACTATGAAGCACCGGATAGCCTGCACAGCACATCGTATGCGCGCGTGCTCGATCTGGTATCCGAGGGCGAGATTCTCGGCCTGGCCGAAGGTTTGCAGTCGGTCTACCTGAACGACACTCCGGTCCAGAACGCTGACGGCACCTCCAATTTCCAGGGCGTCACCGTCGACTTGCGCATCGGCACCCAGGATCAGGACTACATCCCGGGATTCCCCGATGTCGAGAGCGAGACTGCCGTCGGCGTCGAACTGAAATACGGCACGCCATGGGTGCGCGCCATCAATAACACCGCGCTGTCGGCCATCCGTATCACGCTCGGCATCGATCAGCTGTACAAAGCGAATACCGATAACGGCGACGTCGGCGGCTCGATCGTCAACTATCAGGTCGAGCTGTCGACGGATGGCGGCACCTATCAGGTCGTGCTGTCGAACGCGTTCAACGGCAAAACCATGTCGGCCTACCAGCGCACTGCCCGCATCGACCTGCCGCACGCGACCACCGGCTGGCAGATCCGTGTTTCGCGCCTGACCCCGAATTCGGCGGTCGCGAGCATCGTCGACAAGACGAACATCGTCAGCTTCACCGAGGTGATCGACGCCAAGCTGCGGTACCCGATGTCGGCCATCGTCGGCATCCAGGTCGACGCGAAGCAGTTCCAGAGCGTACCGACGCGCGCCTATGATCTGTTCGGCCGCATCATTCAGGTGCCGAGCAACTACAACCCCCGCACGCGTGCCTACAGCGGCACCTGGGATGGCACGTTCAAGCCGTCCTGGTCAGACAACCCGGCCTGGGTGTTTCGTGACCTCGCCCTGAACGATCGCTATGGCTTGGGCCACCGCATCGCCCCGGCCCAGCTGGACAAGTGGGAGCTTTACAAGATCGCGCGCTACTGCGACGAGTTGGTGCCGGATGGGAAAGGCGGCACCGAACCGCGCTTCACCTGCAATCTGTACCTGCAGACCCGCAAGCAGGCCTACGCCGTGCTGCAGGACATCGCTTCGATCTTCCGCGGCATTTCGTACTGGGGCGCCGGCACGATCATCGCATCAAGCGACATGCCGGCCGACCCGGTCTATGTTTTCACGGCTGCCAACGTCATCGGCGGCAAGTTCACTCGCACCGGCACGAAGAAAGGGACCCGCTACACCGTCGCGCTGGTGACCTGGAACGACCCGGAAGACGGCTACAAGAAGAAGGTCGAGTATGTCGATGGGCATCCCGACAGCATCGCACGCTACGGCATCCAGCAGGTCGACCTGACGGCGTTCGGCTGCACCTCGCAGGGCCAGGCGCAGCGCGCCGGCCGCTGGGCACTGGCCACCTCGCGCCTGGAAACCGAAGGGATCACGTTCGACGTCGGCATGGATGGCGCGATCGCACGTCCAGGCCAGATCGTGCGGGTCGCCGATCCGTCCCGCATGGGGCGCCGTGTAGGCGGGCGCGTGCGCGCTGTTGCCGGCCGCACCATCACCCTGGACAAGGCGCCAACCGTCAAGGCCGGCGATCGACTGACCCTGGTCATGCCGTCGGGCACGAGCGAAACCCACGCCGTTGCATCGGTCGCCGGCGACGCAGTGACGGTGGATGCGGACTGGTCGACCGTGCCGATTGCACAATCCGTGTGGTCGGTGGACAGCGACGAGTTGTCGGCGCCGCTGTTTCGCGTGCTGTCGGTGGCCGAGAAGGACGAGGTCACGTTCACGATCACGGCCGTGCAGCATGAGCCAGGCAAATTCGATTTCGTCGAAAATGGAACGGCCATCACGCCGCGGCCGCAGACGGCACTGGATGTGACTCGCCAGGCGCCGCCGGCATCGGTTGCGCTGGTCGGCTACACCGTGTCGCTGGCTGACGTCCAGAAGCTGGCCCTGCAGGTAAGCTGCGCGCCTGTGCCTGGCGCCGTCGCCTATGAAGGCGCCTACCGTCGTGGCAACGATAACTGGGTGGCGATCCCGCGCCAGGCCGATCCGACCATGGACGTCCTCGATGTCCTGGCCGGCACCTATATGGCGAAAATGTGGGCTGTGAACTCGGTTGGCGTCACATCGATCGAGACCATGTCGGTGGCGGTGGAAATCGCTGCCGACGGCGCATCCAGGAATGCGAAGGTCGACCTGTCGTCGGATGCACCGTTCTTCCACACGGACCAGGACGGCCAGACCGCGCCTGCCGTGATCAACTTTACTGCGGACCTGACCGCGCTCGATGGCCCCGTGAGCTGGTCCTGCGTCGGCGGCACGCTGACGAACAAGACGGCGACGACGGCACAGCTGGCGTTCGCTGATGCGACAGCGGCGTCGGTGACGGTCACCGCAAGCGTGACCGCTTTCGGGCGCACGTACTCGAAGCCGCTGAAGGTCGGCAAGGTCCAGGATGGCGCCGCTGGCACCGACGGACTGAAAACCGCCGTCGCGCGCCTGTATCAGTGGGCTCCGACCGCGCCGGCGAAACCCGGCGGCACGAGCACCTTCACCTGGGCGAACGTGTCCAACGGCAGCTACACCGGCTCGGATGGCTGGGGCGCGACCGTTCCCGCGAATCCGGGAACGCCAGGCCTGCGCCTGTATGTGGCGTCGGTACCGCTTTCAGCTGCAGCCGCGGCGGCGACTTCGAATGTCGGCTACGCGAGCGCGGCCGTCGAAGCTTGGTCCCAAAATGGCGCAACTGGAGCCAGCGGCCTGCAGGTGCGCACGGTGCAGGTCTTCCAGTGGGCAGCATCGATTCCCGCGGGGCCGACTGGTCCGGCGATGCTGAAGTGGTCCGACGGTACGTTCGGCGCGGCGCCGACGAACTGGCTGCTGTCGCCGGGCGCGGCGCCGTCGCTCGGTATGACGCTGTTCGCCGCAAGCGTGCAGGTCTCCGACACCGCAGCCAATGCGACCACGAACTTCAATTGGCAATCGGCGGCGGTAATGGCAATCGGTTACGCCGGCACGAATGGAGGCCCCGGCGCACAGGGCGCTTCGTACGTCACGGCGTACTGTGCCTCGGCCACTGGCAACGCGACCAGCGCACCAGCACCGACCACCGGCAAGGGCAGTCTGCCGGCAGCAAACAGCGGCGGCATCACCGGCACCTGGTCGGCGGCCGTGCCGGCGCTCGTGGCAGGGCAGTACCAGTACCAATCCGACGGCATCTACGACCCGACGACCGACAAGGTGACCTGGTCGATTCCGTATTGGTCGTCGTTGAAGGTGGCCACGTTGTCCGCGATCACGGCCAACTTGGGTGCGATCAATGCCGGCAGTATCAACCTCGGCGGCGGTGTGTTCACTGTCGATAACGACGGCAATTTGGTGTGCAGCTCTATCACGATCAAGCGCAAGTCGGATGGGAAGGTGATCCTGACGAGTGACGGACTGACGCTTGACGGTGCGCCAGTCGGAACGAAGAACAGCGAACTGGTACCAAGCATCAATTTGGCATCTGGTGTTTCTCTCGTTGGCCGCAATGGCTGGGTTGCAGTGGACGGCAACACCCTGACCAAAGTAGGGAATACCGGCACAGCCTATGATGCCGACGCGTATAGTAAAAATGGTTATGTTGGCGGGGCCTACGCTACCGTCAATGCTCCCGCAAGCGACATTCGCGTTTTTTTCGGCCTGAGCACGGAGCCTCTTTGGGATGGTGGCTATTCCCATATCACCTACTCGATTCTGTTCGAGATGGGGCGCTATTACGCGTTCGCCGGCCCTGTGCAACTGACCTCTGACGGTCCACTCTTCGCGCCTTCGGACGTGTTCGACGTGACGTACGATGGCGTTCGGGTTCGCTGGCTGCGTAACGGCGCCGAGTTCTATTCAATGGTCTCCTCGGTCAGCGGCGCGCTGTTCTTTGATAGTTCGTTCTATACGATGGGCGGTCAACTGAAGGGTGTGAGGTTTGGCCCCCTGACCTCCGCAGCATGGGGCGATATTGGCGGCGACGGCAAGCCGCAGGATAACGCTACTGTTGGTGCACCTGTCGGGACTCTTGTCGGCGGCAACCTCGCGCAGAACGTTGACCTTTGGGCGCAGCAGGGGGCTAGCGCATACAGCTCACTGCCCAGCGTGAATGCCGCCATTGATGACAAGATTAGTAAAGCTTCTGGGGGCGTCCTTCAAGGGCCAATTACTCTACAAACCAGTGGGGCCATCTCGGTTGGAACTGCAACATGGACGCAGGGGCAGAGCGCGGCCGGGACCGGTATCGTCATCTCCCCATCTGGGATCGCCGGTATGAAAAACGGCAAGGCCATGTTCTACGTTTCGTATGACGGCAATGCCGGATTCGGCGGTTCGCTTCTGGCGGCAAGTGGTTCGTTCGGAGCGCTGAGCATTGCGCCTGGCGGCTACATCGCTCAAGGTTTCGGCGGCACCTGGAACTGGGCCGACAAGGCGGCTGGGCCGGGCTTTCTGATCCACCCGAATGGCATCCTGCTCGGTGACGCCAACGATCCCTCGATGGGGTATATCCAGATGGGAGCGGACGGGTCGCTCTCGATGCCGGGATTTAGTTACACGGGCCGACAGCTTACGCTGGACAGCACGATCCTGATTAACCCGAACTTCGTCAATTCGTTCTCGGCCGCGCTATCGGGTGGGCTCCTGACTTCGAACCGCGCGAATGGTACCAATCAGGCAATCGGTAGTCGCAAGGTGACGCCTACCAATGGCAAAGGTCCATACAAAATCTCGTGGACCATCACGGGCGATGTTGCCAACACGGCGAACTCGGTCGGCATCTACATGAGCGGCGCGGACACCGACACCGTCAGCATCAGCGCGTCCGGCTCAAATATCGGCCTGCGCGCCATCGTCACGGCCTACGTTACCGATGCGTCAGGGTTCACCGCAAATGCGTCGTTTAGCGTCAACGTTAATTTCGGAGCGGTATGACAACTGAAAAACACTATGCGGAGGTCGACCCTGACGGGCGCGTCCTGCAAGTCGTCACGGTCGATGACGACAGTGCGCCGGATCCTGCCCATGCCGGTGCGCAGCTCTTCCCGCTGGCCGAGCCTATCGACTGGGCCGCGCAACCGACTGACACCTCGGCCGTCATGTGGAACAACGGCGCGCCGGCATGGGTCGAGATGGCCCCGTTGGCGGCCCTGGTCGACCGTGCAATCTCCGCGATCGACAGCGCCGCCGATGCTGTTCGATCCGAAGTGATCAGCCGGCAGACCAACACGCTCGAGTACCAGCGTGTCGAGATGCAGGCGCGTTCGTTCAGGGCTGCCGGCTATCCCGATGGTGACGTTCCAAGCGGGGTCGCCACTTGGGCAAGTGCGAAATACCGTGACGGTTGGACCGCGCGCCAGGCTGCTGACGACATCATTGGCACCGCCGACGCCTGGTACGGGCTGCTCGACGGGATCCGTGACCTACGGCTGCACGCTAAGGAGGATGTGCGGCATGCGGCCGATGGCGGCGAAATCGCAGCCCGTGTCGCTGCCTTCAAGGCCGATTTATCCAACCTGATGAAAGGGGCTTCATGAGCAATCTGCGCGCGGCCTTCTATAAAGGAACGCATACCGGCCTGCCCGGCATCTATAACCGCCTGGTGCGCTGGTGGACCCGTAGCCAGTATTCGCACGTCGAGCTGATCATGCCTTGGGGCGCGGCTGCTTCATCCTCGGCGATGGATGGGGGCGTGCGGTTCAAGCAAATCGACTTCGACCCTGCGAAATGGGACTTCGTCGATCTGCCGATCGATTTGGCGTCGGCTGCCGAGGACTGGTTCAACAGACATTACGGCCAGCCCTACGACTATCTCGGCAACGCGCACTTCGTTCTGTCGGCCATCGGCGACGATAAGCGCAAGTGGTTCTGCAGCGAGGCCTGCGCCGCGGCACTCGGCATGCCGGATCCCGAACGCTTCGACCCTGGGACGCTCTACGCGGCCCTGACTTACCTGACCCAACCCGCTTCGGCGGGTTTTTCTTTTCCTGCACCGATCAAATGAAGGCGCAAAACATGAGTGAACCAATTTCCAGCGCAGCTGCTGGCGCCGCAGGGTGGAAACTGCTGGGCGGCGCCGCCGGCGCTGGAGCGATCGGCGCGGGGCTGGCCTCTGTCGTCGTGATGTGTGCGATGACGCCGCGCAGTCCAAAGGAGTGGGCGGTAGGGATCATCTCCACCGTTGCGTCATCGGTCGGCGGTGGCGCCGCGGCAATCCAGCACTTCGGCCTTCAATCCTGGGCTAACTCGCCGATCGGACTCGTCGCCATGTTTGGCCTGGTGTTCGCTTGCGGGCTGCCGGGCTGGGCGATCGTGCGCTGGCTTTTCAACTACATCGCGAAGCGGCAGAACGCCGACCTGGCGGAAGTCGCGGCCGAGATCCGCAATGTGGGGAAATGACATGCCGGCGCTGACAGGACTTCATCCAAACCTCGCGGCCTTTCTCGACATGATCGCTGTGAGCGAGATCGGCGCAGGGCTGCTGATCAAGTCGGACAACGGCTACAACGTCTGTGTCGGATCGACCCCGGCGCAACCGATTTTGTTTCCCAGCTACGCAGTACACCCGCGGCGCCGCTCCGAAGCGCAGAACTCCGACGCCGCGGGCCGCTATCAGTTCATGGGTCGCTACTGGGAGCACTACAAGGCGCAGCTGCGCCTGCTGGACTTTGGTCCGGTATCTCAGGACAAATGGTGCATTGCGCTGATCCGTGAATGCAAGGCGATGGACGCCATCGAGGCAGGGCGGTTTGCTGAGGCGGTACGCCTCTGTCGCAGTCGGTGGGCATCCCTGCCGGGCGCTGGGTATGGGCAGCGCGAAAACAAGCTGGCCGATCTGCAGGCTGTCTTTCAGAAGAAGGGCGGGGCAGTCGCATGATCGCTACCACTCCTTTCGCGCGCCTTGCGACATACCGCGACTCGTTCCTAGCCGGCGCAGGCATCGCCGCCGGCGTGCTGCTGTTCGGCGCCGGCTGGGTCATCAACGGCTGGCGCCTCGAATCAGCATTGTCAAAGCTGAAAACCGCACAAGCGGTTGAGAAGGCGAATCAAGCAACAGGTGCTCTGACGACCCTGCAGGCTGACGCCGCGGCCATTCATCAGGCCGCCACCGAGTATGCCGGCGTTCAAAACATCCTCGCGCCCAAGATTGCGGCGCTCACCAAGGAGCTGCGCAATGCGAAACCGCTTCCTATGGATTGTCGTCCTGACGCTGTGCGGGTGCGCAACCTCGACGCCGCCATCGACGCCGCCAATTCAGCCATCCCTCGATAGCGCTCTCGCGGCGCCGTGCCCGGAAGTTCCAAAGCCCGAGTCGCCGGACTACGACGTTTGGCAGACCTGGGCTATCGGACTGCTGCGCCAATACGCCGACTGCGCCTCTCGCCATGCGAAGACGGTACAGGCTTGGCCCAAGTAAAGGAAGAGCATGACCAAAGAATCCATCATCGACCCGAAGCTGATCGAATTCGCCACCCCGCGCCAGGCGGAATATGTCGAAGCGTCGAACCGCTTGGGCAGCATGCGTGCGGCGGCACGTGAGYTGAAGGTGCACAAGAACGCAGTGCAGGAGGGTATCGAGCGCCTGAGGAAGACTGCCGCCGCCCGCGGTTATGCGCCGGGGCACTTCGAAGCTGGCGTGGCGCCCGGCTATCGCATGGGCAAGGTAACAGTCCAGCGTGGCCCTGGCGGCGTCGAGCGGGTCTGGGAGCGGCAGCATCCGGACGAGCAAGCCTGGCTCGACACGATCAAGGCGATTTTGACAGAGGCGAGTGCCCAGCTGCCGCGCGTCAAACCGACTGTAGGGCCGGGTCACGCCGACTCGAAGCTGTGCAACCTCTTCGTACTGACGGATGCTCACATTGGGGCCTTGGCTTGGCATCGCGAAGGAGGCGCCGACTGGGATCTGTCGATCGCTGAGCAGACTATCATTGGCTCGTTCTGCCACATGATCGCGACTGCACCGCGAGCCCGACGCGCCGTTGTCGCTTTCCTCGGCGACGTCGTCCACCAAGATTCGAACAAGGCGGTTACCCCTGCGCATGGGCACTTGCTGGACGCTGACAGTCGGCCGCGCAAGATCATCAATGCAGTAGTCCGGATCATGCGAACGATTATTCGAATGGTTCTGGAGCGCCACGACCAGGTGCACATCGTGTGCGGGGAGGGCAACCACGACGAATACACCAGCGGCAATGTGCTACCGGAAGTATTTGAAATCCTCTATGAGGATGAGCCGCGGGTGACGATCAACGACGCAGTGCTGCCGTACTACGCCGTCCGGCACGGCAAAGTGATGCTGTGCTTCCACCACGGCCACAAGCGAGCGCCGGGGCAGTTGCCCCTGTATTTCGCAACGGCTCATCCAGAAATGTGGGGCGCCACCACGAAAAGGTACGCCCACTGCGGCCATCGCCACCATGTCGAAGAAAAGGAGCACTCTGGCATGAAGGTGGTCCAGCACTCAACCCTGGCGGCACGCGACGCGCATGCGGCCCGCGGCGGATGGTTCTCCGATCGGCAGGCCATTGCCATTACCTATCATGAACAATTTGGTGAGGTGGCTCGGCTGACGGTTACGCCGGAAATGCTCGCTGCAGCGTAAATGCTAGTGAACCCTGTTCCACGCCTTCTCAATCTCCAGGAAGATAGTGGGAGCAACGGAAGCATTGCCGAACGAGGCCGGCCGGTCATCCTTGGGGTACATCAGCAACGGCGACGACCGAATTATGCTGAGAGCCGCTTTGGGATGTACGCCGGTCGCCTCCATTTCGGCCAGCACCTCATCTTCAATCTGATGCATCAGTGCCCAAGTAAGAATGCCTTTCTCTCGATAGCGCATCACGACTCCAGGAACAATT
Source organism: Massilia sp. 05N420 (assembly GCF_056397205.1). Taxonomy (NCBI): domain Bacteria; kingdom Pseudomonadati; phylum Pseudomonadota; class Betaproteobacteria; order Burkholderiales; family Oxalobacteraceae; genus Massilia; species Massilia sp. 05N420. The sequence goes on from NZ_JBFTMX010000041.1 coordinate 48,149, forward strand.
TCGCGCGCCGCTTCGTCCGCTGCTTCCAGGTCCTCTAATATTCCAGTATCTACCATAACTCCTCCGACACGTTTGCTTGTTGGTATTTCGACATCGCCGTGATATCTCGTTATACTGTACAAACATACAGTATTTCATAAAGATAACATGACTCACGCGATCGCTGCAGCCGAGCTGGAGGCGCTTCACCCTTCGCTCTGGCGCGCATCACAACTGGCACGCAATCTCGCTCGGACGGTGGATACCGGGCATCCTGCACTGTCAAATCAGTTGCCGGGTGGCGGCTGGCCGGTAGGTACGCTCGTCGATTTGCTGGTCCAGCAACCAGGAATCGGGGAGATGCGTCTGATCGCTCCGGCGCTGACATTGGTAGCAAAGTCCAAGATCGTCTTGCTGCAGCCGCCGCACGCGCCGCAGGCATTAGCCTTGGCTTCTCTTGGCATCTTGCCTGAGTCGGTGTTGTGGCTGCGGTCCGAGCGAACGGCGGACGCGCTTTGGGCTGCTGAGCAGGTGCTAAAAAGCGGTAGCTGTGGCGCGCTCCTGTTCTGGCCGGGCCTGACGTCAACCAATAGTGCGAGACAGCAGCCGGTGCGCGCCGATAGCTTGAGACGTTTGCACCTGGCGGCGCAGCAAGGCGAAACGCTGTTCTTCGATTTCCGACCGCTGAGTGCGGAACAGGATCCTTCACCGGCGCCGCTGCGCTTGAGCGTGCGGCCGGCGCTGGGTGGCATCAACATTGGGTTCGTGAAGCGGCAGGGACCGCAGCGCGAAGCGCCTCTTTTTATTCCGATGTCGGTCACCACGCCCCATATTCAAACTCAGCCTCAAGCGGTTCCGGTGCGCGCCAAGCCAACGCCAGAAGTTGCGTTTGCGGGAAAGTTGTCCAGTACAGTAGATTGATAGCGGATTTTTGCCTGAAAAGTTCGGTGCCGCACTTGTCAAAGCCCAAACATTGCGGCTAACGATGGATATGCATATCGTTCATATTTTGAAAGCGTGCGTGTCGATGGCCAGATGTAGAGGTGAGTGGGGAAGTCGGCGACTGGAAGCAGGTAGAGGCGTTCAACACGCTCATTGGTTGGATCTGCGCGTACCCAAATCACGAAGTCCACTACAGGGTTATGCGCCAAAGTGACCTTCCAACACGGATGGCTGCGTTCGAATCTGCATCGGGTGCACAGGAGCCGCACCGTTACGTCGTTTAGGCGGTAGGTGCGCGGGCTTATCTTATCGATCTGCGCCTCGGCCGCAGCCGCACATCTTTCCATCTCGATGGTCATATCGCGTGTAATACAGCGCATGCGATACCTGGTGAGCGTTCTAGGGGACAGGGAAGGTCTGCTGACACCAGCCAGATCCATGGCGGCAACTACGCCATTGAAGCGAAAGGCATATGATTTAACGGCTGGGCCACTGCCGGAATTGATCAAGTCGGGTGTGACCCTGCCATGTTCGATGAACAGGTCTCGCAATGCGTCCAGCATCTCGTCGTCAGTCCAGTGCTTATTTCGGCGCCGGCGTTCGGCTCTCGCTTCTTCCAGCTTCTCATGGGGCACGATGGCTTCGAAAGCATCAGGGACCTTTACCCATATACTTGGTGAATTCGGTCGTCTTGATGTTCTGAACCGTTGGGTGCTTCGGTTGAACACCAATGTGCCGACATATTTGTCATTTGTGAGGATCTGCTTAACGAGATGAGATGACCAGGGACGATGCAATCCGGTCTCGATTCCCTCACTATTCAGTCGCCGGGCGATACCGATATCGCTAAGGTGCTCAACGATGTACATGTCGTAGATCCGCCGGACGACCTCAATCTCTTCGCTTGGTCCCGGCGTGTAGCAAACACGATCGGTTGACATAGGTTTGCGCTCGCCAGGGCCGAGCACGCCTTTTGTCAGACCAGCAGCAGAAATCACGATGCGTCGCAACCCATACCCAGCTTGACCACCTTGTTTGAACCCAGCTTCAGTGAAGCGACACTGCGCACGAAAGACCTTAGCCGATAGCTCCCGGCTGTATTCCGCTGCCATCGCGCGCTTCAGTCCTTTTAGTACAGCTGCCAGTGGTGATCCGTCATTACTAAAGGGCTCCGCGCAGTATGCAACAGCGATTCCAGCGCGCCGGCAGGCATATTCGTAGTAGGCGCTCTCGTCGACGTCCTGGAATCGACCCCAACGGCTTACGTCATAGACTAGGATAACGTTGAAATCGGTGCTGCCGGACTGGATATCAGTCAGCAACTGTAGAAGCCCTGACCGGCCATGCAAAGTCAGTCCACTTCGGCCCTTGTCTTGGTAGACGCGCGTGATCTGAAACTCGTGCGCCTCCGCATACTCCTGCAGCGCCGCCTCCTGATGATCGGTTGAGTAGTTCTGGTGTTCTGTAGAGGCTCGAACGTAAATGGCAGCACGACCTGCGGGATGTTTCATCTCCCCTCCTGATGATTGCCTTCGGGAAGTGCAAACATCAAACGGAGTGACAGAAAACTCGACGCATACTGCGCCAAATTTTCTTCTTTAAGATAGATGGTCGTCATTGGCAGGTCGCGCGCAGGGATTAGAAGAAAATCCTGCGAGAGGAACAATTTAGTGTCGAATCGCCCAGCAATAATGAAGTCAAGTCTTGGCTTGGGATAGAGCCGCCAGTACTGCTTTTCACGAATAGGGCCATAGGAAGAGATCGCATCCACGCGAACTCGGATTGTCCCGTTCATGCATAGGACGAACTGTTCTGATGTGCGCTCGACGGTTGCCCCTGCAAATTGCGCGAGTTGAATTACCAAGTTGAGTAAGTCTCGTCGCTCTGATGCTAGTCTTTTCTTCGTCCCGGCTGACTTAAATGCTGACGCGCTTGGCAGCCCAGCAGCGTCGTAGGCTTGGACCAGTGAACCGAAAGCGCGGCAAAATATGCCGACGTCAGGCATTGTTGGGTCAGCGGTGATGATGCTTGTACTAATGCCCTTATTCTTGGTATGACACGCCTGTAAGAGCTGGACCAGTTCTTGGCTCGACCGTTTATGCGTCMTCCGTGTCCGCTCGAGCTGGACTTGCTCAAACATTCGTGGATCGATAATGGGCGCCAGTACCTTTGTGTTTAAGACCCAATTTTCCCGAGGGTTGTGCTTTCTCGGAGTTGAAAGCTTGCATCCAGATAAGTGTTACCCGATCAGTTGCGCAGACTTTCGATTCCCCATGCTGAAGTATCGCTCTCGGTGTGCCACATGCTTTGAGTGCCAGCCGTCTCAACCCGTAGCCTGCGAAGCCGCCTTGCTTAAATCCCATCTCCACGAAGCGTGACTGTGCAAGGAAGACTTTGTCCGACAGATCGCGGCTGTACTCGGCGGCCATTACTCGCTTCATGCTTTTCAGCAGTGATGCATATGGCCCTCCATCCTCTATGAACCTTTCCCCGCAGTAGACGACTTCGACGCCCGCACGTCGACAGGTGTGTTCGTGGTAAGYGGCCTCATCGATATCCTGAAAACGCCCCCAGCGACTGACGTCGTACACGATGATGTGGCTGAAACCGGGCTGAGCTGACTGAACATCCCTCATCAGGGCTAGCAGGCCAGCGCGCCGTTTGATGTCGAGTCCGCTCTTTCCGTCATCGACGTATTCCCGGATGATCGGGAGGCCATGCGCTACGGCGTATTCCCGGATCTTGGCGCGCTGATGGTCTGTCGAATAGTCTTGGCTCTCTGTAGACATTCGAACGTACATCACTGCCCTGGCTGAGTCGTTCGCGCGCATGGAAACTCCGATGTTTGAGGTGGCTCAAAACCCAGCAGTTCGGGTGAGAGATTATCCAAACATGACCAACCATGACGCACGTATCCATGAGCGCAGCCATACTTGCAGCCGCCATAGAACTGTCCCGCATTCACGGCGTCCCATATGCGGCGTTCTTTTTGCTCGACCGCGACTTTGCGTTTGAGGTGATTGCTGAGCTGTTATGGAATGCTCAACCACGACGTGYGTCAAATGAGCATCAGGACAGCAGCTAAGATCCGCAGCGATGAGTACGCAAACAAGGTCTATCAAGCCCTGCTCAGCTGCGCTATTCAACTTTGTCCGACTTAATGAAATCATGGGCTTACGGTCGAGTCTGCCCGAAATGAATAGCGCAAGTCATCGGCCACAATTAGTTGAATTAAAAGCACAAATTGACGAGCGAGTGTCTGACTTCTAAGCTGAGGGTCGCTGGTTCGAACCCAGCTGGGCAGGCCATTAAAATCAAACACTTACATCGTCTCCTAGACGTGAGCGCGACCCGAATTTGATGCTGCACAACCCCGTGTAGGGTAGGTGTAGGATTTCAGGCTTAATAAGCGGCGCCATGCTTGTTGAGCCTACACGCTGCCTAGGTGACGTGACTCCCGGCGTTTCCACAACCGGGCAGATATACTGCGAAGCCGTACCTCGTCAGAACGATTGGTTGGTAGAGTGTTCTCCACACGACGAGTCTCGCCATGCGATGTTCGTTGCTGCGTCGGCACTTCTATTCACGTAATGCGCTGGAAATTTCGTCTAGGGCCACGCCGGTTGCGAACCCTACAGCTGACAACAGTTCACCTAAGCTACCCTCACCTTTCCCTAGGGCGTTTATTGCCGCGCTGAGTGGTGCCAGCGAGAGGCGAGGTGCTATGAATAGTTGGGGTGACGAAAGCGACTCGCGCCAATGGGTCGCAAACTTGCGAGCGACGAGTAATCTATATGGCCCCGTTGCCGGGTCCAGACAAGACCTTTGGTTCAGGAAGCGAGTAATGTATCCCTGAGCCTCTGCCATTAGTCGTGGGGTGCCGTTCTTCGAGATTAAGACCGCAAGTGCCGCTCCCGCTTGTGCAGCAGACGTGCGAAGAGGACGCACGTCAATGCCAGCTGCGTTTATAGGCGACAGAAGCCCTGACTTTAGCTGAGCGAGCCATTCAGCAGAGATTATTCCCTCACCTGTCTCGGCAATCCACGACTCAACAAGCTCACCAGCTCTATCATCTGCAAAAAGTAGACCGATAATCGCGAACCCATGCATTATTGGTTCGAGGGAAGAACGCACCTGTTCTGGGCTGGCAGCACCTCCACGTTGCGCGCTAGCGGACACCATCGAGGCGGCGAACCGTGCCATGTAAAGGATGAAGTTGCTGTCGACGCCTGTCACAACTTGATGTTGCAGCATGGCGCGGCTGGCGAAGAACTGTGCAGATGGATACGTCCCATCGGTTAAGCCAGCGGCAGCGTGCATAAGACTTGCCGAAGCGTCTGGCCAATATGATTCGTTTAGCGCCACCTGCGCTTTAAGGACCTGCACTCGAAGAGCTTGGCCCGGTTTGAGCTCGGGCTTTGTGAGCCCAGGATTGCTAGCATAGCCAGGTTGAGTCATTACGCTTCCGGTTGGGAACTCGCCTAGCTCCCGCCGCATTACTAAGGTTGCAGTTGCGCTCATTAGCTGGATAACAATTTGCCACTGTGCATCTCCCTCGTCACTTGCGCTAGGAGGGAGTGTAAGGACAGCGTGGCTTAGATAGCCCGAGGCTTCTCTCCAATTGCCACTGTGTGCGCAAGCGTAGGCGGCATCTGTCAGCAAGGCGCATGGCGTAGGAATGTCCGAAAAGGCTGGCAGCGTATCGGCGCCAGCAGCAAAGAGCTTGGCAGCTTTTGGCCAATCATCAAGTTTTGCTGCACAGATTGCAGCGCGGCGATACGCAAACGGGTCAGTAAGAGCAGATTCCCCGAAGGTTCCGACCAACCTGTCCCAAACTTCAAGGCCAGCAGCGTACTCTCCTCGGACGTAATGGGTATTCGCTGACTGCTCAGCCAAAATCGGAGAGTCGCCGAATGCCACGGCTGCTTCTGTTAAAACTGTAGACGCATTTTCCCAGTCTGAAAGGTACTCACCATAAATTATCGAGAGCGCTTTTGATATCTCTCGACCGAAGGCACGGGCGTTTCTTTGGACAGCAACGTCCCATGCTTCTCGCAGCGTGACTATCCACTCCTGCCAGTCAACATCCTCTGTTCGGCTGTCGCTTACCCAAGCAGAGTGTACGAAAGTACCCAACGTTCCGACGAACGGCCACTCAACGATTTGGTCAAACTGCTCTATAAGATGAGGGTCCCGCTCAGTTCCCAGCCACGCGACGACGTCCCGGAAGTCTGCGCGACTGCGTATAACGTTAGCTTTTAGAGCGAGGTAGCCTTGAAAAACAGTCGCGTTAGAAGGGAACCCGGGCTTTGGAGCGTCGCTTTGGGCTGTCAGGAAAGTCTCCTTCGCCATCTCAGCAATCTGCGAGTTCGTATTCTGGAGTGATGCTGCACAGCGCACGAGGATGGCGAACGGCAAGGCGACATTCGCAACCAGTAGCCCCATGCTAAACATCACTTCAGAACCCATTGAGGGGTCGTCGAGGGCGTCAACTTCATCGCGCCAGCCAAGCATGAGTTCTTTGACGTCACTGCTGCCTTCGGCAACTGCAACGTTAAACTGGAGGTGCCTGAGCATGAGACTTGCCATTGGCAGCTCAGGAAAAATGTATGGTCCAGTAGACGGACGGAGCGCGAGCAGCCAAGATAACTGTTTATATACTTCGTTCTTGATGTCGGTATCCACCATGGTGGCCAGCCGCATAGCCGCCGGCGCAAGTCGACGTCCATCTCTGGCCACAAAAGCGTGGAAGATGAGGGAGGCGCCATCTCCAGGCGACAACTCAGCACATCTGAGGATTGCATCGTAGAGCCAAACGTGGGCTTGCTGCATTCTCGCCTTAGTCCAGTTCTCGTCGACGACGGCGCGAAGAATGGGAGTAACGCGATAGCGCCTCGAAGCGTGTACCTCAAGCCATTTGCCAGAGAGCTTATCAATAACATCCCCAGCATTCGACAGCCCAGGCACGATGTCACCCAAATGGAGGAGCATTTCCCGCGTGGGACGTACTGTGAACTCGGCAGCGACATAGGTGTACTCTGCTTCTGCCGGCAGCACAGACTCGTAGAACAGCGAACGCGCCAGTTGCCGCGCTGTCTGAACGGCAGGTGAAGTACCTAACAGGTCGTTTGCCCGTAGTTTTGGCCAACCCGCCTCCTGCAACTCCCTTAGGCGAACCTGCACGAGTCTTGGGTGTCCGCCTGTTTGCGCTGCTACCAAGGCCCCCCAAATCTGTGCATCGGCAACAGTAGGGCATCCTAGCGCGTGACAGTGCGCCTCGATTTCCTTCTCTTGTAGTGGCGGGACTTCAATGAAACGCAGGTTAAAATCCTGCTGTGCTTCCGCACTTAAATCTTGGGACTGCCCTTGGGCCGTAAGAAGTAGGGATTTGTCAGCGGTTCCGGCTCGATGTATCAGCTTCCGCAGTGCGTCTTTATATGCCCGTTTGTGCGAGGCGTTAAGGCTCAGGTCATCCAAGACTATCAATGTCGGGGCGTCTGGGCTTTCAATCAGCTGCGTCAACAGAGTACATATATCCTTGACTTGCGCAGCACTGCGGTCTGACAAATTAATCCACCAAGCCTTCGCACAAAACGCGGTCGCTACAACCGCAGCGATGGTCGTTTTTCCTTTGAAGACCGAACCAGTTAGAAGCGTAGGCTGTCGGCGCTGAAGTGCCGTGGTCAGCGTTGCGGCAAGGTCGGGGCGAGCAAGCAAAGGGTAGGGGACTTCGGGAATACCTGCGTTCAAAAGAGCGATGCTCGCGACGTGCTGCTGAAGCGCTGGTAGCTGTAATGCAGCACTAAGCATGGTGCTGACCGCCCCAAGGGGGAGCGCCACGTGCACCGTCGTCGCTTTTTCGATTTCTCGGTCCAGGGCAGCGCGTGAAAGTACGCGGTCGGTGGCCCCTTTTTTAACACGTTCCCAGCAGTAAGCGAACAGCACGTCCCGTACCTTTGAGAGTTCAAAACGTGAAACCCTGGGGTCCGCGACGCGCTGTTCTAGCCTGTCGAGTACGCTCTCGCGTACGACGTCGATGGTGGGCATATGTGTTACCCAGTGGAAGCGGCGGAACAACTGTTCTTGTAAAGTCGCGGTAGACGCCGTTTCCAAAAAATTGAGCAACGTGCCAGTGGCTTCGAGGGAGCCAATAAGATATCTACGCATTACTTCCGCAGCGGTGCCATCATGACGCGCGTGGTGCCACATCTCGATGCCGGTGCTGCCAGCAAAATCGGCATTCTGCTCTAGCGCTATTTCGGAGGTTGTTACGTAACGGTACTGAATATGTCGGCCGTTACCTTCGCGCTCCTGCGTCGACCAATAATTCTTGATGGCCTCCCGCGCATACTTTGTATTGAGGGAAATTTTGCTCGCAGTACGCCTTACCTGCGTACTTGTTGCGTCCGATTCGCCTACCTGGTCGATATCTTCGGCACCTTCCAAAAAGATGAGCTCGTCATCGCCAAGCATCATCCACGCTTCAATCGACGTCCAAATCTGGTAGTCGTACCCGGCCATTGTGTCGATGGCCTCTCGCTTGGGGTTGCGTGGCAGACCCTGAAGCGTAGTGGTTGTGCTTGTTTCGTTGCTCATCTTGATTTTCGCGAAAACTTGCCCTTGGTTGAGGCAACGATTATGCCTAACCTGGCTCTGCCATCCAATCAGTTTTCTTGCCAGTACCGACGCCTGGCTTGGCTGAGGCCATTTCGGTGCGCGAAGCGCTTGGCGAGCGTCATCGACGACAATGTCAGGGATGCGTGTTGCGCCAGGGATAGACAAGCTCTTGTGAGCCTCTTTCGCACTATTTCCGCCCTCGCGCGCGCGCGGCCGCGTATGCGTAAGAAAAATGTTAGTCAGGTTTCGGGCGTTTTTGTGCCGCCCCAAGAATAAGGCGCTCTAGTGTCCTACCGATGCACTCGCCGGATTTTCGTTCATGTTTCAATGCAGAAATTAGGTATGGGTGGATATAGGCCGACAACCGGATGAACCCGGCTGCCTTCATTTTCAGTTTGTACGCCTGTAGGCGTTTGGCGTTCGGTGTTGTCGTCATCTGACTCTGCTTAGGTATCGAAATTAGCATCTTGGTTGCCACGGATTGCGCCTTTCCTGGCATGTTCACCCGGTTCCCGCCAGTCTTGGTCTTGGCTGCCGCTGAGCGTAATCTCCTTCTTCTGGTGCGGGTCGTGTCTTAATTGGCTGAGCCTTGAAGGGCTGCGTTACCAATGTATTGGTATGGAGAGGAGTTACTGTAAGTGGAATTCGCTTCCCTACACAGGATAGGGATAGGTCTGCTGCGCCTGCGCCAGAACGAGCTATCCCTGTTTGGTAATTCTTCCTTGGCTGCGTAACGTCATCCCTATCCATCCCTACAGTGCCGGGCAGAGCTTTCCCTATAGGGTCGTTCCTATCCATCGTCCCTATAGGGCCGTCCTTTGCCTTCCCTATAGGGTGGCTCTTGTGCATCCCTACAGGTTTGGGCTCCGGCTTGCACGGACGAGTCATTATCCCCACAAACGTGTCTTTTGCTTTCGCCTGTTCCGTAGGCATCGTCCTTCCCATCAAGGACAAAAGCTTCGCTGGGTTTGCTGCAATTAGGTCACGCAGCTCATCCATCACAGCGTCGGAAGTGCCGCAGAGCTCACCGTTAGCCTGCAACACATCGAGCGCGATTCTTGCAGCCTCACGGCGAGCGCCGAGGCTGTAACCCTTCTGGAGCGACGCTTGACGCTTCAGCCCGTGCCGCTCTCCAACGTGCGCATGGAAGGCGCTATGAAGCGCTAGCAACTTCGCCCGCCCTCCCATTAAGTCGCTGCCAACCATGCGTCCATCCACAAGTGGCAGTAGCAAGACGTGACAATGCGGCGCGGCCTCGTCCTTGTGGACGATTGCGCTAATAACGGGCACGTTGAAATGACGCTCTGCCCACTGAACCGCATCGTCAAAGAAGCGGTCGCAGTCGACAGACGTGTCTGGCGGCAGACTAAAGATAATTTCCAGCGCCATTACCGCGGTCCTTCTCAGCGCCTTCACGCCAGCCTCGCTCATGCGCGTCTTCGCCTCAGTCGCCACGGCTGCCGCGGTGCTGTGCCCCCGCAGGACGCGGTTCAAGGCGATGCGCTCCGGGTCGATATGGCTAGCGCCCAACTCGGCCATAATCTCGCGGTGATTGTGGCGGGCCGCTACCTCGACGATGCCCTTTCCAGTCAGCTTCTTGATGCGTAGGAACTGCCCGCTCATCACTTGCCTGCCTCAATCAAGGCGCATACGAACGCCCATAACATCAAATCTGATATGGCCCTGACAATAAGGGTTATGAATGCAAACGCGGTGGCCCTCATGCGGATGGCTCCGTTGCTGCGAGCGTAGCGAAAACCCAGTTGGGCAGCCAATACTCGCGAATCGGCTTGCCAGTGCCGTAAATCGCAGGGCGCGGCACATCAATGCCTGCGATGGCCCAACCCAGGTAGCGCAGGGTTTTAATGCATGCTGCCAAGCGCCAGCACGTAAACCCGAAGCTCGGCTGCGTGAGGCGCTCACCTGCAAGCAAACGCTGCAGTACTGTGTGCGCTTGCGTCCATTCGTTCGGCCATGTTGCGTTGATTTCTACGGGAGGCAAGAACGACATCTGCCTCGGGTCCGGCAGGGGCTGGCGGCGGCGAGATTTCGACATTACTCGCCCCTGCTCAGTTGTTCGACCGAGTCTGCAGGCCAGCGGAGTCGGCCGTTTGGCAGCTTAACGGGGCGGAGGCAGTAGTACGCGCCAGTTTCGCAAAACCTCTTGCGGATTGATTGCGGTTTGATGCCGAGCGCAGCGGCGAGGCTTGCAGTATTCATAAGTTCTCCTGATTGTGCTAACCGACTGGTTAGCGATGGGAGCAACTGTATGACCTGTTCAAGTCCCGACCGGGAGGCGTTTTCCTAAGTCCCTTTTCGTGGACTTGCGGTGAGAAAGGTTCCTATAAAAATCAACGGCTTACGCGCTTGGCAAGGCTCCGAACCCAAAAATCGGCGAAATACGGTTTCGGTTAGGACGATGCCACCACCCGCAATCGGGAGGTCGTAGCGACAAACTCGACCCCGGCCTCCGCCAGCACCCATGCCTCGATTTGGTCGTGCCACTTTCGGAGGAGGTCAATCGGACGGCGGCGGTAGTGTTTTTCCGCCAGGGCACTTGGCTTGTGCCCCATGATTTGCGCCGAAATCCCGCTGGGCATTTCTACCCACTCACACAAGGTTCCGAATGAACGGCGCAAGCCTTGTAGGGACACATGAGGCAGCCCGGCAGTGGCGAGAGCCCTTGTGTGAGCTATGCGGGGTTCCTCGACGTAGCCAGATGCCGAGGTGGGGCTTGAGAAAACGTAGTCATTACGGCGAGGTAAGTTGTCCATCAGGTGCGCAACGTACGGCGTAAGCGGTATCGTGCGCGTGCCTTCTACCTTGTCTTTGATGGTCATACTACGCCATTGAAAATTCACGTCGGCCCAGAGCAGTCCCGCCAGTTCTTCGCGACGAGCGCCGGTAAGCAGTAAAGCTTGCAAATATCCGGCGATAACGGGGTTCTTGATTTTTTGGACCGCATCGAACCAGAACGGCAACTGTTCGCGTTGCAGGCCGTCGCCACTTGCGGACTGGCTCTTTGGCAGAGCCTCCCGCACTTTGCTAGCGCTATATGCGTCAGCGGCCACGATGCCACGATAGTCTGAAGTATCCGCGGCCCAGCGGATAAATGCCCGTAGTAGACGGTAGCTTTGGGCTGCGTTGGTAGGGCGGTCCGCGGCTTCCTTCTCTAACCACGCAGCGACCCGCTCCCCAGTCAGGTCTGCAAGCGCTAAGGGCATCAACGAAGCCATCGGCCCGGCCACAGTCAGACCTTTGCCGCGCTTTTTTGGTTCGCCGCCCGCTGCGCTCAGCGTCATGTGGTTCTGCAGGTGACCGGCGCTCCATTTCGACTTTCTGGCGTTGACATAGATAGGCCATACGTCGCCCAGCTTTAGTGCGTTGCGCCGGGCTTCGTCCTGCTTCGCTTCGGCGTCGGCTTGCTTCGCATCTCGGGCAGCTTGTGCTTCCGCCAGGCGGTCCGCCTCGACTTGGCGAGGGTCTAGGCCCCTGTCCGTTAACGCTCGGTGCGTTTTCGCGATTTTTTGGGCCGCATCGATGGAGTACGTTGAAACATCACCGATAGTGATGCGAAGCGTCTTCCCTTYGATGGAAGTTTCGAAGATGTACGACTTTGAACCTGCAGCCGTCACGCGAACGCCAAGCCCAGAGGTCTTTCCGTCCCAGTAAATACTCTGTTTTTTGCCTTCTTGGCACTTAAATGCTGCTACTCGTCCGGCTGTAAAGTTTTCCCACTTCATCGCAACTGTCTTCCCATGTAGGGCCTGTGTAGGGAAAATCAGTATACCTGAATCAATGTAAATCCATGTGGAAATGTAGCTGTATTGGTATAACTCTCTGTTTTATAAGGAAACTGATTAAAACGGGAATGTCTATCAACGTCGGGAAACCTGTGCATGCTCAGCCTTCTAAGCTGAGGGTCGCTGGTTCGAACCCAGCTGGGCAGGCCAAGATTTCCTCTCCGCTAGCGAACGGTGCCACCGTAGCGTTCGTGTTAACGTCCATGCCGACAACTACCCCGTCGGATGACAGAGGAGGAAGCATGCCGCCTTGCCGATTGCCCTGGTCCTGGTACGCCAGCGCTGGACGCGCCACCCTGCTGGCGGCGCTGGCCATCCCGATCGCCGTCCCTGTGCAGGCCCAGCAGGCGCCCGCGGCCACACCAAGCGGCGAGGTGCTGTCGCTCAAGCTGCCGCCGGGCAGCAATCCGGCCACCGAAGCGAGCGGCAGCGTGCAATTCATCGGCACGGCCACCGTCCTGATCCGCTACGAGGGCTTCACCATCCTCACCGATCCGAATTTCCTGCACAAGGGCGACCACGTGCACCTGGGCTATGGCCTGACGGCCGAGCGCCTGACCAACCCGGCGATCGAACTCGACAAGCTGCCGCCGATCGATTTCGTGCTGCTCTCCCACTTGCATGAAGACCATTTCGACAAGCTGGTCCAGGAGAAGCTGGCCAAGGACACGCCCATCGTCACCACCAAGGAAGCCGCGGCCGCGCTCGAAAAACTCGGTTTCCGGCGCACCATCGGCCTGGGGAAATGGGATCAGCTCGAGGTCGAGAAGGGGGAATCGCGCCTGCGCCTCACGGCCGTGCCGGGACGCCATGGCAAGGCCGGCATGCAGCTCCTGCTGCCGTCCGTGATGGGTTCGGTGCTCGACTTCGGAGCGAATCCCGCCGCGCCGAGCTACCGCATGTACATCAGCGGCGACACCCTGGTGTACGACGACCTGAAGAACATTCCGCAGCGCTTCCCCGGCATCGACCTGGCGCTGCTGCACCTGGGCGGCACCCGCATCCTTGGCGTGTTCAAGGTGACGATGGATGGCAAGGATGGCGTCGATCTGATGCAGATCATCCGGCCGCAGCGGGTCATCCCCATTCATTACGACGACTACGATGTGTTCAAGTCGCCGCTGGCGGATTTCGCGCGCGAGCTCAAGGCGGCCGGGCTGGACCGGCAGGTGACCTATCTGGCGCACGGCGAGACCTACACTTTTACTCCTCGCAAGCGCTAGGCGCCCGGATGTCGCCTTACTCCCGCTCTTCGGTGCGCGGCGCCATGGTGGCGTCGTCGTCGAAGGGCCAGCCGGTGTAGGGCGGCACGACGCGCTGGAATTCGTGCGGCATCACGATCGGCACCTGCAGGCACACGCTCTGGGTCGGCAGCACTTCCATCCAGTCGCGCACCAGCTCCTTGTAGGCGATGCCGACCGGACGGATCTTGCGGTCCAGGTCGAACAGGCCCAGCTCATTCACATTGCCGTTGTTCTCGCGCAGGGCCGTGTCCCAGTCGATCTGGTCGGTGAGGGAATACCAGGTAAAGCCCACCAGCGGCACGCCGTTGTTGCGTACGCGGAGCACATTGGCCCATTCCTTGCGCAGCCACTGCACGGCTTCGTCGCCGCGCGGACCCTGGGAGAGGTTGGTCTCGGTATGCATCACCGGCAGGCGATAGCGGTTGTAGTACTGGTGGGTGATGACGGCGTAGCCGAAGATCTCGCCGGCCGAGCGCGTCAGGCCGTCGGCCGAGACGTAGTGCTCGTTGGTCTGGTAATAATCGTTGCCCATGATGCAGTGGTGCTTCAGATTATTATTCAGGAAGAAGTGGTACTCGTCGCGCGTCATGCCGTTGTCGAGCATGTACTCGTACATCTCGGAATCGACGCGCCGGCCGTAGTTGAGGTCGAGCGAGAGGAAGCGCCGGGCATTGTAGAGCTCGGCCGGACCGATGGCCGCCGGGCTCTCGGCGTGGAAATATTCGGTCGATTCGCTCTGTATGAACAACGCGTCCGGACGCAGCTGCAGGATCGCACGCATGGCCAGGATATTGGCCTTGACCAAGTGCTTCATCGCCGTGATGAAGCTGCGGTCGGTCGTCATCTGCTCGTTCCACCAGCCGTACAGGGCGGAGAACAGGGCGCAGATCGACATCTCGTTGATCGGCGTGTACAGCTGCAGCCAGGGATAGCGCCGCGCGAAGGCGCCGGCATACTCGGCGAAGAGTTCCGGAAAATCCGGATTCTGGAAGTTGCCTATCCAGTCCGGCACGCCAAAGTGGCAGAGGTCGACGATGGAAGCGATATTACGCTGGCGCAGGTCGTTGAAGGCCAGGTCGGCGAATTCCCAGTCGTAGCGCTTGGGGCCGAGCCAGGTCCTGTGCAGCGGCGGACCGTAGCGCAACACCTTCAGGCCAAGTTCCTGGACCAGGTCGAAGTCGGTGCGCCAGTGTTTGTAGTGGCCGCATTTTTCGAGCTCATCCATCCGTACCCGACCATTCTGGATGGTTGGATTGCTGTTTTCGATACCCGTAGCAAAGATAAATCCTGGAGACATTCAACCCCCTTTCATCCGGAACGCGGCATTTCATTGTAGCCGGGATCGGATTTGCCGTTCCGAACCGTGCGCGCGTATTGAACTGCAGAGTGATAAGCTATGTGACACTTAGACAATATTTCCAACCGCCATCAGCATGTCCATGCCCATCGCGATTGCGGCGACTGTTCCGCGCGTCCCCGCCAGCCTGGCGCCGTCGAACCGCCGGCTGGCCGGAGGCTTGCTGGTGTCGCTGCTGCTGCATGCGCTGCTGTTGTCGCTGCAGTTCGGTATTCCCGGGCTGAGGGCGGGCGCGGGCAGGCCCTTGAGCATCGTGCTGGCGCCTGTGCCGGCGGCGGTGCAGCCCCTGCCGCCATTGCCGTCCGTGCCGGTGGCGCCGCCTGTCGAGACGCCGCTGCCACTGCCAGCGGCCAGCCTGCCTTTGCCGCCGCCGGCCGCGGTCCTGCCCGCGCCGACCCAGGCCGTGGCAAAGCCCCAGCCCAGTCAGCCGGCGCCGTCGCCCCCGCCGCACCGTGGCTTCACCTTGCGCGATCCGGCGCCCGCCTTGCCGGCCCCGCCGGCGCCCAAGCCGTCGCCACCTGCGCGACGTACCCTGCGCCGGCGCAGCCGTCCGCGCATCCAGCCGCCGAAGGAGACCCTGCACACCGAGGTGATCGCGCGCGAGATCGGCGAGGATCCCGGTTTCGTCCTGCCGCAGCCCGAACTGCCCGCATTGGCGGAGGTGCCGAAGGCGCCTGAAGACAGCACGCCGCCGGCGCCCCAGCTTGCGCGGCAGGCCGATGAAGACCAGACCGCGCAGGCACGCGCCGCGGCCGAGCGTGAGCTGGCGCAGCAGCGTGAGGCCGAGGAGGCGGCGCGGGTGGCCGAGCAGCAGCGCGCTGAGCAACAGCGCGCCGAGGAGCTCGCGCGGCAGCAGGTGGCCGAGCGGGAGCGAGCTGAGGAAATGGCGCGGCAGCAGGTGGCCGAACAGCGCCGCGCCGACGACATGGCACGCCAGCAGGTGGCCGAGCAACGGCGGGCTGAAGAACTGGCGCGTCAGCAGCTGGCCGAACAGCAGCGTGCCCAGCAGTTGGCCGAGCAACGGCAGGCTGAAGAGGTGGCGCGGCAGCAATTGGCCGAGCAACGCCGCGTTGAGGAATTCTCACGTCGACAATTGGCTGAGCAGCAGCGCGCACAGCAGTTGGCCGAGCAACGCCGCGCCGAGGACCTCGCACGTCAACAATTGGCCGAGCAGCAGCGCGCCCAGCAACTGGCCGAACAACGGCGGGCTGAAGAACTGGCGCGTCAGCAGTTGGCCGAACAGCAGCGTGCCCAGCAGCTGGCCGAGCAACGCCGCGCCGAGGAACTCGCACGTCAGCAGCTGGCGGAACAGCAACGGGCCCAGCAGCTCGCCGACCAGCGCCAGGCCGAGGAGCGCGCCCAGCAGGCCGCCGCGCGCCAGCGCGCCGAGGAACTGGCGCGCCAGCAGGCGGCGGAAGCCGAAGCCGCGCGCCGGCTGGCCCGTCAGGACGCGCTGCCCGGCCCGGCGGCCGCCAATCCGGGCAATGCGCTTGCACGTGGCGAGCGCGGTACCGGCGACGGTCTCGACCTGGGCGCCGGCACGGGATCGCGCGGGCTGCCGGGCAGGGATTTCGGTTCGCGCGCCCGCGAGCTGCTGCGTGGTATCGACGTCGCGAAAGCCGTTCCGCCGGCCATGCGCGCCGCCGAACAGGCCCGGCAGGCGGTGCGGCGCGCCCTGGCCGATGYCGCACGCCGCGACGTGCCGCTGCGCCTCTACCTGGACAGCGTGCGCCAGAAGATCGAGCGCAACGCCATCGTCAGCCAGATCCAGCTGTCCAGCGGAACCGTGCATACGGATCCGGTGGTCAGCATCGCGATCCGCAGCGACGGCAGCGTCGAGGACGTCACCATCCTCCGCTCCAGCGGGCGTCCGGACATCGACGACGTGGTGCGCCGCATCGTCAGCCTGAACGCGCGCTACTCGGCCTTCCCGGCCAACGTGGCGGCGAACTACGACGTGATCGAATTGCGCCGGATCTGGACCTTCGCCGAAGTGCTGCGCCTGGTCGAGGAGGTGCGCTGAGCCCCGTCGCGGGGACACTGTTGACCTAAGCCTGCCGTTTGACGTGCGCCAAAGCCATTCCGGGTAGGGGGCTTACCCTGATTCTGATCGCCAGAGGCTGGCAGCACATTTCGACAGGCAACACATGAACGCTTCCAATACGCAATTTCTGGCACGAGTCCTCGGCTTCGTGGTGGCGTCGGCTTTTGTTCTCGTTCTTGCGGGCTGTGCACCCACCATCCATTTCCGCTCGCAGGACCAGGCCGGTGCGGACGAGCCCGCGCCACCGACGGAAATGATCACCGAGAAGCTGATCGCCGCCGAGCGCCAGCAGCATCGGGAGGAAGCCAATTTCGACCTCGAGAAGCTGCTGGTGGCCAATCCGCCGCCGTATGCCATCGGCAGCGGGGACGTGCTGTCCATCGTGGTATGGGATCATCCCGAGCTGGCAGGCAATGCCATGAGCCCCGGCAACATCCTGCCCGATCCCAGCGGCGCCAATTCCTCGCCGCCGGGCTTCGTCGTCGATCACCAGGGCCGCATCCAGTACCCGCTGATCGGCATGGTCGGCGTCGAGGGGCTGACCGAGGAGCAGGCGCGCGCACTGTTGACCATCAGGCTGGCGAAGTACCTCGCCAATCCGAACGTCACGCTGCGGGTCCAGTCCTTCCGCAGCAAGCGCGTGTACATCGACGGCGAGGTCAAGTCGCCGGGCCTGCAGGCCATCAACGATATCCCGATGACCCTGGTCGAGGCGATCAACCGTTCCGGCGGCCTGCTGCCGAGCGCCGACCAGAGCCGCATCGTGCTGGAGCGCGGCGAGCAGCGCTACCGGATCAACCTGCGCGACCTGGTACAGAAAGGCATCAATCCCGGCAGCGTGATGCTGGCCCCGGGCGACGTCGTGCGCGTGCATTCGCGCGACGAGAGCAAGGTCTTCGTCTCCGGCGAAGTCCTGACCCCGAAGGCGCTGACGATGCACGACGGCCGCCTCACCCTCAACGAAGCGCTCGGCGAGAGCGGCGGCATCAGCCCGCTGAGCGGCGACGCGCGCCAGGTCTAGCCGAGTCCGATGATGCCGATCACGGCCGCGCGCTTGCCCAGCCGCTCGGTCAGCTGTTCGAGATATGCCGGTTTGCTTTCATCACGCATGAGTGTCCTCGCCAAACGTTAAATTAGATACGGAACGGCACGAATTTTCGGATCAGGCCCAGGCGCGGCGCGGCGGGCGCGGGTGTGGGCGCCGGTGCGGCCGGGGCCAGTTGCGGGGTGTATTCGGTGACGATGGCCTTGACCATCGACTCGATCATGGCGCGTTCGTGGGTCTCGCAGGCCATCATCAGGCAGGTGATGAAGGTCTCGAGCACGCTCGGGTGAAGGGCGTTTTCCTTCATGCGCATGATGCGCGGGTGGTCGCTGGGGAAGATCACGCCGTCGGTCAGCAGCTCCTCGTGCAGCTTCTCGCCCGGGAACAGGCCGACGTAGCGGATCTCGATGTCGCCGCCCGGGTTCTGGACGCTCTTCTCGGTCAGGCCGTGCAGGGCGATCATGGTGCGCGCCAGGTCGACGATGCGCACCGGTTCGCCCATGTCGAGCACGAACACGTCGCCGCCCTTGGCCATCGCGCCGGCCTGGATCACCAGCTGGGCGGCCTCGGGGATCAGCATGAAGTAGCGCGACACTTCCGGGTGGGT